>JBKDZO010000046.1:0-26599 GCA_047971285.1 Beutenbergiaceae bacterium | reverse complement strand
CGAGAGCAGAACCGTCGAGGTCGATCCCGACCGCGCCCCGCTGATTCGGTGGGCGTTCGAGCGATACGCGGGCGGCGAGACCTCCGTGACCGCGCTGCTACGCGACCTCACCGCGCGCGGGCTGGTGTCCGTGCCGTCGCCGAAGCGCCCATCCAGGCCGCTGGGGAAGAACGCTCTGTATCGGGTGTTGACGAACCCGTACTACGCAGGGGTGATCCGCTACCGGGGTGCCCTGCATCCTGGCGCACACGAGCCCATCGTTGAACCCGCGCTGTTCGATCAGGTGCAATCACTGTTGAAGGCACGCAACGCGCACGCAACCCGGCACGTCCAGCACGCACACCACCTGAAAGGGCTGCTGCACTGCGGCACCTGCGGGTCGAGGATGCTGCTCGACTTCGCGACCAATCCGCGCGGCACTACCTACGCCTACTTCGTCTGCTCCGGCCGTGCCGCGAAGAAGACCGACTGCACTCGACGGGCCGTGCCCGTCCGAGTCGCCGAACGCCTGGTCGAGGACTCATACCGCGGCATCACGATCAGCGAAGACGACTACCGGCACCTCGTAGCCGAGGTCGATGCCGCGTTCGACGAGCGCAGCGCGGGCAAGGACCAGGAGTTCGCGGACCTCACCGCGAACCGGGCTCGCCTGGAAGCCGAGAGCGACAAGCTGCTCGCCGCGCACTTCGCCGACGCCATCGATCTGCCCACCCTCAAACGTCATCAAGACCGCATCCGTACAGGGCTCGCCGACATCGAGCAGCGCCTTCGCAAGCATGACGAGCAGCACGTCGGCGGTCGAGCGTTCCTCCAGGACACCCTGCGGCTCCTTACCGACGCGCACCACGCCTACGCCCACTCCGACGACGGGAGCAGGCGACTGGCCAACCAGGCGTTCTACACGCGCTTGGAGATCACGGAGGACGAGCAGCTACGTCCACAACTCGCCGAACCATTCGCAACCATCGCCCGAGAGACGACCCGAAGCAAGGAAGCCAAACGGGAACACTCCACATCTTTCGATGTCGCGTGTTCCCGTAAGTCACTTTGGGTGGAGCTAAGGGGATTCGAACCCCTGACCTCTTCCATGCCATGGAAGCGCGCTACCAACTGCGCCATAGCCCCGTGGATTAACCCGTGCGGGCCTGAGCCAGTGTAGTCGAGCCGCACCGGATTTGAAAAATCAGCCTCAGGCACCGATGTCATGCCGGAATACCCGCCACTGCGGTTTGCCGCTACGGGTCGGCTGCAACTCGGACCAATGACAGTTCGCCACCCCGGAGATCCCGTGCCAGCTATCGGGATCCATGCCCAGCAGACAACTGATTCCGGCGCTGATCGCCGCACCGTGCGTCACCACGACCAGGCTGTCATCGGGTCCCAACTGCTGCGCGTGCTCTGTAATCGCAGTAGCCACCCGGACACCGGTAGCGCTACGGGACTCGGCTCCAATCCCATCCGGCACACCACCGGCAACCCACACCGGGTACTCCTCAGGCCAGTCCCGCTGCAGTTGAGCGTGGGTCAGGCCCTCCCATTTGCCGAATGCCCGCTCCCGCAACCGCTGGTCATGCGTGACCGCGACTCCGCTGGCAGCACTCAGGGCCGCTGCGGTGTCCGCCGCGCGGCGTAGGTCCGAACTGACGATTGCACTTGGCTGCAGCGTCGCGAGCGCCTGCGCCACAGCGGCGGCCTGCGCGACGCCGACCTCATCCAGGTCCACCTCGGCTTGACCTTGCAACCGGCCAGCCACATTCCACGGGGTGCGGCCGTGTCGCAGCAGCACCAGGGTGCCAGCGGTCACGAAAGCTCAGCGGGAAGCTCGACGACGGGACAGTCCTTCCACAACCGCTCCAAGGCGTAGAACTCTCGGTCTTCCTCATGCTGCACATGAACCACGATGTCACCGTAGTCCAGCAACACCCACCGGGCCTCGCTCACGCCTTCCTTGCGCAGTGCCTTGACGCCTTCGCGGTGCATGGCCTCCTCGACGGCGTCCACGATCGCTCGCACCTGCCGCTCACTGGTCCCCGAGGTGACCACGAAGACATCGGTCAGCGCCAGCCGATCCGACACGTCCAGGGCGATGACCGTGTCAGCCATTTTGTCGGTAGCGGCCCGGGCGGCCATTCCAGTCAGTGCTACAGCCCGTTGGGTCGCGCTCACGTTCGCCATCCTTCAAACATGCCGTTCACCGCCGCTTCGGCCGGCTCTGGGCCGAACACCATCTGATACACCAGCAGACCCAGCACCACCATGATGATCACCAGAACGATCACCATCAGCACCGTCAACCATCTTGGCGTGTGGTGTTCTTCGTGCACGCCATCGGGCGGATTGACGGCGTGATGGGGCACGACGTCAACAGGTTCATGGCCCTGCGACCGAGGAGGTGGCGGACCTGGCTCGGGAGCCGCGGGGGCGTCGTCAGGCCGGTCGGTGATCGCTGGCATCGGGTGCGGCGGCGTCGGTGGCGGCAGGGGTGCCCAGTTGGGCTGCTTCGAGAGTGTCTCGGTACCCCCGCTCGCCGACGGCGGCCGTGAGGTCGGTTCGGCCTCCGGCGCCGGCGATAGCCGGATCGCCCGCCGCGTGGGAGTCAATGGCGGTTCCTCCGGCGCGCCTGCCGGTTCCGGCGTTTGCAACACCGAGCGCCGGTGAGGCGGTGGTGCCGCCACAGCTGGTGGTGTGGTCGCCGGGGGCTGGGGTGGCGTGGCTACCACCGGTGTCGGCGCCGCCGGGGCGGTGGCCACCGGTGCGGGAGCTGCAGCGGCCGGCTCAGCCTGGTACGGGGGCGGCAGGAGCCCAGTGGTATCGCTATCGGGTCGCGTCACCGGACCGGTCTGCGCCGGTGGCGGTATCACCGGCCTGCGGGTCGGGGCAGGCTCTGACAAACCCGCTGCCTCCGCCATCGCGGCGCTGACGCCGCGGGTCGGGGTGGGTGGTGGTGGCTCATACCCCCACGCGGCGGCAGCCGAATTCGTCGTCGCAGGCTGGCCCGACACCGGTCCCGGAATGTCTGGGGCTGCGGTTTCCTGTGCTGCGGCCTCCCGCGCCACGGCCTCCTGCAGCCGCCGCTCCCTCAGTTCGCGGCGAGTCAACCCGGCGCCGGGATCATTGCCACCCGAGGCCATCTCGGACTCCGCAGCCGCACGCTCGCGCAGTTCCCGACGGGTCAGTTGCGTCGGCTCCGAGGCAGCCTGCGCGGCACGCTCGGCCTCACGACGGCGTCGGCGCTCGCCCATACCCGGATCCTGGCTCATGCGGGCACCTCCGCCCCGCTGGTCATGGTGGCCGGGTCGGCGTAGAGCCGGTGCTTGCCGATGTACTGCACCACGCCGTCGGGAACCAGGTACCAGACCGGCTTGCCGCCCCGCACCCGCTCGCGGCAATCGGTCGAGGAGATGGCCATGGCCGGGATCTCCAGCAGGGAATACTCCCCCGCCGGCAACGCTGCGATATTTGCGCTGTGCCCGGGCCGGTTCACCCCGACGAAATGTGCCAATGACCACAGGTCCTCGGCGTCCTTCCATCGCACAATCTGGCTCAAGGCGTCCACACCGGTGATGAAGTACAACTCAGCCTGGGGCAACTGCGCGCGCAACTGGCGCAGCGTGTCCACGGTGTAGCTGGTGCCGTCACGGTCGATCTCGATGCGGGAGACCGAGAACCTCGGGTTCGCAGCGGTCGCAATCACAGTCATCAAGTAGCGATGTTCGGCCAGACTGACCTGCCGGTCCGCTTTGAAGGGTTGTGCACCGGTGGGCACGAAGAGCACCTGGTCGAGGTCGAATTCGTCGGCAACCTCGCTTGCCGCAACCAAATGGCCGTGGTGAATCGGATCAAAGGTACCCCCCATGATCCCTATCCGTGACGGCGTGGAACCGGCAGCGGTCATCGCCGCTGTGCGCCAGTTGCCACCGGGCAAACCGACATCTCAGCGATCGCGGTATCGGCTGCCGAAGCTACGGAATGCGAAGGTGATGACGAGTAAAGCCAACAACACCACGATCGACACGATGCCGTAGCCGATCGGCAGCAACTGTGGAACTTGCCCCCCTTGCTCGCTGGCCAGGAGCACCAGAGAACTTCTCATCAACGTCTACCTCTCTCGACTACGTACGTGGCCATTCTGACATGACCAGCACTCGGCTACGGCCTGATGTGGCCATCGCCCTCCACTATCCACGTCGAGGTGGTCAATTCGGCGAGCCCCATCGGACCGCGCGCATGCAGCTTTTGGGTCGAGATACCGATCTCTGCCCCCAGACCCAGCTCGCCCCCATCGGTAAACCGCGTGGAGGCGTTCACCATGATCGCGGCCGAGTCCAGTTCGGTGGTGAATCGGCGTACCGAAGCGGTATCGGTGCTGACGATCGCTTCCGTGTGGCCGGAACTGTACTGCCGGATGTGCTCCAGGGCCTGGTCCAGATCGTCGACCACTCGCACGGCCAGATCCATCGCCAGGTACTCGGTCTGCCAGTCCTGATCGGTGGCGGGCACCACGTCGGCACCAGCTGGCGCGTACCGGGCAGCGGTCTCATCGGTGTGCAACACCACACCCGCCTGCGCCAACGCAGCCAATACCGGCGGCAGCAACCGCGCGGCGGCGTCGGCGTGCACGAGCAGGGTTTCGGCGGCGTTGCACACACCGGTGCGGTGGGTCTTGGCGTTCACGGTGATCGCCACCGCACGCTCCAGGTCCGCACTGGCGTCCAGGTACACGTGACAGTTGCCGACGCCGGTCTCGATCACCGGAACGGTCGAGGAGGTCACCACAGTCTGGATCAGGTCGGCACCACCCCTGGGCACCAGCACATCCACCAGACCCCGCGCCTGCATCAACGCCCGCGCCCCGGCACGGCCATAGGCATCGATGGAGGCCACCAGCTCCCGTGGCAATCCGACCGCCGCCAACGCGTCGGACAGTACGGCCACGATCGCCCGATTCGATTCGGCCGCCGCCGACCCACCTCGCAACACGACGGCGTTGCCTGACTTCAGCGCCAATCCAGCGGCATCCACGGTCACGTTGGGCCGCGCTTCATAGATCATGCCGACCACGCCCATCGGCACCCGCGTTTGACGTACCCGCAGCCCGTTGGGCAACTGGTTGCCGCGGATCACCTCACCGACCGGGTCGGCCAGCGCGGCCAGTTCCCGCAGCGCATCCGCGATCTTGCCGATACGCCCCTGGTCCAACCGTAGCCGGTCTACCAGCGACGGCGACATCCCAGCGGCGCTCTCCCGCTCGCAATCGATGGCGTTGGCCGCGATGATCTGCGTCTGGTTGGCGACCAAGGCATCCGCCATCGCATGCAGCGCGGTGTTCTTCAGATCTCCGGTCGCGGTGGCGAGCGAGCGAGCCGCCTGCTTCGCCGAGCGGGCGATCCGTTCCACCGCGGCTTTGACGTCCGCCGTGGTGTCCGTGAGCGGGGTGTCGGCATGGCCGACCTGCGCCGTAGTCATGCCATCAGCCTACGCCGCAACCGGCACCTTCCGGCCGCTGCGAGCGGGTACCCGCCTGGTCCCGCGTGCAGACTGCCGACCGGCCGAATCCGACGCCGCAGACGTGGCCGGGACCGGTCCGTGCAGTCCGCGACGCTGCAGTTCCGGAGCCAGCTCGGTGACCACGGCCAGCACGTCGGTGGGAACCGAGGTGGGCACGATGGTGAATCCATCCGCGGCGCCGGCATCAACCCACTCCTGCCACAGATCGGCCAGGCCGGTCGCGGTCCCCACGAACTCCAGCACCTGCGCCGCGTCCGGGTCGAACCCGGCCAGCAGATCGGCACGGGCGACCGCACCCTCCTCGTCGGCCCCGATGACGGCTTTCAGGTCGACGATCACCCGCACATCATCGGCTGCACGGCCCCAGTCCTGCGCAGCCTGACGAATCGCCGAGCGTAGCTCGACCGCCTCGCTCAGGCTCGCCGGACGGATGCGGGCGATATCGGCGCGGGCGGCGGCAAGCTCCAGGTCCAGCGGGCCGGTCACAGCCACCACCACCTGCGCGGCAGGAACCTTAGCGTTGCTCTTTGTCAGGCGGCTGGTGACCGCGCTCACCCCACGGGCGGCGGTACCGCCGTCGACCTGCCATGCCGCGCGGCCATCGGTGGCCTTGTGCACGCTGCCGATGGCAGTGGCCACCCCAGCAGCGTCACTGGAGCCGAGCGGGACTGCCGCAGCCACCGTCAACCGGGAGGTGTGACGTCCAAGGCGGGCCGCCGCCAGAGCACCGTCCAGCCACTCGTCGCGACGGCGGCCACCGACCCGGAAGGTCGAGTCCAGTGTGAGCAGGTCGACGCCGCCCTTGTCGGCCAGGGTTGCCAGGCCGGCCAGTCGGCCCATGATGAAAGCCTCGGCGTCGGAACCGCTGTCATTGCCGAAGCCGCGCGGTGCGCCGGTACCGGACAAGTCCAGGCCGAGGATGGACGAAGAAGGGTGCAACGAGGTCATGTGATTGCCGTTTCCGTGAGCAGGTTGGTCAGAGCTGCTCGGCGGGCACCGTCTGGCGTCAGGGTCGTGTCACTGCGACCACGCTCAGGGTGCTCCCTGCCGAGGGCGGCACCGAAGGGGCCGAACCAGCCGGATCGGCGTGGCCCGAGGTGCCTAGGGGTGGCGTCGGACTAGGCCGACATCTCACACATGCACATGCACGGACACATCACCGCAGGGGTCGGACGCGCAACGCGAGCGAATTCCCGGGTCTGGGCCTGTGCCATGTGTGGTGTTCCCTATCTGTTGCCAGCCACGGGGCTGGTGCGCTTGCACGGCACCCGGTGGTGCCGGCCTGGTCATCACCCGGGGCACCCCACCGCAGAAGGAGGGTTGCCGGTCAGCTAGCCGGGGCTCTGTGCTGACACTCAAGACCGGTGCACACATTAAGACGGGCCACGCGGAAAGTCAATTGGCCGAATCGGCTCGGCCTCGGCGCCGGATCAGCACCAGATCATCGCGATGCACGACTTCCCGGTCGCGGCGTTGGCCGAACTGCTCGCGAATCTGGGCCGAACTCAGGCCGAGGCGGGGCGCTAGTTCCCGCGAACCGTAGTTGCTCAGGCCACGGGCGAGCACGACGGAGTCGGGTCCGGCGATCTCCACCGGATCACCGGCGTCGAACTGACCCTCCACCGCGGTGACTCCCGCCGCCAGGAGCGACTTCTTGCCATCGGTGATCGCCCGGACCGCACCGTCGTCCACGATCACCCGGCCCCGGGTGTCCGCGGCATGCGCCAGCCAGAGCCGGCGGGTTTGCACCCGGTGCGCCGCGGGCGCGAACCAGGTGCCCACGTCAGCACCCGCCAGCGCGGCGTCGAGGGTATCGGCCCGGGTCAGCACCACCGGCACCCCGGCACCTGCCGCACTCGACGCGGCGTCCACCTTGGTCACCATGCCGCCGGTGCCGACGTGGGAGCCGTGGGCGGTGATCCGCAGGTCCGTCAGCTCGCTCACATCGTTGACCACAGCGATCCTGCGGGCGTCAGCGTGGGTGGGGGGTGCGGTGTACAGCGCATCGACGTCGGTCAGCAGCACCATCGCGTCGGCGTGAGTCAGGTGTGAGGTGAGCGCGGCCAGCCGGTCGTTGTCGCCGAATTTGATCTCATGGGTAGCCACCGCGTCGTTCTCGTTCACGATCGGAACCACCCCCAGTTCCAGCAACCGGTTCAGCGCTCGCTGGGCGTTGCGGTAGTGCCCGCGGCGGATCACGTCTTCGGCGGTCAGGAGCACCTGCCCCACCCGGAGTCCATGTGCGGCGAATGCGCGGGTGTAGTGCGCCACCAGCAAGCCCTGCCCGACGCTGGCTGCTGCTTGCTGGGTCGCCAGGTCCTGCGGGCGCTGGGCCAGGCCCAGCACCGGAAGCGCTGCAGCGATGGCACCGGAGGAGACCAGGACAACCTCTCCCCCGGCGGCTCTGCGGGCCGCCAGTGAGTTGGCCAGCGCAGTGAGACGGGCGACGTCCAGGTGTCCCTCGTCGTCGGTCAGCGAGGAGGAACCGATCTTGACCACCACCCGGCGGGCGCGGCTGACGTCGGCGAGCGCGTCACGGTCGCGCACGCGTACAGCGACGACCTTGTGGCTCACGCGTCCTCCTCGGCGTCACGTTCGGTCCACAGCTGCGCCCGGGCTGCGCTCTTGGCGTCCATGCGGTCGTGGAACTGCTCGCGCTTCTCAGCCCGGGTGGGACGCTGCCGATCCTCCAGCCGCAGGTCGGTGCCACGGGCTCCCAGCAGTTCAGGACCCGTGAGCATGGTGGGTTCCCAGTCGAACACCACACCCGTGGGACCATCACCGATAACCACCTCGTCCCCGGCCACCGCCCCGGCTGCCAGGAGCGCCTCCTCGACCCCGAGCGTGGCTAGCCGGTCAGCCAGATACCCCACTGCCTCATCGTTGGCGAAGTTCGTCTGGCGCACCCACCGCTCGGGCTTGTCCCCGGTGACCAGGTAGTACACGTGATCGGTCCGGCGCCGCTGCACCTCGAAGGCGGTGCGGCTACGTTTGCGGTCGATCGCCTTGGGCCGCAGTACCGGGACGGCCGGCTCGGCGGCCGGTGCATCCGCCCGGGACTGGGCCACCAGCTGCGCCAGCGCGAACGCCAGTTCGCGCAACCCCTCGTGCGAGGCCGTGGAGATCTCGAGCACGCGCAGCCCACGCGCCTCAAGGTCCGGGCGCACCAGTTCGGCCAACTCCCGCGCCTGCAGCACATCGATCTTGTTCAGCACCACCAGCCGCGGCCGGTCCGCCAACGGCACCCGGCCCCCGGCGATCCCCAGGTCGGCTGAGTATGCGGCCAGTTCGGCTTCGATGATCTCGAAGTCGGTGATCGGGTCGCGGTTAGGTTCCAGCGTGGCGCAGTCCAGCACATGGACCAGGACCGCACAGCGTTCGATGTGGCGCAAGAACTCCAGCCCCAGGCCGCGGCCTTGGCTGGCTCCTGGAATCAGGCCCGGTACGTCGGCAACGGTGAAGCGTTCCTCACCCGCCTGCACCACACCCAGGTTCGGCACCAGAGTGGTGAACGGATAGTCGGCGATCTTGGGACGGGCCGCCGACATCGCGGCCACTAGCGAGGATTTCCCGGCGGACGGATACCCGATCAGAGCCACGTCGGCGACGCTCTTGAGTTCCAGCACCACCTCGGATTCGGCACCGGGTTCACCCAGCAGAGCGAACCCGGGCGCCTTGCGTTTCGGCGAGGCCAAGGCTGCGTTTCCCAGCCCACCGCGCCCGCCCGCGGCGACCACGAATCGGCTGCCGGTGCCGACCAGATCGGCCAGCACATGCCCGGAGCGGGACTTGACGACCGTCCCGTCTGGGACGGCGACCAACAGATCCGCAGCATTCTTGCCCGCACGCATGTCCCCTGCACCCTGACCGCCGTTGTCGGCACGCCGATGTGGCGCGTGGGAAATGTCCAGCAGCGTTGTGACATTCGCGCTCACCTCCAGCACGACGTCACCGCCGTCGCCGCCGTTGGCCCCATCCGGCCCACCCAGAGGCTTGAACTTCTCCCGGTGGATCGAAGCGCAGCCGTGGCCGCCGTCGCCACCGCGAGCGTGCAGTACCACGCGGTCGATGAAGCTGGTCATAGCAGGCCGTCCTGGAAGTGTCTTGGAAACACGAAGGGCGGAACGGCTAGGTGCCGGTCCGCCCTCTGCGTAGAAGTAGCTGATACTCAGGCGTGCGACAGCTCCGCCGGAACGATGTCGACGACCTTGCGGCCACGCCGGGTGCCGAACTGCACCGAGCCGCCCGCGAGTGCGAACAGTGTGTCGTCGCCGCCACGACCGACGTTCTCGCCGGGGTGGAAGTGAGTGCCGCGCTGGCGCACGATGATCTCACCGGCGCGGACCTGCTCGCCGCCGAAGCGCTTGACGCCCAGGCGCTGGGCGTTGGAGTCGCGGCCGTTGCGGGAGGAGCTGGCGCCCTTCTTGTGTGCCATGTCTTGAGTCCTTACTTGATGCCGGTGATCTTGATACGGGTCAGTTCCTGGCGGTGACCCTGGCGACGGCGGTAGCCGGTCTTGTTCTTGAACTTGCCGATGGTGACCTTCGGGCCACGCTCATCGCGGATGACTTCGGCGGTGACCTTGACCTTGGCCAGGGCCTTGGCCTCGGTGGTGACCTTGTCACCGTCGACCAGCAGCACCGGGGTCAGCTCGATCTTGCTACCGGTATCAGCAACGACGCGGTCCATGACGACGACATCGCCGACGGATACCCTCTCCTGTCGACCACCGGCCTTGACGATCGCGTACACCACGGCTTCGCTCATTTCTGATTCGTAGAATGTTCCTGGCTGCGGGGCTTCTCCGGGACGGCTTTGGACCAGATCCGGGGCCCACATGCGGGCACGGCGCAGCACACCGAGGACCAACTGTAATGCAGAAGGCCGCCGGGCACCAAACCGTCCGCACGTGGTGAGTTCTGCCCGTGCCACTGACCCCGGATAGCAGCATCGGTCCCCTAATCTGAGCCCCGCCATGGCAACCTCTCCCAGCCCGCCCGCAGCAACCCCACGCACCGCAACCCAATTGCTGCTCGCCCGGGGCGGTGATCCCTTCGACACCGCCCGCGAGCAGGTTTCCTCTGCGGTGGTCTCGGTCGAGCAGGTCATCGGATTCCTGCCCGCGGCCCAGCACAACCTCCGCGAACGGTTCACCATGCTGGCGCGGCATCTGCAGGCAGCCTTGCCGCTCATCCCCACCGAGCGGCTCGACCCATCCCAGCTCCATGCCATCGCCAACACCGCTGCCAACCCGATGCTGCCGCAGTTGCACGAGGCCGCCGTGACGGCGGGAACACCCGCCGGTTCCAGCCCTGCGGTACCGGGAGGCGAAGCGATCTACGGCTTCGGTGCCGCGTTCGGCGGTGTCAGCCAATACCTCAACGATTCTTATGAGGCGTTGCGGAACGGTATCCACTCCTGGGGTCCGCATCGGCTGATCCAGACCGCAGCGCTGGCGCACGCGGCGCACCTGGTCGATCAGCTGGCGGTTGGCTACGTCGCGGCCATATGGGACTTCGAGCGTCCGGCGATGCCCGGCGTGCCCTCGGTTACGGGGCGGGTCGACCTACGCACCGGCCCACGCGCGGCACCGATGACCCGGTGGGCTCGCCAGGCCCGGGTGACGTTCCTATCGGATCGGGTTGAGTTCGTCACCGCTTCGGGACGACAGGTGGTGGGTACCGAGTTGCCGATCGCCTTCCTGATGCATGTGCTGCCGGGCGCACCGGGATCGGTGGTGCAACCGTATGACCCGGCCGAACGGTATGCGCCGCTGCCCGGCTACGACGAGCTCGGGCTGGTGCACTTCTGCGACGCACAGGGTTACAGCATGGCCGCGATCGCGGTCGCCGATTGGATCGCCCAGCCCGAGGTGATGCTCGCCCAGGCGGCAGCCAAGGGACCGAACCCGGCCTTGCGCGGGTTCGACCGCGCCATCTACGCGCTGCAGGCAGCTGGAATCACCGACGGCGCAGCCACGCTGCGAGTTCCGATCCGGCGCGGTATGCAACACCCGCCATCGGCCACGCAAACCGGACCGACCTGGCTATTCCAGCCGGGCAGCTATGCGGCGGAGGCTCAGCCCCCGCCGGTCGCCGTCAAGCCCATACGGCCTGCTCCGCACCTGTTGCCCTACCGGGGCTGGGCAGCCAACCCGGTACGTGCGCTACGGCGGCGCCAACGACGCAAGAATTGGCATGGTATCGATCTGGGCCCGGGCAATCCGGTGACAGAGGTGCTGCGGGCCGCCTACCCCAGCCTGCTGTGGATCGGGGTGCTGGGCAGTTCCTACCTCACGGACGTGTGGTGGATGCACGCGCTGGCGATAGTCGCCGCCATCACCGTCACGGAGCCGTGGCTGACCTGGGCGTTCTGGTGGTTCACCGACCGGGACAAACGCCGCATGAGCTCGAGCTACCGACCGGGGATCGTGGCGGGCACCAACTACGGATTCCAGCTGCGTGCCAGACTGCTTTTTGACGGTAGCGACATCGGCGTGCACAGCGGTCGTGGCTTCGAGGCATGGGTTGGCGGGCCCGGCGACCCCAGCCGCGGCGTGGTGGCAATCCACCGGCTGATGCACCAGGGCCAGGCCTGGGGGTTCGCGCTGGTCGATCAGGTCGGACACTGGCGGCTGGTGCTGCCTGCGCACGACTGGGCCAAGCCGGAAGACCTCAGCGGGTTGGCCGGATTCGCCGCCGCCGCCCAGTTGCGGCTCGACGACGAACAGGCCGCGCCGGTGAATCTGGACAACGATCTGCTCGCGGCGCAATCGCGGGCATCACGAACTCGATCGACCGGGCCTCCGACGACCGGCATGGTCCGGGTCGGCGTCCACGCGCTGGTCGCAGTGATTGTCACGCTACCGGGCGGCTGGTACGGCACCGGGTACGCAGCAGCCATTGCTGCCGTGGCGTTGCTACCGGTGGCGGTCAGGGCCGTCTGGCGCCGCTGGACCAACAGCCACTAGGCGTCGGCTTCGGCGACCGGCGCCTCGTCGGTTTCGGCGACGAGCATCTCGTCGGCGGGCGCGGACTGGTGCGCTGCAGTGCTGCCATTGGCCGCCAGGGCCTCGGTATCGACTTCCACCACTGTCGGCAGTGCATCCTCGGCGACCGGAGCGCTGGAATCGTCCTTGGGCTCCTCACCGTCTTGCTCATCGTGGGCATGCGCGGCCGCTGCGGCGATCGTGGCCAATGTGGCTCGCACCTGGGCACGCTGTTCATCGTCCTCAGCCGGTTCTGGCGCTGCCTGCTGACGTCGGCTGCCGCGGCCCCGTCCGCTGCGTGGCGCCTCGTCGGCGTCGGCGTGGGTATGCGCTCCGTCGACCGGTTCATCGTGCATCACGATGCCCCGACCGTGGCAGTGCTCACACGGACGGCTGAAAGCTTCCACCAGGCCTTGACCCACCCGTTTCCGGGTCATCTGCACCAACCCCAGTGAGGTGACCTCAGCCACCTGGTGGCGGGTACGGTCCCGACCCAGGCACTCGACCAGTCGGCGCAGCACCAGATCGCGGTTGGATTCCAGCACCATGTCGATGAAGTCGACCACGATGATGCCGCCGATATCGCGCAGCCGAAGCTGGCGGACGATCTCCTCGGCCGCCTCCAGGTTGTTCTTGGTGACCGTCTCCTCCAGCGTGCCGCCGGATCCGGTGAACTTTCCGGTGTTGACGTCGATGACCGTCATGGCCTCGGTGCGGTCGATCACCAGCGAACCCCCCGAGGGCAGCCAGACCTTGCGGTCCAGCCCCTTGGCGAGCTGTTCATCGATGCGGTGTGCCGCAAACACGTCCTTGGCATCGGTCCAGTGGTGCAGCCGCTCGACCAGGTCCGGCGCAACCGAGGTCACGTATTCGGAGATCGTCTTCCACGTCTCGTTCCCGGACACCGTCAAGGAGCGGAAGTCCTCATTGAAGACATCTCGCACGACCCGGGTCGCCAGCTCCGGCTCACCCTTGAGCAGGGTCGGTGCCGAAGTCGACGGCTTGGCCGCTTTCTGCTCGATATCGGCCCAGCTCTTGGTCAGGCGCTCGACATCGCGGCGCAGTTCCTCCTCGGTCGCCCCTTCGGCGGCGGTACGGACGATGACGCCGTGGCCGCTGGGCACGATCTCCTTGAGGATCTTCTTGAGCCTGTTGCGTTCGGTGTCCGGCAGCTTGCGTGAGATGCCGGTCATCGCCCCGGAGGGCACCAGCACCAGGTATCGGCCGGCCAAGGTGATCTGGGACGTCAGCCGAGCGCCCTTCTGCCCGATCGGGTCCTTGGTGACCTGCACCAGCACCGAGTCACCCGACGACAGCGCTTGTTCGATCCGGCGTGGCTGGCCGTCCAGGCCAGCGGCATCCCAGTTGACTTCGCCGGCGTACAGCACCGCGTTGCGGCCGCGGCCGACATCGACGAAAGCCGCTTCCATCGATGGCAGCACGTTCTGTACCCGGCCCAGGTAGACGTTGCCGACCATGGAGGTCTGAGTCTTGCGAGCAACGAAGTGCTCGACCAGGATGTCGTCTTCCAGCACCGCTATCTGGGTGCGGCCATCGTGTTCGCGCACCACCATCGATCGTTCCACCGACTCGCGCCGGGCCAGGAACTCCGCCTCGGTGATGATCGCGCGGCGGCGGTTGGCGTCCCGCCCGTCCCGGCGGCGCTGACGCTTGGCTTCCAATCGCGTCGAGCCTTTGAGTGCCGTCACCTGATCACGGGCGCGGCTACCATCATCGCGACCGGAGCGGGAGCGGCGGCGCCGGCGTCGGCGAGAAGACCCGCCACCCTCGGATCCGCCCTTGTCGGGCTGGTCCGCGTCGCCAGATCCGCCGTCCTCGGCTGAGTTGGGCTTGTCCTTGCCCGACTTGTCCTTGCCGGACTTGTCCTTGCCCGACTTGTCCTTGGTCGTCTGCTCGCTGTCGGACTGCTTGCCCGACTTCTTGGAGCCCTTGGACTTACCGCCCTTGGACTGCCCCTCGCCCTTGGGCTCAGCCGCACCCTCGCCGGCTCCATCGGCCGTGACGTCGCCGGTGTCGGCTTCGGATTCAGAGCCGGGCTCAGAGCTCGACTTGGACTTGCGGCGGCCTCGACCACCCCGACGACGACGACGCTTGGGCGTTGGTGAGTCATCGCCCTCGTTCGCGGTGTCCTCAGATTCCCCGGATGCGTCCGCTGCCTGGTCCTGGTCAGCCGGATCGGGTTGCGCCAGCTCGGCACGTTCGTCGGCATTGGTCGTCGGCGCACCCGCTGGGGCCGATGCCCGGCGGCGGCGACGTGGGGTCAGATCGGGCGCCTGGAACAGCAGTGCGGTTGCGGGCAGCCGGGGCGCATCCTCGTCGGCGTCATCCGGCACGGATTCCTCGTCTGCTTCGTCCGCGGACGGCGGCGCATCGTCCTCGTCCGACGGCGCATCGGCCTCGTCATCGTCGGCCGCGGGTACATCCTCAGCGTCCGCTGCGGGTGCATCACCATCGTCCGTCGCAGGCGCATCAATCAGGCCGAACTCGGCCAGGACGTCGATGGCTGGGGCATCCGGGGTGCCCGCCGGACGGGTGGCTCGCCGTGACCGGCGCCGGGCCGGCTGATTGGTCGAATCGCTGGTGTTGGGTGAGTCAAGAGTGTCTTGGCTGACGTCGTCGTTGTCCACGTCGCTCCACCGCTGGGTCCGCCGTACCACGGACCGCTGCGGTTCTATGTTCGTGACCTTGGCTTCTGGGCCAGGCCGGGCTGTCGAAAAGTCTGTATCTGATGGTCACCCTCGCGAGCGCTCGCGTCGAGGAACCAAACCGGCCTCACCGCGAGGCCATGTGGGTCTCGTGCACAGGTGGTGGCGCCCGATGCCCTCGCCTGCCTGGACTGGCGGCGCGGCATCGTAGAACCCCAACGACCGTGCTGGTGGTACCGGGCTGCTCCAGGGGTACGGAACTCCTCAAGCAGCCCCTTCAGTATGTCACATCCGAGCATGCAGGGCCGGGCAGCGGCCCGGCGCGCCCTGATCTGGCGGCACGTCATCATCCTGGGTCCAAGGTCCCGGAGACGGCCGGGAAGCCAAACCTAGGCTGGCGCCGCACTTAGGGAAGGGCGCTGATATGGAAGCGTTGGATGTGGCTCGGTGGCAGTTCGCAATCGTGACTGTGTACCACTTCATATTCGTGCCATTGACTATAGGTCTGGCACCTCTGGTGGCGACCATGCAGACAGCTTGGCTGGTCACCGGGAAGGACCATTGGCTGCGCCTGACGAAGTTCTTCGGCAAGCTGCTGCTGGTCAACTTCGCCGTCGGCGTAGTCACCGGCATCGTTCAGGAGTTCCAGTTCGGAATGAACTGGAGCGAGTACTCCCGGTTCGTGGGGGACATCTTCGGCGCGCCGCTGGCGATCGAGGGCCTGGCGGCGTTCTTCCTGGAGTCCACGTTCCTGGGCCTATGGATTTTCGGCTGGGACAAGCTGCCACGCAAGATCCACCTGGCATGCATCTGGCTGGTAGCGCTGGGTACCAACCTTTCCGCGGCGTTCATCCTGGCCGCCAATTCCTGGATGCAACACCCGGTCGGGGCACGCTACAACCCGGAGACCGGCCGCGCTGAGCTCACCGACTTCGGCGCCGTCCTGACCAACAACACCTTCCTGGCCGCCTACAGCCACACGATCGCGACCGCTCTCCTGGTCGCCGGCACGTTTGTCGTGGGGGTCGGCGGCTGGCTGATGGTACGGGAAGCCCGGGCCGGCAAGGCCGAGGATGCCCGCACGCTGTATCGCCCCGCCGTGCTGCTCGGGCTGGTCACGGTACTGGCTGCCGGGGTGGGCGTGGCCGGAACCGGGGACTGGCAGGCCAAGCTGATGTTCGACCAGCAGCCGCTCAAGATGGCCGCGGCCGAAGCCCTGTGCGAGACCGAGGTGGGTGCGGACTTCTCCATCCTCACTGTCGGCGACCTGTCCGATTCCTGTGAGGGCGTCATTCATGTGATCAAACTGCCCGGCGTCACTAGCTTCCTGGCCGATGGCGACTTCACCAGCACCGTCCAGGGCGTTCCTGAACTGGAACAGGTCTACGCCGACCGCTACGGCAGCACCGATGCCAGCGGCGCCACGATCGACTACAGCCCGAATCTGGCCATCACCTACTGGTCCTTCCGCCTCATGATCGGGTTGGGTGCCGTCAGTGCGGTACTCGCGCTGACGACCTTGTGGTTGCTGCGCAGAAAGGGGTCGGTCACCGACAAGGCGTGGTTCGGCCGGTTGTGCCTGGTTGCGATACCGATGCCGTTCGCTGCCGCCTGCTTCGGCTGGATCTTCACCGAAGCCGGACGACAACCGTGGGTGGTGGTGCCCAATCCCACCGGCGTCGACATGGTGCGCATGCTCACCGCAGACGGCGTCTCCAGTTCGGTCAGTACCGCTGAGGTCATCACCTCGCTGCTGGTGTTCACCGCCCTGTACACCGTGCTCGCGGTGGTCTGGGTGGGCTTGATGCGCCGGTACGCAAGCCACGGTGCGGTACCGGTCGCCGAACCTCCCGACCCCGACGACCAAGACAGCGGCAAGCCGCTGTCGTTCGCCTACTGAGGAGCCTGTGATGGAAGCCTCTGGCCTGCAGATCCTGTGGTTTTTGTTGATCGCGGTGCTGTGGATCGGATACCTGGTACTCGAAGGATTCGACTTCGGCGTAGGCATGCTGCTCAAGCCGGTCTCCCGCAACGAAACCGAGCGCCGGATGATGATCAACACCATCGGACCGGTCTGGGATGGCAACGAGGTCTGGCTGCTGGTCGCGGGCGGGGCAACCTTCGCCGCTTTTCCCGAGTGGTACGCCACGATGTTCTCCGGCTTCTATCTGCCGTTGCTGTTCATCCTGGCGGCGCTGATCATCCGCGGGGTGGCCTTCGAGTACCGCGGCAAGATGGATGACTCCGCCTGGCGGGCCCGATGGGACTGGGCGATCACGATCGGTTCGTGGATCCCAGCGGTGCTCTGGGGGGTCGCGTTCGCCAACCTGGTACGTGGAGTTACTATCGACGCCGATCATCAGATGACTTCATCCCTGGTCAGCCTGTTGAACCCGTTCGCGCTGCTGGGCGGCGCCACCACGGCGTTGGTCTTCGCCACCCATGGAGCGATCTTCGTCGCGCTCAAGACCGATGGAGAGTTCCGCTTCCGCATTCGGGCACTGTCCCAGCGGCTAGCGCTGGCCAGCGGTCTGGTGGCTGCGGTGTGGGTGGTCTGGGCACAGCTGGCCTATTCCGACAAGGGCTGGACCTGGGCGGTCGTTGCGGCAGCGGCACTAGCAGTGGCCGGTACCAGCCTCGCTATCCGCGCGGGCCGGGAAGGGTGGGCATTCACCGCCTCTGCTGTGACCATCCTCGCCACGGTCATGTTGATCTTCGGCACCTTGTTCCCGAACGTCATGCCGGCGGCCAATGAGCCAGCCAACTCACTGACGATCATGAACGCGTCGGCCACCCCCCGCACCCTGACGATCCTGACCTGGGTGGCTGCCATCATGACCCCCTTGGTGCTGGCCTACCAGGGCTGGACCTACTGGGTATTCCGCAAACGGCTCACCGCCGAGCGAATCCCCGCGCCAACCGGGCTGACCTTCAGCGACACCCCAAGCCGATAGCCCAGCCCCATGGCCCGACCCTTGGATCCAGCGCTCCTCCGCGAGGTCGCCAGCGCTCGCTCCACGATCCTGGTGACCTCGGTATTGGTACTGGCGCAAACCGCCGCAGTCGTGGCAGCCGCGTTACTCCTGGCACGGATACTGGGCCCGCTGGTGACTGGAACTGCCCGACTGGACCAGCTGTCCGGGTCGCTGCGACTGCTCGCGGTCACATTCGGGGTGCGCGCAAGCCTCGCTGTCGCCATCGAGTGGCGGGCACACCGCGGTGCGACCCGCGTGATCACCGAAATGCGGCAGCGTGTGCTACGGCACGTGCTGGCATTGGGGCCACGCTGGGTGGAGGCTCACCGCAGCGAGATCACAACGTTAGTGACCCGAGGCCTGGACGCGTTTGAGCCGTTCGTGGTGCGCTACCTGCCGCAGCTGCTCCAGGCGGCCATTCTGACGCCTGCCATCCTGGTGGTGATGGCGTCGCAGGATCTGCTCGCGGCAGTGACGATCGCGGCGGTGATCGGATTGATCCCGCTGTTCATGTGGCTGATTGGACTGGCGACCCAGCAGGCCACCGACCGCCGATTGGCGGCACAACAGCTACTCAACGGCCGAGTACTGGATCTGGTCGCCGGCCTGGCTACGCTGCGGGCGTTCGGGCGCGCCGGTGGCACAGTGGGGCGGGTTCGCGAGCTAGCGGACGCCGAGCGGCGGAGCACCATGGGCACCCTACGGATCGCTTTCCTCTCCGGAGCCGTGCTGGAACTGCTCGCGACACTGTCGGTTGCCCTAGTCGCGGTAGGCGTGGGATTGCGCCTGGTCGCCGGCCAGTTCGATCTGGTGACCGGGCTGGCGGTACTGATTCTGGCTCCGGAGGTGCTCACGCCCATCCGGATGGTCGGTACCCACTTTCACGCCAGCGCGGACGGGGTCGCCGCCACCACCCGGTGCTTGGAGATCCTGAGGGAGCCCATCGTGGCGCCGGGCACCCGGCCCATCGGTACCGTTGACGAGGTGGCCTGGGAGAGCCTGACAGTCACCAGCGACGGACGTCGCCGGGGCGCGCCGAGGGAATTATCCGGCCGGGTTCGCCGCAACGCCATCACGGTCCTGTGCGGTCCCAGCGGGAGCGGCAAGACCACGGCAGCACTGGCGCTGCTGGGATTGGTCGCCCCGACCGGTGGCCGGGTACGGCTACGCGCCGGTGATCGGTGGCACGATCTGACCGATATCCAGCCTGGCTCGTGGCGCGGCCAGGTGGCCTGGGTGCCGCAGCGTCCAGTGATCGAACCGGGTCGGCTGCGCGACCTGCTGGACGCCCCTGAGGACCGGATCGCTGCCGCAGCGGCCAGCACCGGTTTCGCGTCCGTCGTGGCCGGACTTCCCCACGGGTGGGACACGGTGGTGGGCGGTCAGGGATTCGGGCTGTCCGCCGGCCAGCGGCAACGCCTGGCCCTGACTCGTGCCCTCCTGCGCCCTGCGGGCTTCCTGGTGCTCGATGAACCGACCGCCCATCTGGACTCAGCCAGCGGCACCCGGATCGCCGCGCTGGTTCGCGACGCCGCCGACACCGGTCGCGGTGTGCTGATCCTGACGCACCATCAAGAGCTGGTGGACCTGGCGGACGAACTGCTCACCCTGTCCGCCAGCCCGGTGCTGCGATGATCGATCAGCTACGGGTGCTGCGCACGTTGTGGCCACTACTCGGTATCCGGTCAGGGGCGGTCGTCGTCGCCGCCGGGTGGGGAACGTTGGCGCTGACCAGTTCGGTGGGGCTGGCCGCGGTGTCGGCCTGGCTGATCGCCCGCGCCAGCCAAATGCCGAGCGTCCTGGACCTGACCATCGCCGTGGTGACGGTCCGCGCGCTGGGTATCGGCCGCGGCACCTTCCGCTACCTGGACCGGGTGGCATCACACGACGTGGCGCTGCGCGCCTCGGCGAATCTGCGTAGCGGGTTGTATCAGAGGCTCGCCGCGGGCCAGCTCGGGGCGGTCGCCACGCTGCGGCGCGGGGAGATCCTGCGCCGCTGGGGCACGGATGCAGACGAGGTGGGCGACCTGGTGGTCCGGGCTGTGCTGCCCGCCGTGGTGGCATTCGCCACCTCGTGTGGCACCGTCGCGTTGCTGGCAGCGTTCTCGCCTGCGGTCGCGGCGGTGGCGGCCGGATGCCTGGCCGCGTCGGGCCTGACGGTGCCGGTGCTGGCCGCAGGTGCGCTCCGGCGTTCCGAGGTCGCCGGCGCCCGAGCTCACGGAGCGGTGGTGACCGCCAGCATGACGTTGTTGGACGGTGCGGGCGAACTGGCGGCCTCTGGACGCGATGACCGCATACTCGCCGATCTGGCCGAGGCTGAGCAGCAGGTGCAGTCGGCCCGCGATCGGGCAGCTCGCCCGGCTGCGGCGGCCCAGGGCGTCACCGTGGTGGCCATGGGCATCGTAGTGCTGGCAGCGTTGATCATCGGCGCCGCAGAACTGGCCGACGGAACCGTGTCGGCGGTGGAACTCGCCATCCTGGTGCTGACCCCGTTGGCAGCGTTCGAGGCGGTGAGCATGCTCGCCCCCGCAGCAGTCCAGTTCGTCAAGGCCGGTGACGCCGGTCAGCGCCTGCTCGACCTGCTCCAGCGCGCGCAGCAACCAGCCGGCAGGGGCAGGGAACCCGTGCAGCCGAGCCTGCACGCGCGCAACCTCAGCATCGGGTGGCCGGGTGCTGCCGCCCTGGCTCAGGGTATCGACCTGGATCTGACTCCGGGCCGATCCGTCATGGTGATCGGCCCCAACGGCTCTGGAAAGACAACCCTGCTGGCGACACTGGCGGGATTGCTGGTACCACCTGCGGGTCAATGCCGGCTCGGCGGAATCCCTACCGGCGAGCTCGCACTCGGCGCGGCCGCACGGGTGGTGACGCTGACCACGGAGGACGCGCACATCTTCGATACCACCGTGTTGGAGAACCTGCGGGTCTGCCGCGGTGACGTCACGGCCGCCGAGGCGAAACAGGCGCTGCGGCAGGCTGGCCTGGGCGAATTCCTCCGGGGGCTGCCATCGGGGTTGCAGACGCCGGTGGGCTCGGCCGGGGCACGTATCTCCGGTGGCGAACGGCGGCGGCTGCTGATCGCCCGGGCACTGCTTTCCGATGCGCCGTTGCTGCTCTTCGACGAGCCCGATGAGCATCTCGACCCGGCTACGGCCCAGGCAATTCTGACCGATCTGCTGGCGCTCGCCGACACCGGCCGGGGCGTCCTGGTGGTCAGCCACCGCCGGTCTGCGGCCATGGCCGGTGCGGACCGGGTGGTGGACCTGACGGCGGTGCACCGGCAGAATCGAGGCCAGCATGAATAGCAACGGAGAGGTCGTGGACGCGGTGCTGAAGGTCACCGCACCACTCGATTCGACACAGGTGCTGACCAATATCGTGGCCGCAGCCCGGAAGGTCACGGGCGCCGGCTACGGTGCGCTGTCGGTGCTGGGAAGCGATGGTCAGCCAGCCACCTTCGTCCATAGTGGGGTCACGCCTGCAGCAGCCAAGCAGCTGACGAACCCGCTGGCTCCGGGCTTCTCGGACCAGCACGCGCGGTCCAACTCCTTCCTCGGTGTCCCGATCCTGCTCGATGGGCAGGTTCATGGGCGCCTCTACCTGGCCGAGAAGCAAGGTGGGTTCACCGAGCAGGATCGGTATGCCATCGACGTCCTCGCGCGCGCCTCGAGCAACGCCATCGGCACCGCCGAAGCCGTTCGCTTGGCCCGTACCCGGGAACGGTGGCTGGCCGTGGGGCAAGAAGTCACCACGGCCATGCTGGAGGGCAGCGAAGCCGAGGACGCACTGGAGTTGATCGCAGCCCGGCTGCGGGTGGTTGCCGAGGCCGATGCCGCATGCCTGGTTCTGCCCGGCTTGGAGCAGGACTGGGTCATCGAGATCGCCGACGGCGCGGCGGCGAACCAGCTGGTCGGCATCGTCATGCCCGCCGAGGGGCGCGCGCACCGAGTGCTGGCCTCGCGGGCCGGGATCGTGGTCCGGTCGTTCGAACGCACCTCCAGCTTGCGGGTACCGCAGTTCGGCAAGTTCGGCCCAGCCCTCTATGCGCCGCTGGTGGTGGGGAACGTCAGTACCGGCGTGATCATTGCGCTGCGCGCCCGGGGCGCCCCGGAGTTCACCCTCACCGAACTGGGGATAGCCGAGTCGTTCGCCCGGCAGGCGGCGCTGGCACTGGAGTTGGCCGAGGCGCGGCGTTCCCAGGACCGGGCCACTCTGCTGGACGAGCGGGCTCGCATCGCCCGCGACCTGCACGACTTGGCGATCCAGCACCTGTTCGCCACCGGGCTGGCCATCACCCACGCCCGCGAAGACCTGCCGCTGGCGGCGTCCCAGCATCTGGGTGAGGCGTTGGCTGGTTTGGATGAGGCGGTCGCGCAGATCCGCGAGATCGTGCACGCACTGCATCGCGACGCGGTGCCCTCCGATCCGATGGAACGGTTGCAACGGGAACTCACGTTGGCCGGCACCGGACTGGGGTTCGAACCCGGCCTAGAGCTCCTCCCCACTCCCCTGGCGGTCGAGGATTGGGCACAGACCGCTGACGCGGGCCTGATAGACGACGCGATCGCCGTGATCCGTGAAGGGCTCTCGAACGCGGCCAAACACGCCCGGGCATCAGCAGTCACCATCACCTGGCAGGTCACCGCTGCCGGCATCAGCATCACGGTGACCGACGACGGCGTCGGCATCCCCCCTGACCGCACCCGATCCTCGGGTCTGGGCAACCTGCGCCGCCGCGCCCAGACGTGGCAGGGCGAGTTCGTGATCGGACCGGCCCAGGCCGGCGGGACAGTGATGCGCTGGACCGCTTCGAGCTAGTCCAGGCTATGGGCGCCACCGGCCCCGCTGCCCCACCACCCAGGCTGCGGCCTGAGTGCGGCGCTGCAGACCCAGTTTGGCGAGCATGCCGGTGACGTGGTTCTTCACCGTCTTCTCGGCCACCCCGAGTTCCGTTGCGATCTCCCGGTTCGCCATTCCATCACCGATCAGTTCCAGCACCCGGCGCTCGCTGGGGGTGAGCTTGGCCATCGGGTCGTGGCCCGCGGACGGCACGCTGGCGCGACCGATCAGGTTGCGCCCGTCCGCGACCGCGCGCACGGCATCGACGATCTCCTCTCCGCGCACGGTCTTGAGCAGGAAGGCACGCGCCCCGGCTTCCCGGGCTGAACGCAGGGCATCGGGGTCTTCGAACGAGGTCAGTACCACTGCCCGGCAATCCGGGATCTGGCGTGCGGCCTCGATCACGTCCAGGCCGGTACCATCGGGAAGTTGCAGGTCGACCAGCAGCACCCGAGGCTGCACCAGCGGCAGGCGCCGCAGCGACTCGGCCACGTCCGCCGCCTCTGCTACCACCATCATGCCGTCGGCACGATCGATGGCTTGGGCCACCCCCCGACGAACCACCTCGTGATCGTCGATGAGCATCACCGAGATGTCCGCTACCGCACCCACAACGCGAGCGTACCGATCCGGAGTTCGTTCGGGCGTCAGATCGCAGACGTGGACCCACGAACCGCCAACTGCACCGGCAGGCTGCGCAACCCGGGCTCGGGTGGCTCGGGTGCCACCAGCAGTTCGACCGACTGCCTGCCGATGTCCTCAGCGGGCACAGCCACCGATGTCAACGCCGGGGCCAGCAGCCGCGCCACCGGAATATCGTCGAATCCGACGATGCTCAACCGCTGCGGCACCGGGATGTCGCGATCTGCAAGGCGGCCCAGCATTCCCAGCGCTAGCTGATCATTGAACGCCAGTACCGCCGTCACGCCCGCAGCCACCGCCCGGTCCGCTGCCGCGACTCCACCTGCCGCTCCTGGGCGGAATGCCCCCAGGTCCACGACATCGACCGCGACCGCTGCCTGCTGCAGCCCCCGCCGCCGGGCCGCATCGGACCAGGATGTGGCCGGTCCCCCGGCGTAGCCGATCCGGCGATGGCCCAGGGCCTGGAGGTGGTCCAGGGTCTGCGCCACGCCGTCAGCGTTGTTGCCGGTCACGGCAGCGACTCCGGGAACCTCCCGGTTGATCAATACCACTCGTGTGCGTGCGGCGATCTCGGTGATCGCCGCGTCCTCCAGCCGCGATGAGGCCAGCACCACGCGCGCAGCGACCGGCGCCACCCGGGTCAGCACCTCACGTTCATTGTCGGGATCCTCATCGGTGTCGGCGAACACCGCCGTTAGGCCGAGTTCACGCACTCGCCGCTGCATTCCCTTGGCGACCCCGGCGTAGAACGGGTTCGCGATGTCCGGCACGATCAGGGCGATCGACTGGCCGCGCCCGGTGGCCAGTTGCCGGGCAGCCAGGTTGGGTTCGTAACCGAGGTCGCGGGCCGCGCGGCGCACGCGATCCTTCGTGGCAGCGGCCACCACGCTGGCATCCGCCAATGCGCGAGAAGCCGTGGCGATGGACACTCCAGCCGCAGCAGCAACATCCAACAATGTGGTCTCGGCCTGAGCCATAGGTCCCAACCTTAGCAATGCGTCACAAACGCTTACATAGCGTTGCCTCATTTATATCACTCTGATAATGTTGCCGCTCAGCTGGTTTCATGCAAACGCTTACATTGGGAGATGCTCGTGACCGAACTCCTGGACCGCATCGCGGCCGCCCGGTTGGTACCAGTGGTGGTACTCGACGATCCCGCGTCCGCCGCACCGTTGGCCAATGCGCTGAAGGACGGCGGCCTGCCGGTCGCCGAAGTCACCTTCCGCACCGCAGCGGCGGTGGAGTCGATCAAGGCGATGTCCGCGGTCCCCGAGTTGTTGCTCGGGGCCGGCACCGTGCTGACCGCCGACCAGGTGGACGCCGCGGTCGATGCTGGTGCTAGCTACATCGTCTCACCCGGGTTCAGCCTGCCGGTGGTACGCCGGTGCGCCGAACGAGGCGTGCTTGCCCTGCCCGGCGCAGTGACCGCCACCGAAGTGCAGAGTGCACTAGCGGAAGGCTTGCAGGCGGTGAAGTTCTTTCCCGCCCAGACCTCTGGCGGCGCCCCGGCGATCAAGGCCCTGGCAGCTCCCTTCGGCGGTCTGCGATTCGTCCCCACCGGCGGTATCGGTCCGGCCAATCTGGCCGACTACCTGAGTATCGAAGCGGTGATGGCCGTCGGCGGCTCATGGATGGTGCCCCGTGCCGAGATCGCGGCGGGGAACTTCGCCGCCATCACCGAGTTGACCGCTCAGGCCGTCGCGCTCGCCCAGCCCACCAACTAAGGAGCCCGCAGTGACCTTGTCCGTCCGCCCCGCTGCCGAATGCCGCTATGACGTCGTCTCTCTCGGCGAGGTCATGCTGCGGCTGGATCCCGGCGAGGGCCGCATCCGCACCACCCGCAGTTTCCGCGTCTGGGAGGGGGGCGGCGAATACAACGTCGCCCGAGGGCTGCGCCGAGCGTTCGGGCTGCGCGCCGCCATCGTGACCGCCTTGGCCGACAACGAGGTGGGGCGGCTGGTCGAGGACTTCATGCTGCAAGGGGGTGTTGACGTCTCGCATGTGCGCTGGCTGCCCTACGACGGCATCGGCCGCACGGTGCGCAACGGCCTGAACTTCACCGAGCGCGGCTTCGGCGTGCGCGGCGCCGTCGGGGTCTCCGACCGAGGCAACACCGCCGTGGCCCAGTTGTCCCCCGGCGACATCGACTGGGATCACCTATTCGGAGAGCTGGGGGTGCGCTGGCTCCACACCGGTGGCATCTTCGCGGCCTTGTCTGATTCGACGGCCCAGGTGGTGGTCGAGGCGGTGACCGCAGCAAAGAAGCACGGAACCATCGTCTCCTACGACCTGAACTACCGGCCGAGCCTGTGGAAGGCCATCGGGGGTCAGGCCAAAGCTCAGCAGGTGAACACGGCGATCGCGCCGCACATCGACGTCATGATCGGCAATGAAGAGGACTTCACCGCCTCGCTCGGATTCGAGGTCGAGGGCGTGGATGAGAATCTCGCGGATCTGGATACCGGCGCGTTCGAGCAGATGATCGCCACCGCCTCGGCGGCCTATCCGAACTTCCGGGTGATCGGCAACACGCTGCGTACGGTCAACAGCGCCTCCGACAACGACTGGGGCGCCATCGCCTGGTCCAAGGACGAGGGTTTCGCCCAGGCCACCCACCGGCCCCACCTGGAGATCCTGGACCGGGTCGGCGGTGGCGACTCCTTCGCCTCCGGCCTGATCTACGGCTTGATGACCGGGGAGAGCCTGCAGACGGCGGTCGACTACGGTGCCGCCCACGGCGCACTGGCCATGACCACGCCCGGAGACACCACCATGGTCACCAAGGCGGAGATCCTCAAGCTGGCCGGTGGCGGTTCCGCCCGCGTCGACCGCTAGCCAACCCAGCACCGAACGCGGTGTTACAAGCTAACCCCAGTACCGAACGCGGTGTTGGGGTCGCCATGTTGGAGTGTGGCGCCCGCAACACCGCGGTCGGCAGGGAAGACCACCCGCCATAGCGCGCTCGATGAGCCATGGCA
>JBKDZO010000045.1:0-17109 GCA_047971285.1 Beutenbergiaceae bacterium | reverse complement strand
CCCCGCACCGGGTGTGTCAGGGCTGGCCGCTGCCCGCCCGCAGCCCGTAGACGCCGCGGGCCAGGCGCACGAACCAGCCGTAGTGGTCGTCGGCCATGATCCGGCGCGCCCGGCTCACGCCGGTGTCGCGTGCCACATCGGCCGCACGCGATGGGCCGTGGACGGTCAGGTATTGCTGGATCCTGTGCGCGTCCTGGCGATATGCGGTGACCGTGCCGCCCATGCTCGCCGAACCTCCGCGGTTCGGGTCGCCGTCCCGCCGGGCGAACTCCCGCAGCAATGCCCGGCGTCGGGCAGGGCTCTTGCGTGGCCGAAACGGTGCTGGATCGAGCGCCACCTCCACATGGCCATCCTCCAGGCGCACCAGTATCAGGCCCAGGCCCAGACGCCGGCACAACTTCCTATTGGCGGCCAGTGTCGATTGCCAGCGGCGCCCGCGTCCACGCGGAACGGCCAGGTAGACGACGTCGGTCATGGCTTGGCGAGCGATCCCTTGATGAAAGAGCGTCAAGGAGAATCCGGTCTTCAGCTCGACGATGACCGGCTCGTCCGGGGCTTGCGCATGGACCGCCACCACATCGGCGGCACCTACCTCGCCCTTGACCTCATATCCCTGCCCGGCCAGCAACTCCTTCACCGGTGGGTACAGGTCGGTCTCACTCAACGCCATGACCCCAGTGTGGGGCTGGTGGCCGATGAATCGCGCGATTGGCCGCGACACGGCGAGTGTGACAGCATCGGCGGGTGCCAGGAAACTCGCGCCGGCAGGGCGCCGTCCGCAAGCCCGGAAGCAAGAAGGGCGCAAGCGTCGGCTCCGGTGGTCAGCGCCGCAAAGGCCTAGAAGGCAAGGGCCCGACGCCCAAAGCCGAAGATCGTCCCTACCATGTGGCGCACAAGCGCAAAGCTGCTGCCGACCGTGCCGCGCTGAAGTCGGGGCAGCGGGGTCGCGGCGGGCGGGGTCCTGCCCGCGCGGCCGAGCGAACCCATGAGGTGGTCTCCGGTCGCAATGCGGTCGTGGAAGCGCTCCGGGCCGATGTCCCAGCCACGACCGCCTGGGTAGCCTCCCGGATCGATGGTGATGACCGCACCCGCGAGATACTGCGCGCCGTCACGGCCCGGGGGATACCGCTGCTGGAGGTGGGCAAGGGTGAACTGGACCGGATTGCCGATGGTTCGGTGCATCAAGGTGTCGCGATCCAGGTGCCGGCCTACTCCTACCTCGATCCGCCGGATCTGCTGGACCGGGCCCACAGTGCCGGTCAGCCAGCGTTGATCGTTGCCCTGGACGGGGTCACCGACCCGCGGAACCTCGGCGCTGCCCTGCGATCTGCGGGTGCTTTCGGTGCCACTGGCATCCTCATCCCGCAGCGGCGTGCTGCGGGCGTGACCGCTTCGGCCTGGAAGGTCTCCGCCGGAGCCGCAGCACGGGTTCCGGTGGCTCGGGCCACCAATCTGGTACGTGCGCTGAAGGATCTGCAGGCTGCGGGCTGTTTCGTGGTCGGGCTGGATGCCGGCGGTGCCGCCCAGATGGCTGATCTGGAGCTGGCCACCGAACCGCTGGTGCTGGTGTGCGGCTCCGAGGGTAAGGGCCTGGGACGGCTGGTGCGGGAGACCTGTGATCTGATCGTGTCGATCCCGATCGCAGCCGCCACCGAGTCACTCAATGCCGGAGTCGCCACCGGTATCGCGCTGTACGAGGTGGCGCGTCGTCGTCGCGACGCTGCCTCGGCCACGTGAGCCCGTAGGGCTGGGTAACCTCTGATCATGACGTCCGCACCCTGGCGACGCCGTGTCGGCCTCGTGTATAGCTTTGATGGCCGCGCGGGGCTTGCGCGTGAGCTTCTCGATACCGCGAAAGTGATCGCCCTGATCGAATCCGAGCCCGAGACGCCCGAAGTCGTGGGGATTTCTTTCGCCGTCGACGCTCAGGACCGGGTTGCGAGCCTGGATCTCGCCGCGGGCGCCATCGTGCCCGGGCCGCAGTTGGCGGATCTCTGTGAGGACCTTGCGCAGGCCTGCGGCGGTACCGCGTTGGTTGGGGATCTGATCGCGGGAGTCCAGGAGGATCCGCAGGAGGACCCGATGGATCCGTTCGATCAGGATCTCGACGTGGGCTCGGCATTCGTACCGGACCGCGCCGTGGTCTACACCGGGGCGAAACTGGCCGATATCGGCGCGTTCGCGCGGGAGATCGAGATGCCGGTGCTGGCGGCCCCGCACCTGGATGGGCATCTGATCGTGGTCACGGACGGTCCCGCGTTGGTTGCCGTGGACTGGCCGGAGGCCCTCAAGCCCGCGCTGGTCATCGAGCAGGGCGCCGCCTACCCGGCGGTGGCTGCCATCGACGGTGATGAGACCCAGGTCCATACCTGGGATGCCGATATCGTCCGAGTGCCCGGCGGGACGGCCGCTGACAACGCGGTCGCGGCATTCTGCGACAGCACCTTGGGCACGGGGGCGCTGGTCAGCGCCGTGATGTCGATGTTGCCCAGCGTCGAACCGACAGCCGTGCGTGATGCGATCGATGGCGAGTCCGCGGGTCCGGCACGACTCATCACCGCGCTCGGCCTCCCCGAGGCCCTAGTGGGCTACCTCGGTCATGGTGACGACGTGCCCGAATTGGCCGACGTGCGGCTGGTCCAGCCCGACGGCATCAGCAAAGTCCTGGCTCGCGCGGTGACCGATGCCCAGTCGCAAATGACTGAGAGCGTGCGCGAGACCACCGAGCAAATGCGCGAGCGGGCCGATGCGGCCCGGGTCCGGGCCGAGTCCGCTTTCGACGCCGCGGAGACGTTCGCCGAAGAGGTGGTGGTACCGATCCGGCAGTCCTGGTGGACGCCGGGAGTGGCTGCGGTCGAACTGGGTCTGGGGACACTGGCCATCCGTCGCGCCAGCCGTGGCATCCGCAGCGGCAGATCGACCACCGCGGGTGAGCGTGTGCTCGGCCTGGCTGGTGCCGCGCTGCTAGTCGATGCAGTGGTCAACGCCGTGATCTTCTTGGCCCCCCGCATCAAGCGCGATCTCTAGCCGCGACCAGCGGTGTATCCGCACCCGGGCGGCTATTTGGTGACCGGGCGGCCATTGGTGACCGGGTGCCGCCATTTAGTGACCGGGCGGCGATTTAGTGAGCGGCAGCTCACTCAAACGTGCGCCAGTCACTAAATCGCGCGTGGTGGCAGGGCGGTCAGGAACTCGATGAGAGCACCCTCCCACTGTTGCTGGTGCGAGATGTTCATGCCATGGGTGCCGCCCTCGATCGTCACCAGCGTGGAAGCCGGGATGAAGTCACCGACCCGGGCGCTCGACGCCGCCAGTGGCACATTCTGATCGCCGGTTCCGTGCAAGACCAGGGTGGGCACGTCGATGGCGCGGCAGTCCTGGCGTAGATCGGTGGCCCAGGCGAGTGCGGATTCGGCGGCCGCGTGTGCATCCGATTGCCGAGCGATCTCCACGGCTGCGCCACGTACCGGTTCACTGACGGCCAGCCCCTGCTCATTGCTGAAGAACCAGGTGACGAACTGATCGACGAATCCCGCGTGGTCATCGCGGCAGGCCGCCGCGATCTCCTCGAAACCGGACAGTGGCATGGCGCCGTCGGGATTGTCCGGTGTGATGCACAGGGCTGGGCAGATCGATCCGGACAGGGCCGTGCCCGCGAGCCGTTCGGAGCCATAGGTGGCGCAATAGCGGGCAACTTCGCCGCCGCCCATGGAGAAGCCGAGGATGACCGCCTCGGTGAGGTCAAGCCGGGACATCACCGCATTCAGGTCGGCGGCGAAGGTGTCGTAGTCGTAGCCCGACGCAGGCTTGTCCGATTGGCCGAAACCGCGCCGGTCGTAGGTGATGACACGGTTGCCTGCGGCGGTCAGCGCCGCGATGTTCCCATCGAAGGCGGCGCCTGAGAGCGGCCAGCCGTGGATCAGGACCAGTGGTCGGCCATCGCCGCCGGCGTCGGTGACATGGAGTTGTACCTTGCCGCTGCTGATCCTCGTCATGAATGCCCCTCCGCTCGAGCACCCACGCTAGCCCACGCCGGTCAGCCGTCGTCAGCCGATCAGGTCCGTGTCGGTGTCGGAGATGGCCCGCAGAGTATCCGTGTCCAGTTCCAGGATCGCTTCCTCGTCAGGGCGATGAGGCAGGACGTTGGTGACATAGGAGCCCACGGCCTGTTCCATCGGAACATCGTGACCTGCCTGCTCAGCGAGGTACCAGCGATGTTCCAGGATCTCGTGGAAGGCCTCGGCCGGTTCCAGCTTCCCGCGCATTTCCCGGGGGATGGCGGCGATGGCGGGCTCGAACACCTCGCTGAGCCAGTCGTGGGCGACGAACTCCTCGTCCTCACCCAATCGGTCCATCGCGACCCGGTAGGTGTCCATGTCGTTGAGCAGTCGGCGAGCCTGATTCTCCTGCACATCCAGGCCGGTCAACCGCATCAGCCGCCGGTGATGGTGTCCGGCGTCGACCACCTTGGGCTGTATCTGCACGGTGGTGCCGTCGATGTCGGTGGTCATCTGCAGTTCGCCGACGTCGTAGCCGAGGTGGTTCAGGCGCGCGATACGTTCCGACACCCGCCAGCGCTCGTCGGCCGAGAACTCCTCGGATTCGGTCAGCTCGGCCCACAGGTCGTTGTACCGCTGTACCAGCATGTCCCCGACCAGCACGGTGTCCTCGACGTCCTCAAGCAGCCCACCGGCCTCCAGGTCCATCAGTTCGCCGATGATGTTCACCCGGGCGATCTCCAGGTCGTACTCGCGCTGCCCCCGGGTCAGCTGGGGATGCAGATCACCGGTCTCAGCGTCCACTAGGTAAGCGGAGAAGGCGCCGGCGTCTCTGCGGAACAGGGTGTTGGATAGGGACACGTCGCCCCAGTAGAAGCCGGTCAGATGCAGCCGTACTAGGAGCACTGCCAGCGCGTCGATCAGTCGGGTAGCCATGTCCGGCGCCAGCCGGCGAGAGAACAGCGCCCGGTACGGCAAAGAAAAGCGCAGGTGCTTGGTGATCAGCACCGAATCCAGCGGTTCGCCGTCGGGATCCTTGCGGCCGGTGATGACACCGACCGGCTCGACCGATGGCACATCCAGGCGATCCAGGTCCCGCAGCAGCGCGTATTCGCGGTAGGCCACCGATTCGCCGATTTCTTTGATCGCCAGCACTCGCCCGGAGAGTCGTACGAAGCGCACGACGTGGCGCGAGATTCCACGCGGCAGCGCGGCGAGGAGATCTGTCGGCCATTCCTCGAGCCGGATGTGCCACGGCAGGTCGAGCAGCGCCGGATCGGGCGCCACTGCGGTGATCTGAAGCGCTGCTGGCATGGCTCAAAGTGTGACAGGCGATTGGCCTCGGACGCCAACCGCCTCGTCGGTGCTGCGACCGTGCGTGTCCTACTCAGAGCGCCATTGTGGCCGCTATCGCTCGGCGAGGGCGGCTTGAAGGTCGCTAAAGCGCCTAATAGCGACCTTCAAGCCGCGTTCGGCGGAAAGGGGCGGGTCCGATTGGACCCGCCCCTTTCATCAATGCGTGCCGCCTGACTAGCTGGGCAGACGCTTGCCCGTGGCGGGGGAGAAGACGTGCTCCTGGCCCTCACGGATCTTGACCCAGATGGTGTCGCCCTTCATCGGGGGCTGACGGGGCTCGATGCGCACGATGACCTGAGCGTCGCCAGCGCCGGAACTGATGTGCGACGCGGTCTCGTCCGAGGGCAGCTGGCCGTAGACGAACGCGTCGGAGCCGAGCTCCTCCACCAGGTTGACCTGTACCGCGAACGAACCCTCATCGGACTGGGTGGTCACGTCCAGGGACTCCGGGCGGAAGCCCAGCGTGATGTGGCCCTGGTCCTCCGGGGTCAGAGCGTCCAGCGTCGCCCGGCTCAGCGGGATGTGGGTGTCGCCCAGGTTGGCCTTGCCGTTGGCCACCTCGAAGTCACCGATGTTCATGGCCGGTGAACCGATGAAGCCGGCCACGAAGATGTTGGCCGGGGTGTCGTACATCTCACGCGGGGTACCGACCTGCTGCAGCAGACCATCCTTGAGCACGCAGATCCGGTCACCCATGGTCAGGGCCTCGGTCTGGTCGTGGGTCACGTACACGGTGGTGACTCCCAGGCGACGCTGCAACGAAGCGATCTGAGTACGGGTCTGCACCCGCAGCTTGGCGTCCAGGTTGGACAGCGGCTCGTCCATCAGGAACACCTGCGGCTGACGCACGATCGCGCGACCCATGGCCACACGCTGACGCTGGCCACCAGAGAGTGCCTTCGGCTTGCGGTCCAGGTACTGGGTTAGGTCGAGGATCTGCGCTGCTTCCTCGACGCGGGTGCGGATCTCGGCCTTGGGGGTGCCGGCGATCTTGAGCGCGAAGCCCATGTTGTCCGCGACCGTCATGTGTGGGTAGAGCGCGTAGTTCTGGAACACCATCGCGATGTCCCGGTCCTTGGGCTGCACGTCGGTGACGTCGCGGTCACCGATCAGGATGCGGCCGGAGTTGACGTCTTCCAGGCCGGCGAGCATCCGCAGCGAGGTTGACTTCCCGCAACCGGACGGGCCCACCAGAACGAGGAACTCACCGTCCTCGATCTCCAGGTTGAGCGAGTCTACCGACGGGGTCTCGGACCCGGGATAGATGCGGGTGGCATTGTCATAGGTGACTGAAGCCATGGTTAGTAATTCCCTCCACCGGCAGGTACGTGCCGGACGATCCGTAGTGAAAGGTGCCAGACCCTCCTGGCACGGCCCAGCTATTGAGCCAGGCTCAGTGTGGCACATGCCCGTGGAACTGGGCCAGTTGAGGTCCAGCAACTGGAATGTGACGTGTGCTCAGCCCACCGTCAGATCGGCTAGGTCGGTCAACATCGTGGCCACCGCCTGCGGATCGGCAACCCGATAGCGAGCCACGGTGTCGCCCGGACCGACCTTGACGCCGACGTCCTCGGCCCCCAAGCGGGCCAGCGCATCCTCATCGGTGACGTCGTCTCCGGCGTACAGCACGGCGTCTGCGCCGGTGCTGGCCCGCAACTCGTCGACGGCGATTCCCTTGGAACTAGGGACCGCGCACAGTTCCACCACCCGCTTGCCCCGCAACGCTCTGGCCGGGCGGTCTGCGGTGGCGGCCAACGTCGCGGTTTCGACCGCCTCGGCCCGTTCGGGAGGCAATGCCCGGGTGTGGACGACGACGGCGGTTGGCTTGTGTTCGAGCCATGCCCCGGCGTCGGCCTCGGGTGCGATGACCTCGGTGGCGATCCGGACGAGCTGGGCCAGTTCGGCGCGCTGCTGCCCGGTGAGCTCCAGCGGCATGACCTCGGCTGTGCCGTCGGCCGTGATGACGCCGCGCTCAGCACCGTGGCTACCGACCAGCATGGTGCCGGCCGGAGGGGTCGCCACGGTGGCGAGGGAGTGCAGTGACCGGCCGGAGATCAACGCCAACCGAAGGTTGGCCGCCGTGGCCAACCGCGTCAGCGCGCCCGCAGCCTGCGGCAACGGGCGGGCATCGTCGGGATGTGGCACGATCGGCGCCAGGCAGCCATCGAAATCCAGTGCCACCAGGCCCCGGTCCCGGGCGGCGAAGCGTGCAAGTGCGCCGTCCAATGTGCTCATGTCGCCCTGACCCGCGCCAACGCGCCGAGGAAGTCGGTCGCCCACCGGTCGACGTCGTGGTCCATCACCCGGCGGCGCAGCGCCCGCATCCGGCGTCGACGTTCGCTTTGGGGCATCTCGATCGCGGTCATGATGGTGCGTTTCATGCCCTCGATGTCGTGCGGGTTGATCAGCAATGACTGCGGCAGCTCGTCGGCGGCACCGGCGAATTCCGACAGCACCAGCACGCCGTCCAGGTCGACCCGGGCGGCGATGTACTCCTTGGCCACCAGGTTCATGCCATCGCGCAACGCCGTCACTAGCATCACATCGGCCGCCCGGTACAGGGCTGCCATCTCGGTTGCCGGGTAGGAGTGGTGCAAATAGTGGATCGCGGGCTTGCCCAGCGCGGAGTAGTCGCCGTTGATCGAACCGACCATCAGTTCGACGTCGCGGCGCAGGGTGGCGTACTGCTCGACGTGCTCGCGGCTGGGGCTGGCGACCTGCACCAGCGTGGCTGCCGGTACCCGCAACTTGCTATCGGCCAGAAGCTCGCCGAAGGCTTTGATGCGATGCCGGATGCCCTTGGTGTAGTCCAGCCGATCCACCCCCAGCAACAGCACTTCCGGTGAGCCGAGCTCGTTGCGGATCTCGCGTGCCCGCTGCTCTACCTGGGGTGAGGCCGCCAGGGCACCGAACGCATCGGCGTCTATGGAGATGGGGAAGGTGGCGGCCAGTGCGTTCCGCTCCGGATGTCCGCGGCGTTTGACCGTCACCTGTTGGCCGCGCGGGGTGTTGTCGGTGAAGCGGCGCACCGCCCGCAGGAAGTTCGACTCATCGCCCCGGCGTTGGAAGCCGACCACGTCGGCGCCCAGCAGACCGGAGACCACGGCGTTGCGCCATGGCAGCTGGCCCAGCAATTCCACCGGCGGGAACGGAATGTGGTGGAAGTAGCCGATGCGTAGTTCCGGCCGCAGCTCGCGCAGCATCTTCGGAACCAACTGGAGTTGATAGTCCTGCACCCAGACGATGGCTCCCTCGGGGGCGGCTTGGGCGGCTTCCTTGGCGAACCGTGCATTGACCTCGACGTAGGCGTTCCACCAGTCCCGGTGAAACTCGGGGTCGACGATCACATCGTGGTACAGCGGCCAGATCGTGGCGTTGGAGAACCCTTCGTAGAAGCGCTTGAGGTCTCGTGCGCTCAGCGTCACCGGGTGCATGTCGATGCCGTCGGATGAGAACGGCGCCAGCTCCAGGTCGGCTCGTCCGGGCCAGCCGATCCACACGCCGTTGCCGCGTTGCATCAGCGGAGCCAGGGCCGTGACCAGGCCACCGGGTGAGCGCGCCCAGGAGGTGTTGCCGTCGTCATCGGTCGTCTCCTCGACCGGCAATCGATTGGCGACGACGACCAGGTCCGCATCATGGGCAGCCATGGCAGTCAGGGTAACGAAACCACCCCGGGCTCGGTGCTCACCTCTGCCGGTGCCCGGCTGCCGGTCTCGACCACGCGAGGGTAGGGCTATCCGTGCTTGGCTGGCCGCAGTGGCGTAGCTTGCTCAGCATGGAGTCCCCTGGTGTCGATGCGAGGCGTGCGTCGCGCGCTGTCGGCGGCTACCAGTTGTTGCAGGTTCTCGGTTCGGGTGGCATGGGTACCGTGTACCTAGCGATCGACGCCGAAGGCAATCACGTTGCACTGAAATTGCTGCACCCGGCCTTCAATGCCGACGACGGCGCACGGGAGCGGCTGCGGCGCGAGGTGGCCACGCTGCACCGGGTGCGCGGCCCGCGGGTATCGCGGGTGCTGGATGCCGAGGTGGATGCCGACGAGGCGTTCGTGGTCACCGAACTGATCAACGGCCAGCCATTGGATACCTCGATTCGTGAACACGGGCCGATGGATGCGGAGGAGCTGCGCGGTCTGGCCGTCGGCCTCGCCGCTGCGCTGGACCAGATTCACGGCGTGAACGTGGTTCATCGCGATCTCAAGCCCGGGAACGTGATGCTGACCGACGCCGGGCCGGTGGTGATCGACTTCGGAATCTCGCAACTGGCAGATGACGCTCGGCTGACACAAGCCGGATTGGTGACCGGCACCCCGGGCTACGTCGATCCGGTGGTGCTGGCCGGCGGCGTCCCGGGCACGGCGGGTGACTGGTGGGGATGGGCGGCCGTGCTGCTCTTCGCGGCAACCGGGCGCCCACCCTTCGGTAGCGGTCCGATGGCCGCGGTGCTGGCGCGAGTGGAAACCGGGCGTGCGGATACCGATGGGCTGCCGCCCCGGATCGCGCAGGTGATGCGGCGGGCCTTGCACCCGGACCCCACGTTGCGGATGCCGCACGGAAGCGTGCTGCAGGCCATGAACGATCGACTGTACGGGCGCGAGGTGACCGAGGTCGTGGACCCGAACCAGCACACCTCGGGCTCGCCGGCCGCTCCCCAGGCGGTCGCTGCCGGGCCTCCGCCGCCCCCGCCGGTTCCCCAGTCGGGGCCGCCGGTACCCGCGGGGCCGACGTTGGTCCGGCCGCCCGATGCTCCCCCGGCCCAACGTCAATGGCACCCGCCGCCGACGCCGGCAGCGGTGGTTGAGCAGCCTGGTCGTGTGCCCGCGCCGCAGGCCCAGCCGATGCCCCCGTGGGCGGTCCCGGCGCGTTCCCGACCGGGTCTGAGCTTGGCCTGGTGGCTGGCCGTGGTGGCGGTCGGCACGCTCTGGCCGGGATGGACTGTGCTGATCTTCGCTGCGGTGCTGGCGATCGCTGGCACCGTGGGAGCGTCGGCCCGGGCGCTGCGCAATCGCAGGTTGCGGCACGGGCCTCGCCGGTCGGATATCGCGGTCGCCTCGCTGGCCAGCCCGTGGCATGTGCTGCTGGCGATACTGCTCCTTCTGCCGGGAGCGCTGCTCGGGCTGCTCGGCGGCGCCATCGTCTGGGGCTTGCTGGCGGCATCGGTACAGCCCTGGATCGTGGTTCTGGTGGCGCTGGCGGTCACGACGCAGTTGGTGTGGTGGACGCCATCGGGCCAGACCACGCGTGAGGGTGCCTGGGCTGTGTGGGAGGTGATCGCCCCGGGACCTGTGATCACCGCGATATGGATCCTGGTGGGCCTGATCGTCGCTGCGGTTGCAGGCGCCGCAGTGGTCGCCGGACCGGAGCCGGTGTGGTGGCCGCTGCCAGTGCCGCCGGTTCCCAGTTTCGTTTCGTAGAATGTGGTTCCGGCGGTGCGTACCCACGTCCGCTTTGGGGTCGCACGGCGTTCACAGCCAGGTGCGAGCAGACGACTTCGCTGTGGAGGCGAGTAGATATGGCAGCCAACCAGACACGCCCGAGCAAGGCTGAGCGGCGCGAGGCCGCGCGTAAGGCCGCGCAGGCACTGGCGGCCAAGCAGGCCGCCACCGACCGGCGCAACCGCCTCATCATCATCGGCGCTTCGGTGCTGGTCGTGCTGCTGGTGATCGCGGCCGGCGTCATCATCTTCCGCGCGAGCCAGAAGACCCTGCTCAGCGACTTCGACGGCACCCGACCGGAAGCTTCCACCGCGACCGGTGGTATCACCTTCGGTGCGGACATGGTCGCCGGCACCGTGAACGAGGGTGCCACCGAACTGGATGTCTACCTCGACTTCATGTGCCCCGGCTGCGGACAGTTCGATCAGCTCAACCGCGATGACATCGCCGCCATGGTCAGCGACGGCACGGTCACGCTGAACGTGCACCCGCTGGAGTTCCTCAACCGGTTCTCCATGGGAACCGAATACTCAAGCCGTTCGGCCAATGCGTTCGCGACTGTTGCCAACGACTCGCCGGAGCATGCGATCGTGTTCATGGAGGCGTTGTTCGACAACCAGCCCGCTGAGAACACCGAGGGACTATCGGATGAGCAGATGGTCGAGCTGGCCATCGAGGTGGGCGTACCACAAGAGGTCGCTGATTCCTTCACTGAAGGCACCTTTCGCGACTGGGTGGCGGTTGCTTCCGAGCAATCCACCGTCGATGGTGTCACCGGAACCCCGACGGTGTTCATCGATGGCAGCAAGTGGGCGGGCAACTGGGGCGAACCGGGCGCACTGCTAGCGGCCGTGCAAGGCTAAGCTGCCAGCCGCGGGCTAACGGCCCGCACATGCCGCGTTAGCTCAGTTGGTAGAGCGCCGCTCTTGTAAAGCGAAGGTCGTCGGTTCGAACCCGACACGCGGCTCCGCTGCCCCGTGGCCCGATGTGCGCTCAGGGCAGCCGCCAGTCGATGGGAGCTCCGCCTTGCCGGGTCAGCAGTTCATTGGCGCGGCTGAAAGGGCGCGAGCCGAAGAACCCGCGCGAGGCCGACAGTGGTGAGGGATGTGGTGAGGCGATCACCGGCGTCTGGCCCAGTGCCGGAGTCAGCGACTGTGCATCGCGGCCCCACAGGATTGCCACCAGCGGGCTGTTCCGGGCCACCAATGCGGCGATCGCCGCGTCGGTCACCTGTTCCCAGCCCTTGCCCCGGTGCGACGCCGGATGTCCCGGCCGTACCGTCAGGCACCTGTTGAGCAGCATCACCCCGGCGTCTGCCCACGGGCGTAGATCGCCAGAGCTGGGTGCGGGCAGGCCGAGATCATCGACCAGTTCGCGGTAGATGTTGGCCAGCGATCTGGGGACCGGCCGCACCTGCGGCTGCACCGAGAAGCTCAGTCCCATGGCGTGCCCCGGTGTGGGGTAGGGGTCCTGACCCACGATCAGGACCTGCACCTCGGCAAGCGGGCGGGTGAACGCTCGCAGCACATCTGGGCCGGCCGGCAGATAGTCGTGGCCGGCCGCGATCTCCGCGCGCAGGAACTCGCCGATCCGATGCACGATCGGTTCCACCGGGGCCAGTGCCGCCGCCCACCCGGGGTCGATCAGTTCGGTCAACGGTCGTGGTGCGGGTTGACTGGTCACCGCCCCAGCCTGGCAGGTGCTGGCGCCCACCGTGCATCAATGGCACTCGCGGTGCGACACGGGTGCGACACACCGAGCGAATGACACCGATGTCGTTTTGGCTTTACGATGCCGGTACGCGATCGAACGAGGAGAGACGATGGTGGTTGCATCCACGGGCCTGGCGCACGAGGCTGAGCTGGGGGTCTCGCCTGCCGAAGGACTGAGTGCGCGCGACGCCCAGATTCTGGAGTTCGAAGGGCAATGGTGGAAGTACGCCGGTGCCAAGGAGACCGCGATCCGGGAGTTGTTCGATCTGAATGCCACCCGGTACTACCAGATCCTCAATGCGCTGCTGGACGATCCGGCGGCCCTGGCAGCGGCTCCCATGCTGATCAAACGGTTGCGCCGGATGCGCAGCGCCAGGCAACGCGATCGCTCGGCACGACGCCTCGGCGTTGAGGCCCAGAACTGACGCCTGGGCTACTAACCTTCGGTCTGTGACTCCCGAGTACCCCTACCCCAAGGACGAGTTCGATCACCTAGGGAACGATCGCACGCCACAAGGGGTACACCGCGCACCCGTGCCGCGTTGGCGGCAATGGCTGCCGTTCCTGATCGTGCTGGTGCTGGCCCCGACTCTGGCGTTCCTGGCGGTTCGGGTGGTGTCTACCGGGACACCGACCGGGCAACCGACGACGGCCGAGTCCACTGCCGTCGAGACGACCGAACCGGCGCCGGAGCCGGAAACCTCTGAACCGGAGCCGGAGCCGGAAACCTCCGAACCGGAGCCGGAGCCCACGCCGACTCCGGAGCCGACTCCTGAGCCGACCGAGCCGCCTGCGGGCGACCTCGACTACTCGACCCAGATCTGGGTGCTCAACGGCGCGGGCGTCGGTGGCCTGGCCGCAGACACCGGTGCTGTGCTGACCGAGGCGGGCTGGGAGGACGTCAACCCCGCAGACTATGGTCGCGATCAGCCGACGATCACCACGCTCTACTACGACAACCCGGATCAGGCCGACGAAGCCCAGGCCGTCGCCGATGACCTGGCAATCGACCAACTGGTGGAGAGCTCCGAGGCAGCTGACGGCGACATCGTGATCGTGCTGCGTTCGGACTTCACGCTGCCGTAAGGCCACACGGGGAGCGGTGGCTAGCCGGGCTACTCCAGTTCGACCACGGTCAGTACCACCAGGGCACAGGTCCAGGCCAGCGGTGCTGGGCCGGATGGCTCGCCGGCCGCATTGACCTTCTCCGGCAGCGCCCCCAGGGGAGTGCGGTGGGCGGTGAGCCAGTCCAGCCAGTCACGGGCCTGTTCGGCCTCACCCACCGATGCGGCAGCTAGGGCATACAGTGCCGTCTGCGGGGTCCAGGACAGGTTCTGTTCTCGCCATAGCGCGCCGGGTGCCAGCCCGCCGGCCGGGCGCATCATGGTTGGCACCGACGCCGCCCAGGCCTGCTCGGCCCCGTGCAGTGCGGTGGACTGGAACGGCGGCAACAGAAAGGCGCTGGCAGCGTCCGGTCGCGAAGGCCCGGGGTAGCGGCCGTAGCCGTGTTCGCCGAAGTTCAGCGTGATCGATGCGCGCAGCCGCTCGGTGGCATCGGTGGCCAGCGCCTGGGTAGCGTGATCGTCAGCGCGGCCAGCCAATCGTGCTGACGCTTCCAGCCCGGCCAGCACCGGAGCCGCCGTGCCCAACGTGACCACGTTCTCCCGGTGCTCCCAATAGTCGGGGGAGGGTGCGGGTAGCGAACGCGGATTGTCGACCTGTGCCAGCAGGTATTCGGTGGAACGTGTCCGCAGTGGCTCGAACCGCCGCAGCAGTTCCCGGGCCTGGCTCGCGGGAGCCGCCGCGATCACCGCATCGAGGGCCCACAATGCCCAGCCGGTACCGTCGGTCTGCGCGGGCCGGGCATCTGGCGGGCCGGAGCCGTCGGGCAGGTAGCGCGCCTCGAACGAACCATCGGGTGCCTGGACCTGTTGCAAGAACGTCAGCACCGTGACGGCGTCCTCACCGTGTCCGCTGGCGGCGAAAGCGACGGCGACGAACGAGGAGTCACGCGGCCAGACGTAGCGCCAGTTGTGGTTTCCGGAGGCTACGGGGGCACCGCCGGTACTGAGTACCCGCATGTCCAGCAGGGCGTTGGCGACCAGATCGCGGTAGCGCGGGTCTTCGGGGAGCCAGCCGTCAGCCAGCCACCGTTGTTGAGCCGTAGCCAGGTCGGCGGCCGTGCCCAGTCCGGCGTCGTCGGCGATCGTGGTCGCCAGCACCCGCGAACCGGGCAGCAACTGTGCGCCGGAGCCGGCGGGTAGCACGGTGAAGTCGCCCATGCTGGTGAGGGCAACGCCGTCGGAGTAGGAACCGGCGTCGTCGTAGCGGACCGGTTCCACGGCAGCAGAGGCGGTTATCAACGCCGCGAGCGCAGCGAGCATGATCGTTCCCACCGCTGCCCTGCGACCCATGGCGTCAGTGTAGGCAGCGAGCGGATGATTCCTGCGATGCTTGAAGCTTGCCAGCGTGTAGGTGCCAGTCGAGAGGTCTGTTGCGGATGGGCGTCGCTACCCGTGAAGTCGTCGACGCCGTCATCGTGGGCTCCGGCCCGAATGGGCTGGCGGCGGCGATCGTCTTGGCCCGGGCCGGGCTGCAGGTGGTGGTGGCCGAAGCGCAGCACAGCCTCGGGGGAGGGATGAGGACGCTCGATCTCGGTCTGGCGCATGGGGTGACCCATGACGTGTGTGCAGCGGTTCATCCGCTGGCGTTGGCGAGCCCGTTCTTCGCCGAGTTCGAGTTGGCTGGCCGAGGTGTGGAACTGGTCAGCCCGGAACTGGCCTACGCCCATCCGCTGCCCGGTGGCCGGGCCGGGCTGGCCTACGTCGACGTGGATCGCACCGCCGCTGAACTGGGTGCCGATGGTCCGGCGTGGCTGGAGTTATTCGCGCCGTTGCTCGAGCACTGGCGGGATCTGTCCGCGCTGGCGCTCTCCAACCGGACAGCGCCCGCCGTACGGCTGTTGCGTGAGTTGGGTCCGGGGGTGCTAGCGCGGACCGGCCACCGAATGCTCACCCAGGGCACGGCAGCGTGGCGGCGCACATTCGCGGGCGACGCCGCCCCGGCCCTGCTCACCGGAGTGGCTGGACATGCCATCGGGCCGTTGCCGTCCCCGGTGGCGGCCGGCACCATGCTCATGCTCGGCACGCTGGCCCATGCCGGGGGCTGGCCGATCCCCATCGGCGGCTCCGGTGCCATCTCGGCTGCTTTGCTGGCGGACTTGGAAGCTCACGGCGGTCAAGTGCGTGCCGGGATACCGGTGCGGAACTGGCGCGAATTGCCCCGGGCCCGGGCGTATCTAATGGACACCAGCGTGCCTGCGGTGCTGCAGATCTGGGGTGAACGCATGCCCCACCGGGTGCGTCGATCGTTGGCACGGGTCCGCCCAGGTCCGGCGGCCGCCAAGGTCGACTACGTACTGCGCGGCCCGGTGCCCTGGAGTCAGCCTCGGGTGGGCGAGGCCGCCACCGTGCATCTGGGCGGGTCCCGCGAGCAGATGATGGCCAGCGCGGCCGCGACCGTGGCCGGACGGGTGGCCAGCGAACCGTTCGTGTTGTTCTCCGATCCGGTGGTGGCCGACCCGGGCCGTGAGGTCGGGGGGCTGCGCCCGGGCTGGGCATACGCTCACATGCCCTACGACTGCCCGATCGACCCGGTACCGATCGTGACCGCTCAGATCGAGCGGTACGCCCCAGGGTTCAGCGACCTGGTGGTGGCAGCCCGAGGTGTTCCGGCCAATCGGATGTCCGAGCACAACGCGAACTATGGCGGCGGAGACATCGGGCTGGGGGCGCTGAGGCTGGCGTCGATGGTGCAGCGGCCCCGATGGGCCCTCGATCCCTACTCCACTGGGATTCCCGGGGTGTATCTGTGCAGTGCTGCCGCCTCACCGGGGCCGGGCGTACACGGAATGGCCGGCTACTGGGCCGCACGGCGGGCGCTGGCTGATCGCTTCGGGCGAACCACCGCCGTCGATCTTGCACTCTCGGGGTGAGAGTGCCAACATGGCATTAGCACTCTCGGTATGAGAGTGACAATCGAGAGACATCTCGGGGTTGCCAAGCGAGGCACCGAACAAGGCGGGACATGAGCGCTGCGGACGGTGTCGTCCGTCGCGGGCGCGCGGCTGCCCTACCAAGCCATTACCGGAGGAATTCAACCCCCATGGCCAAGATCATTGCCTTTGACGAGGAGGCCCGTCGCGGGATGGAGCGTGGACTGAACGTCCTCGCCGATACCGTGAAGGTCACCCTCGGCCCGAAGGGCCGCAACGTCGTGCTGGAGAAGAAGTGGGGCGCCCCCACCATCACCAACGACGGTGTCTCGATCGCCAAGGAGATCGAGCTTGACGACCCGTACGAGAAGATCGGTGCGGAACTCGTCAAGGAGGTCGCCAAGAAGACCGATGACGTCGCCGGAGACGGCACCACCACGGCCACCGTGCTCGCTCAGGCACTGGTGCGTGAAGGTCTGCGCAACGTCGCTGCCGGTGCCAACCCGATCGCCCTGAAGAAGGGCATCGACGCCGCAGTCGAGGCTGTCAGCACCGCGCTGCTCGGCAACGCCAAGGAAGTCGAGACCAAGCAGGAGATCGCGGCCACCGCCGGTA
>JBKDZO010000044.1:0-67800 GCA_047971285.1 Beutenbergiaceae bacterium | reverse complement strand
GCCAACGCCATCACCAGCGCAACACCGGCCACCACACCGACAAACCGAACGGTCACCAACCCACCCCCCAGCACCCTCGCCTACCTCGACCGTAGCCCGAACCAGCCACACCCGCCTAGAGCCTGTGGAAAACCCAGGGCAGAAGGCCCCATGAACATTGCCGCGAGTATCCGCCAGAATGGCCATGCCGGGGATTGGTCGTATCGCGGACGTTCCCTAGCGATCCCCTCCGACTAGGAAAGCTGCCAATGTCAGACGACGAATTTCTACAGGCGATCGAAGCCGAGGTCGGCCAGGACCCGCAGAACCTGGCATTGCGGGAGGACTTCATCACTCTGCTGCTGCAGTCGGACCCCGATCGAGCCGCAGCGGAGTTGGAGACCTTCGCAACCATGGGGGGCGATGCAGTACGAGTGCGCACGCTGAGGGCGCGCGTTCTGGCTGCCCGGCTGCGCAACGGCTCGACGGAGGCGCCGAAGGAGGCGCCAGCACCCACCGATAGCGATATCGAGCAGCAAGTAGCACCTCCCGGCCCCTGGGAGGCACAACGCCCGACCGTGACCATGGCTGACGTGGCTGGACTGTCGGAAGTCAAACATCACCTGGACACAACGTTCCTGGGTCCGCTGCGCAATCCCGAACTGGCACAGGCGTTCGGCCAGAATCCCGGCGGCTCGCTGTTGATGTATGGCCCGCCCGGATGCGGCAAGACCTTCATCGCGCGCGCGATAGCCGGTGACCTGGGAGCCTCGTTCATCCATGTGACACTGGCCGATTTGCTCAGCAAGTGGATCGGTGACAGCGAGAAGGCGATCCAGAGCGTGTTCCGCTATGCCCGGGCTGCGGCACCGTGCGTGATCTTCTTCGACGAGTTCGATGCGCTCGGCGGTCGGCGTTCATCCGGTGGCGGAGGGTCGCAGACCATGCGCATGGTCGTGACGCAGCTCTTGGAGGAGCTCGATGGTGTCGCCACCGTGAACGATGGCGTCTATTTTCTAGCGGCAACCAACCGGCCGTGGGACATCGATCCGGCGCTGCGCCGGCCCGGACGGATCGACAAGACCGTGCTGGTGCTGCCGCCAGACGGCCCGGCACGGGCTGCGATCCTGGCCGGGGAGTTGGAAGGTAAGCCGACCGACGCCGTCGATGTGACCCGGGTGGCGGCGGCGACTGGTGGATTCTCCGGTGCCGATATCGCCCATGTGGTCAAGGTCGCGTTGCAGCAGGCGCTGAGCGCTTCGTTGGAAGCTGGCGGCGTGGTCCCGGTCACGACGGCGGCACTGTTGGCCGTTGCGTCGGGTGTGACGGCCTCGACGGCGTCGTGGTTCGACCAGGTTGCGCCGGTACTCCAGTACGGGACCGACGATGGCACGTTCGACCAGCTACGGGCCTACCAGGTCAAGCGAGGCATGCTATGAGCGTGGGCGAGGGCAATCTGCTCGACCACGACATCCAGCTGGGCTGGACCCTCTATGACGCCCAGCCCACCAATCCGCAGATTGCGACGATCGCACGGCGTGCGCTGGCAGCCGAGCCGTCGCTGACGAGCATGCAGATCCTGTTGGCGAAGCACCACTGGGCCTGCGGAGACCCCGATGAGGGGCGGCGTCTGCTGCTGCAGGTTGTCGGGTTGCGAGACGGGCGGTTCCTTCACGCCGTCCGGGAACTGGTGCAACTGGAGCAGCATCAGGACAACTACGAGCAGGCGCGCCATTGGGCCGAGATCGCCAACGGCGAGGCTCCGGATGTTTGGCACAGCCTGATGGAACTGGGCGGCGCGACCGCGATGACCGGGCAATTCGATGCGGGCTGGCAGCTGATCGATGACGCATTGGCGATGTGTGCTGCGGACGACTCGGATAATCTGGCCAGCGCGCTCAGCTACCGCGCGCTGCTGCTGCTGCGCAGCTTCGCACCACCGCAACGGCTTGTTCCTGCCACCGAGGAAGCACTTCGTGCCGATCCGGCAACCAAGGTCCTGACGACTGCGCTGATCTGGGGCTACCTGTGTCAAGCCCGATTCGCCGATGCGCAGGAACGGGCGGTGCAGGCCTTGCGCCTGGATCCGCTGGATGAGGGTGCGGCGTCTGCGCTGACGATGATGCGCAACCTGCGCCAGATGGTGGAAGAAGACGGACAGACGCTCGAAGACCTCCATCGCGCGGGGATCTTCGATCGGCTCTGGGTCGAGATGCGCGAGCAGATCCTCGGCCACGATCTGACCTCGGCGCTCGGCACCCTTGAAGCGGTGTTGCCAGCTTCGTTGCGGGCAGTTCTGCTGCCGCCGTTGGCGCCGGAGGTGGCACGAACCGGCGCCATGAAGCTGGAGATCGCCACCTGGCACGGGGGTCAGCGACCGGGCGCGGGTACGGCCTGGGGGCTACCCGGCGACTTCCGGTTGATCGCATCCGAGGAGATCTCCGCATTCACCGAGGCGATCGACGCCGACCCGGCTGGCCATCCGCAATGGCAGGTCAGCGGTCCCGATGATTATTGTGAACTGATAATGACCGATGACGCCGGGGCTCACCTCATCGAGATGGTGACCGGGCCGGTGGTCATCCGCCGGGCCGGGAAGCCGGATGAGGCAGTGGCACCGAGCCTAGCCGACTGGTTCTGGTCCCGGGTGGTCGCCTTTGGCGGCCACGACCCGCGCCCACCATTCCTGGGCCATGATGACTAGCTCGGACGGGCACGACCTGCTGCAGCGAGACATCCAGCTGGGCTGGACCCTGTATGACGCCCAGCCCGCCAATCCGCAGATCGCCGAGATCGCGCGGCGGGTGCTGACCGCCGATCCGACGGTGACGAGCATGCAGATCCTGCTGGCCAAACATCTGGTGCACTGCGGCGAGCCCGACCAGGCACGTGACCTCCTGCTCGCCGTCGTCGGCCTGCGTGACGACGAATACCTGAACGCGGCGCGGGAACTGATATCGCTGGAGCACGAACAGCACAACCACACGCAGGCGCGACGGTGGGCGCAAACGGTGCTCCGGGAGGATCCCGGCGCCTGGGAGGGTCTGCTGGAACTCGGAGGAATGAGCGCGCTGAGCGGGGATGTCGAGGCGGGCGCGCGGCTGATGGATGACGCCGTCTCGCTGTGCGCTGACCATGCGGCGCAGTACCTGCCGCAGGCACTGGCGTATCGCGCAATGCTGCTGTTCCAGGCGGTGGTACCGCCGGAGCGTTTCCTCGCCGCGGCCGAAGCGGCCATGGCGGCCGATCCGTCGACGGAGTTCGTCACCACACCGCTGATCTGGGGCTACCTGCAGCAGGGCCGGTTCGCCGAAGCCGAGCAACTGGCACGGCGGGTGTTGCGGTTGGACCCACTGAATCAGGCTGCAGCGCAGGCGTTGGAGATGATGCGCACCTTGCAGGACGACGTCGCTCAGCTGGGCAAGACGCTCACCGACCTGCACCACGCGGGCCTATTCGATCGGATATGGAACGAGATGCGCGACCGGCTCCTCGGTGTGGGTCTGGACGCAGCGCTGGCCGCGCTGGAGGAGGTCATGCCCGCACCGTTGCGGAATGTGCTGGCGCCGCCGGTGACCTGGGAAGCCGCCGAACACAGTCAGATGAAGGACCAGATCGCAATCTGGCACTCCGGCCAGGCCGCCGGCGCCGGTGCGGTGTGGGGGCTTCCCGGCGAGTTCCGGCTGATGTCATCGGACCAGATCGGGGCGCTGCAGCACGTGATCGAAACCGAGCCCGACAGCTACTCGCAGTGGCGACGGACCGAGCTCACCGACGACTACGACGTGATCATGACCGACGACGAGGGCGGCTACCTGCTGGAGCTGCTGACCGGATCGGTGGTCATCCGCCGGGCCGGAGAGCCGGACCAGGCTGTGGCCCCGAGCCTGGCCGACTGGATCTGGTCTCGGGTGGTGGCTTTCGGCGGTGAGGATCCACGGGCAGTTGTGCCCACCTGAGACCCTTCTCGCGGCTACGGTCACTGTCTATCATCGGCCGATGAAGTCCCGGCGGGAAATCCTGCTCAGCGGCTGGCTATGGTCGGCGATCGCGGTCACCGCGGTCAATGACCATGTCCTCAAGAGCGCGTTTCCTGGTGTGGTCACTGGCAAGCTGAGCGACTTCTCCGGTCTGGCGATGGTGGCTCTTGCCACCGCTGCGCTGGTGGGTAGGCGCTGGCCGGTGATAGCGGTCGCAGCCGCCTTCACGCTGCTCAAGACGGTACCCGGGGCCCCGGCATTGGCTGCTCCGGTGCTGGGAGGCCGCACCCTGTCCGATGCCACCGACCTGGTGGCGCTGACCGTACTGGTTCCGGTGTGGCTGTGGCTGGGCCGGCCCGCTCGGCGGAGCGCGGAACGCCCCATCCAGCAGCCTCACCGGCAGTACCGTCGACGGGTGCCGGCGGTACTGGCCACCGGGGCGGTGACTGCCGGTCAGGTGCTGGTCGTCGGGTCTGCCGTGCTGGTCACCAGCGCTACCTCCTGTGGGCCCGGCTCCGGTGTCAGCAATGTGGCCTGGATGGGCGGGGAGTACGTGGCAGTGCAGTATCCGCCCAGGGTGTGGACCAGCGCCGACGGTGCGTCCTGGCAGGAGCTGCCCGGCGCCGACATCGACATGCTCGGCGATTTGAAGACTCAGGTCGAACTGGACGACGGAACCGGGCTCACGGTGGAAGTCGACCGGGTGATCGAGGTGGCGCCAGATGGTTCGACCAGCATCTATCAAGCCCGGGTGGTGGGTGAGGGCGAATGCTCGTCCGACCCCGCTGACTCCTACCAGGCGGTGGCCACCGATGGGCAAACCGCAGTGGTAGCGATGGGTGAGGTCGGCGTGGCCGTTCGCGATGGTTCGGGTCAGTGGTCGCAGGTGAGCGTCGGCGAGTTCAATCCGGCCGCAGTCTCCGTCCGGCGTGGGCTGGTTCTGGCCAGCCAGATACTGCTGGTCGTCTGCCTGTTCGCGCTGATCGTGGGCGTGGTGGTGATGGCCGCGAGTGACCGCCCGAACAAGGGTCCGGCACTACTGATGGTGATCGGCGTCGGGCTGATCTTCTTGGTGTTACAACTCGCCTCGATCAGCTACATGAACCTGGTTACTGGCACACCCACCATGGGTTACGCGATCTGGTGCCTGGTGTGGGCGGCGTTGTGGGCCGGACTGTTCGCCGGTGCCGCCGCACTCATGCGTCCGATGCGGGATCTACCGCCCGCGTGAGCGGAGGCTCGAGGGTTTAGTACTACACTCTTGCAGTACGAAATGAATGAACAGGAGTGAGCGTGCGGGTACGAGTGCACCCGAGGGTCACCGTTGCGGATGTGCTCGAGGCTTTCGAGGGCACGTTGCGCTCCCGAGCGCGTGACACTCACCCGGTGCAGTGGGTTGGGGTTGGAACGGATGCCAGCGGGCGGTTGTTGGAATACATCACGGTGGAGGACGAGCCTGATGGCTGGCTGGTCTTCCACTCCATGCCAGCAACGAAGAAGGTTCTCATCGAGGTTGGACTGAGGAGGTAGACAGATGGGCAAGTACAGCGACGTGAACGGAGTCCCGTTCACCGAGGAAGACATCGAGCAGTGGGCCGCCGAAGCAGAATCCGAGGCGGGATACGTAGGCAAGCACCTGGGCCCGTCGGGGCCCGGACGTCCTATCAGCGTGGGTGCACAGGCCCGCCCTTTCACTCTCCGCCTCGATGCGGTGCGCCGAGCCAAGCTGGATGAGGTGGCGCGGGAGCGCCACACGACGCCCTCGCAGTTGATGCGTGAACTAATCGACGCGCTCTGACAGCTCAGGGCGCTACTGCGCCATGTCGAAGAATCGCGCGTAGTGACCCTGGAACGCGACCACGATGGTGTCGGTGGGACCGTTGCGGTGCTTCGCGACGATCATGTCGGCTTCACCAGCGCGGGGGGATTCCTTCTCGTACATGTCCTCGCGGTGCAGCAGGATGACCACGTCCGCATCCTGCTCGATGCTGCCGGATTCACGTAGGTCACTCATCTGCGGCTTCTTGTCGGTGCGCTGCTCCGAACCACGGTTGAGCTGCGAGATTGCGATCACCGGGACCTCGAGTTCCTTGGCGAGCAGCTTCAACGCCCGGGAGAATTCTGAGACCTCCTGCTGCCGGGACTCCACCCGCTTGCCGGAACTCATCAGTTGCAGGTAGTCGATCACGACCAGCTTCAGGTCGTTGCGTTGCTTGAGCCGACGGCACTTGGCGCGGATCTCCATCAGCGACATGTTGGGGCTGTCGTCAATGAACAACGGCGCGTCGCTGAGCTTGCCCATGGTCGATGCCAGCCGGGTCCAGTCCTCATTGCGCATGGTGCCCTTGCGCAGGTTCTGCAGCGGGATCTGCGACTCGGCACTGAGCATGCGCATCGCGATCTCGTTGCGGCTCATTTCCAGCGAGAAGATCACCGACGTCATGTTGTGGCGGATGGAGGTGGCTCGCGCAATGTCGAGTCCCAGGGTTGACTTGCCCACAGCCGGACGGGCAGCCAGCACGATCATCTGACCCGGATGCAGGCCGTTGGTGAGCAGATCCAGATCCTTGAATCCGGTCGGAACCCCGACCATGCCCTCGCCGCGCTGCCCGGCGATCTCGATCTCCTCCATGGTGCCGTTGATGACGTCCTTGAGCACCAGGTAGTCCTCGCTGGTGCGCCGCTCGGTCACCGCGTACACCTCGGCCTGGGCGGTGTTCACCAGCTCATCGACGTCGCCACCGTCGGTGGCATAGCCAAGCTGTGCGATCCGGGTCCCGGCGTCCACCAGCTTGCGCAGCACGGCACGCTCACGCACGATCCGGGCGTAGAAGCCGGCGTTGGCCGCCGTCGGGACCGAACTGATCAGCGTATGCAGGTATGGAGCGCCACCGACCCGGGCAAGTTCACCTCGTTTGGTCAGCTCGGCGGAAACGGTGACCGCATCTGCCGGCTCGCCACGGCTGTAGAGGTCGATGATGGCGTCATAGATCGCCTCGTGAGCGGGCCGGTAGAAGTCGTTGCCGCGAATGACCTCCACGACATCGGCGATGGCGTCCTTGCTCAGCATCATGCCGCCGAGGACGCTTTCCTCAGCGGCGATGTCCTGGGGCGGGGTGCGATCGAAACCGTCTCTGGGAACGAGTTCTGTCACACTCACCGTTGTTGCCTCCACACGCGAGCAAGCCTCGCACCTACCCACGACATGGCGACCATAGGGGAGGCCGCCGACTTGGTTCAACCGGCTTCGTCCACACCGGCGCCGCCACCTTGGGGATTACTGTGCGAACACTGTGGAAGCGGGTGTGGAAGCTATCTGAAACTCTGTGCACAGGCTTGATCACATACTGTGCATATCCTGTTTTACCCCAGCAATTTCAACGATCCGCATCTGTGGATAGCAAGGACCTGTGAACTCGTGGATGACACGCCGAGGCAACACGCCAGCGGCGATGCGCGTGGCCCCACTCCATCGCGAGCCAGCCGGCGGCAACTCGACCGACGCATCTTCGCCCTGGCCTGGCCGGCATTCGGCGCGCTGATCGCCGAACCGTTGTTCGTCCTGATCGACTCCGCTGTCGTCGGACACCTGGGAACCGCGGAACTGGCCGCCCTGACGCTGGCCAGCGCCGTTCTGCTGACCCTGGTGGCGGTATTCGTCTTCCTGGCCTACGCCACCACCGCTGCCGTGGCACGCAAACTCGGTGCCGACGACGAGCGTGGCGCGCTCGCGGTGGGGATGGACGGGGTCTGGCTGGCGCTGTTGCTGGGCGTGCTCCTGGCCGCGACCGGCTTGACCTTCGCCCACCCGCTGGTAACGGCGCTGGGGGCTTCCGGTGAGGTCATTCCGCACGCCGTGGCCTACCTTCGAGCCTCCGCGCCCGGGATCCCCGGCATGCTGGTGGTGCTGGCTGCCACCGGCGCACTGCGTGGGCTGCAGGACACCCGCACCCCATTCGTCGTCGCGGTGGCGGGAGCGATAGTCAATGCAGCCGCCTCGATCGGGCTGGTCTACGGCGCCGGGATGGGAATCGCCGGATCCGGATTGGCGACCGCGCTGACCCAGATCGCGATGGCGGTGGCTCTGGGTTGGCGCCTGGTCCGCGGCGCTCGCCAGCGGGGGGTGTCGCTGCGTCCGCACCCCACGGGAATACTTGCCAACGCCCGGGCCGGAGTGCCGCTGCTGATCCGTACCCTGACGTTGCGGGCCGCGATTCTGGTCACGGTGCTGGTGGCCACCCGGCTGGGAGACGTGCCGTTGGCCGCGCACCAGATCGTGAACTCGATCTGGGGATTGGTGGCCTTCGCTCTGGATGCGCTGGCGATCGCGGCTCAGGCGCTGGTGGGCCGGGGGCTGGGTGCCCGTGACGGCGACGGGGTGCGGGCGCTGACCAGGCGCAGCCTGTGGTGGGGTACCTGGGCCGGAGCCGGGATCGGAGTACTGGTCGCTGTGAGCGGTCCGGTGGTGGCGCCGTTGTTCAGCAGTGACCCTGCGGTGCACCGGGCCGCCGCGCTGGGGCTACTGGTCTGCGGGCTGGCCATGCCGATCGCGGGCTGGGTATTCGTGCTGGATGGTGTGCTGATCGGGGCTGGCGATGGCCGGTTCCTGGCCTGGGCGGGACTCGTGACGCTCCTCGCCTACCTACCGCTGGCGTGGGCGGTAGCCCGGTGGGCGCCACCCGGGGCTATCGGCCTGGCATGGCTGTGGCTGGCATTCGGCGGCGGGTTCATGCTGGCGCGAGCCATCACCACCGGACTGCGGGCGCGCGGTTCGCGATGGATGGTGCTGGGGGCTGACTCGGCGCGTTAGGGCCTGGTCGTTCCGCGCAAAAGCGGAAATTGCGAAACCACTTTTCTGTGCCTATCGGCGAAGTGGCGAATCCGGCCGCCAGAGCCAACTTGTATGGGATAACAGCGGAAGGGACGGTGTGGCGACAGCGAGCAGTCAATGTCTTCCGCCGGCCGCGCGAGGATGAAACCCCTGGTCAAGACGAGATTCGCGCCGATCATCGAGCGGCTGAGAGTTCCTTCCACTTGTCTCTATCACCGGTACATGTGGATGGTTAGGATCGAATCAGTTTCACGTTGGTCGTCGCGGACCGGGAATGGGGTCTGCGATATCCGCTCATTGTAGAGACAGGTGGCTCAATGCTGAAATTCTTCGCGCTTTCTTGCCGTATCGGTGGCGGAATAAATGCCGTCGGTTCCCGACATGAATGAGAATCGTATTCTCATAACCGCCGAAACCGGCGCCCACCTGGCAGGCGAAGCACTGAGGTGGGAGCGATGAGCCGGACCGGGACCGAGGATCAGACCGCGGTAGCCCAGACATCCGCTGGCGGCTCGAACCGGCTGCGCGCACGCATCATCCTGTTCGCTCCGATCGCGGCGCTGGTCGTGCTGGTGATCTTCTTCTCTGTGCTGAGCCCATCCTTCTTCACGCTGGAGAACTCACAGAATCTGGTCCGCCAGATGGCGGTGCTGCTGGTGGTTGCCTTGGGCGCCACATTCGTGGTGCTCATCGGCAGCATCGACCTGTCGATCGGCTCCATCGTGACGTTGACCGGCGTCAGTTCGGCAATGTTCGTCGCCACGTTCGGACCGGAGGGTGCCCTGCTCGGTTTCGCCGTCGGGGTCGCCTGCGGACTGCTGAATGGCGTTGTGCACGTGTACCTGAAGGTGCCGAGCTTCATCGTCACCCTGGGCACGATGTTCGTGTTCGCCGGTATTGCACTGATCGCCTCGGGTGGGCGGCCCCAACCGGTCCGGTCGGCCGAGCTGTCCATCGTGTTCGGGGGGACGCTCTGGGGGATACCCACCATTTCCCTCTGGGCACTGCTCGCCCTGGTCGTGGCGGTGTTCATCGAAAAGCAACTCGTCTTCGGCTACCGGGCGAAGGCCGTGGGGGATGCCGAAGCGGTCGCAAAGCTCTCCGGGATCAACGTCGACCGCATCAAGGTCGGTGTCTTTGCACTCTCCGGCCTGTTCGCGGCATTTGCTGGTCTGCTGCTGATGGTGCGTACCAATTCCGCGTCGGGAAGCATGGGCGAGCCACTGCTGATGGAAGCACTGGCGGCCATCCTGCTCGGGGGCACCTCCCTGATGGGAGGCGTCGGGGGACCCGCCCGAACCATCTTGGGCGTCATGGTGATCTCGGTGCTGAGCAACGGCATGAACCTAGCCAGCGTCGATCCGTTCATCCAGGAAACCATCACCGGCCTGGTCCTGATCGCGGCCGTGGCACTCACGCTCAACCGGCGCGAACTATCGAGCGTCAAATAGCGCGCCCACCCAGATCCGCAACGCAACGACACACGAAGGAGTGTTTAATGAGCAATCCTCGCAAGACCCACCGGCGCATGGTCGCCGTCGCCGCCAGCGCGGCACTGCTGGCGGTACTCGCCGGTTGCAGCGACGACGGCGGCTCCGGTACCTCCGGCTCAGGCGATTCGGAGCGCCCGATGGTCATGGTCCAGGTACCCACGCTTGACAACTCCTACTGGGCTGATGTGATCAAGGGTGCCGAGGCAGCCGCCGAGGCCCTGGAGGTCGACGTCGACGTTCAGGTATACGGCGATTCCACCGATACCCAGCTGAGCCAGGTGCAACAAGCCGGATCCAAGGGAATCGACATGGCGCTGGTGTTCGCGCAGGACCAGGCGTCGTCCCCGGCCTTGATCCAGGCGGCAACGGACCAGGGCATCTTCGTCACCAACATCTTCTCCAACCAGCCCTGGTCGGTACCCGCCGATCCCGAGTTCGACGATCACTACGTCGGCTACTTCCTGCCCGACAACGTCCGTGACTCCTACAACATGGCCTCCTCCATCATCGACCAGATCGGCGGGGAGGGCGAGGTCATCCACATCACCGGGATCCCGGGCAACACCACCGCCGCCGAACGCGAACTCGGCGTTCAGCAGGCGCTGGACGAGAACCCCGGAGTCGAGGTGGTCGGCCGCCAGAGCGGTGGCGAGAACCGGGTCGCCACCCAACCGGTGATCGAGGACCTGCTGACGGCCAATCCCGACGTCGATGCGGTGATCTGCCACAACGATGACACCGCGATCGCCGTGATCAACGCCCTCAAAGACCGCGGCATGACGGACGTCAAGGTAGGCGGCATCGATGCCATCGATGAGTTCCTGGACGACATGCAGAACGGCACCAACGCGGCGGCCACGGTAGCCATTCACGGATCCTGGTTCGGCGGGTACAACGTGGTGCGGCTCTTCGATGCCTACAACGAGGTCGAGTACACCCCGGCCGAGAGCATGATGTTCCAGGACTCGTTGACCGTCGACACGTCCGAGGCCGCGGCCGAATACCAGAACGTCGTCTACCAAGCAGACCCGCTGCCGTTCGACTGGGCGGCGATGTCGCGGACGCTCAGCGAGGACAGCTGGGACACCCAGGTGACCTTGATGCCCATCGATCCCGCTGACTACTGGGGGCGGATCGGTGAGGACATGCCCGATGGCTACGAGTTGCCGGCCGCATTCGCCGAACAACTCGATGCCGGTGCGGTCCAGGAGCAGGCAGCGACCTACCTGGAGCACTCGCAGGCGAACCCATTGGGATCGGTCATTCAGTTGACGCTGGGTGGCGAGACCTCGTTCGGCCAACAGTAGGACTCATCGTCCCGGGAGGTGTGCGGAGTGGAACCGCAGCACGAGCCAAGCTTCGGAGTTTCCGGCGGGGTGGCAGTTGCCGCCGTGGGCATGACGTTCGACACCAACACCGTGCTGGACGACGTCTCGATCCAGGTGGATCCGGGAGAGGTAGTCGGACTGATCGGCGAGAACGGTGCCGGGAAGTCGACGTTGATGGACATTATGTGCGGCGTCCTGGAACCCACCGCCGGAACGGTCCTGCTGGACGGCGTGGGCGTCTCGTTGCATTCCCCGGTGGACGCTGCTCGCCGTGGCGTCTACCGGGTCTTTCAAGAGCAGAGCGTCATCCCGCGGTTGCCGGTATTCGTGAACCTATGTCTGGGAGCCGAGGATCATTTCAGCACCTTCGGAGTCTTCCGGAAAGGGGCGGCACGTGAGCATGCCCGGCAACTGTTGGCCGACCTCGGGCTGCGCTACGACGTCGACCAGGCGGTGGAGGCATATTCGTTCGGGGAGAGGCAACTGCTGGAGCTGGCTCATGCCGTGAGTCTGTCGCGGATCTACGGCACCGAGGCGCCGGTGATCTTGCTGGATGAACCCACCGCCGCGCTTTCGGGCAGCGAACTGGAGTTGTTCTTCGATCTGGTGGGTCAGCTGCGCCAGGGCGGCACCGGGTTCCTGTTCGTCTCGCATCGGCTCAACGAACTGATCGAGTTCCCCGACCGCCTGTACGTCATGAAGGACGGCGTCGTCGTCGCCGAAGTTCCGCCCGGTACCGGAGAAGATGAGCTCCACCGGCTCATGGTGGGTCGCGAACGTGCCGACGACATGTATCAGAAATCGCGCCAGACCGGGTCTGCCGGCGGGGTCCGCATCCGGGTCCGTGAGCTGACCGCACCCGGGCTCCTGCCCACCTCGTTCGAGGTCCGCGCGGGTGAGGTCGTTGGTGTCGGTGGGCTGCTCGGCTCCGGGAAGAACCAGCTCGCTGCGGCACTCTTCGGTGCTCTGGCCGGTCACGGGACGGTGGAGATCGACGACGCCGTCCGCGGTGGCACGGTGCGTGACCGAGTGGCCGCGGGCGTCGGCTACATACCGCTGCACCGGCATGCCGAGGGGGCGAGCTTGGGACTGACGGTCGCCGAGAACGTCAATGAGGTCATGCTCGGCCGGGGTAGCGACGGGCGTTTGCGGGAATCCCGGAAGGAATCGGATACCGCTCGCGAATGGGTGGAGCGGCTCGGCGTGCGGACCCGCTCCATCGAACAAGCGGTCCGGACGTTGTCCGGCGGTAATCAGCAGAAGGTCGTATTCGCCAAATGGCTCAGTCAGGGTGCCGATGTGATCATCGCGGACAACCCCACCCGCGGTGTCGACGCCGGTGCCAAGGAGGAGATCTATTCGATCCTGCGCGACCTCACGGCGCGGGGTGCAGCCGTGGTGCTCATCAGCGACGACCTTTCCGAACTCATCGGCCTGTCCGACCGGATTCTGGTCATGCATGACGGGCAGATCGTCGGCGAGGTGGATTCCCCACCGGCTTCGCCCGCCCCGGAGGAGGTGGTCGTCTCACTCATGGTCTGAGGTCTGAATTCCGAGATGCCAACCCACCGACAAGGAGACAGAGAATGAGCTCGTTGCAGACTCCCAAACACGCCATCAGTCAGATCTGCGTGGTGTGCTACGACATAGACAAGACCATGTATGAGTATTCCAAGCGGCTGGGCTGGGGGCCGTGGAAGGTCTACGACCACTCTGCCCCCACGCTGCACGACACCTATCTACGCGGCGAACCGACCGAGTTCTCGATGCTCGGCGCAGAGACGACCGTCGGTGGCATGGGATTCGAGCTCATTCAGCCGACCGGTGGCAAGAACATCTACCAGGAGTTCCTGGACACCAAGGGCGAGGGGGTCCAGCACATCGCAGTGATGAAGCACAGCGAGGCCGACTCGGATGTGCTCATCGCCGATGTCGATGCTCCCCGGCTGATGGGTGGGCGTATCGGTGAGCACATCGAGTTCTACTACCTGGAAACCGACCCGACCCTGAAGGTGGTCATCGAAAGCGGGACCGGTCACGCCATTGACCTGGAGCCGGTGCGAACCTTCTCCTTGTGAGCTGGTGACCTCGAAGATGCAAACTACTCCGAGGTCAGCATGGTCTTGATGGCGCGCCGGGCGTCCATCGCTGCATAGCCTTCGGCGACCTGTGCCAGTGGGATGCTCAGATCGAACACCTTGCCCGGCCGGATCCGGCCAGCGAGCACGGGCTCAAGCAGCTGCGGGATGTACTGGCGCGCCGGGGTCGACCCGCCGCGAATGCCCACATTGCGCGAGAACATCAGATCTAGCGGAGACTCGCTGACATGCGGGACTCCGACCCAGCCGACCATGCCCCCCGGACGGGCGGACTGCACCGCCTGCACGATCGAGTCTTGCGTACCGACGCACTCGAGCACGGCATCGGCACCGATGCCCTGGGTCAGCTCCCGTACGCTGGCGACGCCTTCTGCTCCGCGTTCGGCAACGATGTCGGTCGCGCCGAACTCCCGGGCGAGCTGCTGCCGTTGGCCGTGCCGGCTCATCGCGATGATGCGTTCGGCACCCATCTGAGCAGCCGCGAGCACCCCGCACAATCCGACCGCCCCGTCGCCCACGACCGCTACTGAGCATCCCGGTTGCACGCCGGCCGAGAGCGCCGCGTGCCAGCCGGTCCCCATCACATCCGATAACGCCAGCAGGTCCGCGACCTGGTCGGCGCCGGGCAGGTCCGGAGTCGCCACCAGGGTGCCGTCGGCGAGTGGAACCCGGATGAACTCGGATTGAGCGCCGTCGAACTCGCCGCCGTCGGGACATTGTGACTGCATCCCGTGCGCACAGGTGGGGCAGGTGTTGTCGCTGTACAAGAACGGGCCCACCACGAACTGGCCGACCGACACCTGACGCACATCGGCGCCCACCTGCTCCACCACGCCGACGAACTCGTGTCCGATGGGTGTGGGCTGCGGTACCGGGCTGATGCCGCGGTAGCGCCACAGGTCCGACCCGCACACGCATGCCGCGACGGTGCGGACGATGGCATCGGTCGGTTCCTGGATCACCGGGTCGGGGCGTTCGTCGAAGCGGACGTCCCGTTCGCCGTAGATGACTGCTCCACGCACGATCTTCTCCTTGGGCTCGCACAATCTCGTCCTATCTACTCCAGATAGTAGATTTATATATACAGGATTAGGCTCTGCGCCGTTCGTGTCGTGACCAACTTGTGACTTGACGGGTTGACCGGTCAAGTGGGAGCCTCTCCGGAGTTCAGCAACGCAGCTGAACAAGTACCGAAAGGCATCAGGGGTATGAAGACCTGGAAGATCGCGACGGTTCTCGCCGCAACCGCGGCCCTATCGCTGACAGCATGCTCCTCCGGGGGTAGCTCGGAGGGCTCCGGTGGCGCCGGTGGCGAAGGGGCAGACTCGGGGGGATACGTCATCGGCTATGACTCCTACTTCGTGGGCAACACCTGGTCGGCGCAACTGGAAGCGGAATTCCTCTCCGCGACCGTGCGTGAGGCCGATCGCATCACCGAGACCATCGTGACCCAGTCCGACAACGACGCGCAGACCCAGATCTCCAACCTGCAATCCCTCATCGCCCGCGATGTCGACGCGATCATCGTTACCCCGATCTCCCCCGACGGGCTCACCCCGGTGCTGAAGCAGGCCGAGGACGCCGGTATCGACGTCATCCTCAACGCCGCCGCCGCCAGCACCGATGTCTACACCTCCTACGTCAATGTCGACGACGAGGAGTTCGGCGCGACCGGAGCCCAATGGCTTGCCGACACCCTGGATGGTCAAGGGCGCATCCTGGTCATCAACGGCATCGCCGGCATCCCCACCAGCGACCTGCGTCACGCCGGTGCCGAGTCGGTGTTCAGCCAGTACCCGGACATCGAAGTGGTCGCCACCATCGATGGCGGCTGGGACCAGGCCACCACCAAGACCGCAGTGGAATCCGCGCTGGCCGCCAACCCGGACATCGACGGTGTCTGGTCCCAAGGCGGATCGATGACCCTGGGAGCGATCGAGGCCTTTGAGGCAGCCGGTGTGCCGCTGGTCCCCATGACCGGTGAAGACAGCAACGGTCTGTTGAAGAAGTGGCAGGAACTGATCGATGCCGGCGACGCCGGGTTTGACTGCATCGCCGTCGCCAAGCCCACCTGGATCTCCGCTCAAGCCCTGGAGAACGCGCTCGCCGCCCTGGACGGTTCCGAGGTGAACAAGGACGACATCCTGGAGCCTGAGGTGATCACCGCAGAGAACCTCGGTGACTTCGTGCGACCGGATATGCCGGACAGCCTCTGGGTGAACACCCAGATGACCGACGACGAGATCAACGAACTGTTCGCCAACTAGCGAACAGTGCGAGAGGACCTCGTGAGTCAGCACGCTGTCGCCTGCAGCGGTATATCGAGATCATTCGGGGCGACCAAAGCGGTATCCCATGTCGACTTCACCCTGGCTCCGGGTGAGGTCCTGGCGCTCGTCGGTGAGAACGGCGCCGGCAAGTCCACCTTGATGAACATGCTCTCCGGCAGTCTCACACCGGACACCGGGCAGGTCACCATCGCCGAGCCACAGGGGGAATTGGCGCGTTCGGTGGCGATGGTGCACCAGGAACTGAGCTTGTTCGACAATCTCACCGTTGCGGAGAACTTTGCTCTCGACGGCGAACGGCGGGACGGCGGCGAGGCGGCCGCCCGGGCATTTGCCCGCCAGACCATGGCGGACCTGGGAACCGACATCGACGTCGACGCCACCGTCGGCGAACTCAGCGTGGGGCAGCGGCAATTGGTGGAGATCGCCAAAGCCATCGCCATCGCCCCGGTGCTGTTGATCCTGGACGAACCCACCTCGTCGCTGGAAGGGCCGCAGGTGGACCTGCTGTTCGCCGCCGTGCGCCGCCTGACCCGGGCCGGTACTGCGGTGCTGTTCGTCTCCCACCGGATGGAGGAATTGTTCCAGCTGTGCGACCAGGTGCTGGTGATGCGCGACGGTACCCAGGTGGACTTCGGCGACCTGGCCTCCCGCACCCGCAACGACCTGGTGGAAGCCATGGTCGGCCGTGAAGCCAGCACGCTCTACCCCCCGCGCCCGCCCACCCCGGACAGCGCCGATGCCCCCGCCATCGCCTTGACCGATGTGAGCCTGGCCGGAACGCTGGAATCGGTCTCCATCGATTTTCCCGCCGGTCAGATCACCGCCATCGCCGGGCTGGAGGGGCACGGGCAGGCCGATATCGCCCGAGTGCTGGCGGGCGCTCGCCGGCCCGACGGCGGTGCCGTCCTGCGTGCGGGCCGGCCGGTGCGTTACCGCTCGCCGAAGGCGGCGGTTGCCGACGGCGTCGGATACATCGCGCCGGACCGTCGTCTGGAGGGGTTGCTCGGTGACCAGTCGATCACCGCCAACACCATGCTGGCGGCAGGACGCCGCATCTTCGGCAATGGCATCATCAGGCCACGCCGCCAGCGGGAAGTGGTATCCGGCGTCGTACAAACCCTTGCGGTCAAGTGCGCCTCGTTGCTGCAACCGATCCTGGAACTGTCCGGCGGCAACCAGCAGAAGGTGCTGATCGGTCGCTGGCTCATCGATGATGGCCTGAACGTCCTGGTGCTCGATGATCCCACCCGCGGTGTCGACGTCGGCTCGCGGGCCCAGATCTACCGGGTCATCCGGGAACTGGCCGACCGCGGCGTCGCGATCGCCCTGGTCTCCACGGATCTGCAGGAGATCCTGGGCCTGGCCGACAGCATCCATGTCATCTATTCCGGACGGATCACCGGCCAGCTGGATGCCGAAACCGCCACGGAGGCCGACGTCATGCGGCTGGCAACCGGAGGAGTCGCTCATGTCTAGCATCCTGGCTGTGCCGCGCGCGGCCCTGTCCACCACGGCAGCGCGTTCCATCGGCCGCGCCAAGTTCATCTGGATCCTGGCCGCAGCAGTGGTGATCGTCGCCGCGCTGGCCATCCCGGCCTTCCGCAACCCGGCGAGCATCAACTCCCTGCTGGCATCGCTGGCGCCGATCCTGCTGATCGCCGTCGGTCAGGGAATCGCCATCATGTTCGGCGGCATCGATCTGTCGGTCGGTGCCATCGCGGGCATGGCGACGGTGATGCTGGCACTGAGCCCGGTCCTGCCCGGCGGCACCGTCACCGGGCTGGTGCTGTTGCTGGTCGCCGGGGTCACGGTAGGCCTGGCCAATGGCCTGGGTGTGGTCGCCGGGGTCAACCCGCTGTTGATGACCTTTGCCGTCTCCGGCATCGTGCAAGGCGCAGCGCTGCTGCTGCAGGAGACCCCGGACGCGCAGGTGCCGTTCGCACTGTTCGACATCCTGGGTGCCACCGTCGGACCGGTGCCGGTGCTGGCGATCTTCGCCATCGTAATTCTCCTCCTGGCCTGGTGGTGGCTGAGCCAGAGCCGGGCCGGACGGGTCATTCAAGCCGCCGGATACGACGCCCGTATCGCCACCCGGCTCCGGATGCCGGTCCGCCGGACCACGCTAGGGGTGTACGCCCTGTCCGGGTTGCTGTCCGCGCTGGGTGGGCTAGCGATCGTGGCGCGCACCTACACCGCCGACGCGCTGGTGGGGGCGAGTTCGGTGATCGACTCGATCGCGACCGTGCTGGTGGCCGGGATTGTGATCACCGGCGGCGTCGGGTCGCTGCTGAGCCTGCTCCCGGCTGCCGTCGTGATCGCGGTCGTCGGGCAGATCATCACCCTGACCGGCACCGACGCGTACTACCAGACGATCCTCAAGGGCGTCCTGCTGGTGGCTGCGGTCGGCATCTATGGCCTCTCCGGGCGAAAACTGCGCCTTCCCTGGCGGCTGAAACAACCGCTGCTGCGCACCGAGCCGGACCCAGCCAGCCAGGATGGAGACGACCGATGACCGCAACGCAGGCAACCGTGCCCGACCTGAGCGCGCCGCCATCGCTGCGCACCAGGCTCAGCTACGTCCCGGCCCCGCTGTGGGTGGCCTACGGATTGACTCTCGCATGCCTGCTGCTGCTGGGCTTGAGCACCGAGAGCGGCTTCGACCCGGACCGGTTGCTGCGCATCCTGTCCAATGCGGCACCGCTGGGCGTGGTGGCCATCGCGCAGACGATCGTGATCATCAATCGGGGTCTGGACCTGTCGGTCGGAGCGGTGATGAACAGCGCCGCGATCCTGACCGCCTCGCTCTCGGCCGCGAGCAACGCCAACCTCGGCGTCACCATCGTGCTGGTGCTGGCCCTGGGCGCGGCCATCGGGCTGGCCAACGGCCTGCTGCTGGCTTACACCTCGATCCCGCCGCTGCTGGGCACGCTGGCCATGGCGACGGTGATCACCGGGATCAACGCCCTGATCACCCGCGGCCAGCCCAAAGGCCTGGTCCCGGATGCGTTGCGGGAGCTCGCCGATGGCCGAGTACTCGGCAGCCCATTCTCAGCGTCGTTGCTGATCTGGCTGGTGCTACTGATCGTGGCCGGGCTGGCCTTGACCCGTACCGTGGCCGGCAACCGGTTCAAGGCGGTGGGCGGCAATCCGCGCGCCTCCTGGCTGGCTGGGGTGCCGGTGCGTTCGCACACCATCGCCGCCTACCTGATCGCCGGGTTGCTGGCGGCGGCCGCCGGGATCGCGCTGATCGCCTACTCGGGTTCGCCCTCGCTGACCGCCGGGGACACCTACGCTCTGAACTCGGTGGTTGCGGCCGTGATCGGCGGCGCGGCCCTGGCCGGGGGTGCAGGCAGCATGATGGGCACGTTCGCTGGGGTGGCGGTGCTGGCATTCCTCACCACCGTGCTCAACTCTTTCAATATCCCCACGCCGGCCCAGCTGATCATCAACGGCGCCGTGCTGGTACTGATGTTGCTGATCAATAGCCGACTGGAGAGGCGAGGACGGCAATGACTGCCTGGAACGACCTGACCTGGCCGCAGGTACGCGCGGCGGTGGATGCGCAACCATGGGCGCTGTTGACCCTGGGGGCCGTCGAGGAACACGGCCCGCATCTGCCGCTGGGCACCGACACCATGGTGGCGCGCAGCTTCTCCACCCGGCTGGCGCAGTCCGCCGGGCTGCTGGAGCTGCCGACCATGCCCTACGGCCAGGTGTGGTCGCTGAAGAACTTCGACGGCAGCCTGTCCATCAGTGACACCACGCTGATGCGCCTGATCATGGAACTCGCCGATGGTCTACAACGGGTCGGCGTGCGTGGCCTGGTGTTGTTCTCGGCGCACCTGGGCAATGTCAACGCGATGAAGGCAGCGGTGCGCCGGCTGGCGGAGGACGGCGGTCTGCCCGCGCTCTCGTTGGCCTATCCGGGCCTGAACGAGATCGCCGAGCAGGTCGCCGACAGCCCGCGCAGCCATCCGCACATCATGCACGCGGACGAACTGGAAACCTCGGTCATGCTCGCGCTGCATCCGCAGGCGGTGAACATGGACGCCGCCGTCCGCGAGTACCCGGACTATCCGCAGCACTTCGATGCGGCCTCGCTGCGCTGGGACGCCGTCAACGCCAGCGGGGTGTTCGGAGATGCCACCGCCGCCACCGCAGACAAGGGCAGCCGCATCGTGGACCACGTGCTGGCCAGCGCGACATCCATCATCGGTTCGTGGCGGGACTCGCTGCGATGAACGAGCGCCTGGACGCCGCCAGCCTGCGGCCGCTCGATACCGGCTCCCGGATCAGCCGCTACCTGCAGATCGCGGACCAGCTGGCCGGTTTAATCATGGACCAGCAGCCGGGGGTGCGGCTGCCATCGGAACATGAGATCGTCGCCCGGCTCGGCGTCAGCAGGGCCACGGCGGTCCAGGCGTTGCGGGAACTGGAGCAGCGTGGCCTGGTCACCCGCCAGCAGGGAAAGGGCACGTTCATCGCCCACCCCGAACGGGCGATCCGATCCAACGCGGCAGGCCAGCTGCCCTCCTTCAGCGAGGATCTGCGCGCGGCGGGACGCCAGACCAGCGAGCGGGTGCTCACCTTGGAGGTCACCGCCGCCGCCCCGGATGTGGCCGGTGCCCTGGGGTTGGCCCCCGGTACCGATGTCTGGAAGGTCACCCGGCTGATCGTCAGCGACGGTCAGCCCGTGGTGCACCTGACCTCGTGGCTGCCCCGTGATCTGGTGCCGGCCCTGACCCGCTCCGGTATCGAATCCACATCTCTGTACGAGCAGCTACTGCTCACCGCTCCGCAGTCCCGACCGCAGTCCGCCGATGAGTCCTGGTGCGCGACCGTCGCCCCCCCGGCCACGGCAGCATTGCTGGAGGTCAGCCGCAACGCCCCGGTGATGCGGGTGCTGCGAACCGCCTACCGGGCCGACGAGCGAGTGGTGGAGTATGCGGTCTCGCATGTGCGCGGCGAGACGTTCGAGGTCTCCATTCACGTGGCGGCGCTGGATGAGTCGGCGCGCCCCATCCGGCAGTTGCGCGAGCCCCAGTCATGAGCGCCGGCCTCAGCCTCGGCATCGACCTGGGCACCTCCAGCGTCAAGGCGCTGCTGCTGGACGATCACGGCAGGACCGCTGCCGTGGCCAGCTCCCACCACGGCATCGATACCAGCGTCGCCGGGGTGCAGGTGGATGCCCGGGTGTGGTGGGACTCGATGCTCACTGCGCTGACGCAGCTGGCCCGGCAGCACCCGCTGGCCGATGTTCACGCCGTCGGCTTCAGCGGCAATATGAGCGCCGTGGTGCTGGTGGACGCCGAGTTCGACCCCGTGGCGCCCACCCTGCTGCTGCCCGACCTGCGCGGACGTGAGGAACTGCTAGCCCTCGACCCGGTGCTGGTCGAGCGGATCACCTCAGCCACCGGCAATATCCCCGCGACGGTGTTCGCGCTGTCCAGTTTGCTGTGGTGGCAGGCGCACGACCCGGCGGTGCTGCGGCGTGCCCGGTGGTATCTGTCGGCCAAGGATTTCCTGCGCGCCCGGCTCACCGGAGCGGCCAGCACCGACCCCACCGACGCCGGGAACTCGCTGCTGCTCAATGCCGCCAGCAGCGACTGGGACCACGATCGGGTGACGCACCTGGGACTGCCCAGCCGGATACTCCCGCCGGTCCTGTCCAGCCACGCCGAATCCGGCCGGCTGACCGAGGCGGCAGCCGGCCTGACCGGGCTACCGGCCGGTATCCCGGTGGCGACCGGTGCCGGGGACATCGCGGCATCTCTGGCCGGGATGGGCGGGCTACCCGCGGATGCCGTGGCCTTGTCATTGGGCACCTCGGCGACGTTGATGGCCGGGCTGGAGTCCGGCAGGTTGCCGGTGAGGTTGCGCGGGGCGCTGACCGAGCACGTGGGCACCGATGGCGCCCGGTATGCGATGGGGTCGCTGCTCACCGGGGGGATGGCGCTGAACTGGTTGCGCCACCTCACCGGCCCGGAGGCGCTGCAGGCGGCCCGCGATATCCCGGATGCCGAATCACCGGTGCAATTCCTGCCCTACCTGACCGGTACCGGCAGCCCGGACTTCGACCATCAGGCCACCGGGACCATCCTCGGGATCACCCCCTCCACCACCGCCGCGCAGCTGGTGACCGCCGCGCTGGAAGCCATCTCATTCGACGTCGCGGCCTTGATCGATGATCTGGCGGCGGGCGGAGGTCGCTACCACCACATCGCGCTGTCCGGTGGCGGCACACGGGTTGCGGCCTGGCCGCAGATCCTGGCCGACGTCACCGGTCTTCCGATCCGTATCCTCGTTGAACCGGACCTATCGGCCGTGGGTGCCGCCCGGCTCGGATGGCAGGCAGCGGGCCGTCCGGCTGCTGGTGCCACCTCCGCCCGCGCCATCACACCCCGGGCTGAACACCAGCCCGCATGGCGTCGACGCCGCAGCCGCCACCAGGTCGCCCGCCGGGCGGCACTGGCCCTGAACCACCAGCTACACCCGAGCGAGAACGGAACTCCAGGCACATGATCCGCACTGTCACCGGTGATATCGACTCCAGTGAGCTTGGGTTCACCTATTCCCATGAACACCTCATCGGAGCGCCCCCGCAGGGCAAGCGCACCGATGCCGACCTGGTCATCCTCGACCCGGACAAGGCACAGGCGGAAGCGCAGGCCGCCGTCGACCTGGGTGTGCGTAGCCTGTACGAGGCCTCCGCCTGGGACTACTCCCGCGACCCTGCACAACTGCGCCGGATCTCCGCGGAAACCGGGTTGCAGATCATCGGCTGCGGTGGCTTCAACAAGGGTGAGTGGTTTGACGACCTGCTCGCCGACCAGAGCATCGACGACCTGCAAGCCCGCATCATCGCTGACGTCACCACTGGGATGGATGGCACCGACGTGCGCGCCGGTGCGATCAAGTACGGCACCAGCTACAACCGCGTCACGCCGACCGAAGACCGGGTACTGCGGGCTGCTGCCCGGGCGCACCGGGCCACCGGCGCCGTCCTGCACGGACACACCGAAACCGGCACCATGGCGTTGCGCCAGCTGGACATGCTGGCCGACGAGGGCGTGGACCTGAACCGGGTAGGCATCGTGCATCTGATGCGCAACCCCGACCCATTCCTGCACTGCCAGATCGCGGCCCGCGGCACCTACCTGTGCTACGACGGGTTCGCGAAGATCAAGTATCTGCCCGAGAGCACCCGAATCGACGTCATCGTCAAGGTCATCGAAGCCGGATACCTGGACCGGATCCTCATCGGCGGCGACCTGGCCCGCAAGACCGACCTGACCGCCTACACCGGGGGCCCGGGCCTGCACTACATCGCCGGTGACTGGCTGCCACGGTTCCGGGCCGAACTGCACCAGCGGGGATATCCCGCCGACCGGATCGAAGCCATCGTGCAGGCGATCTTCGTCGACAACCCCGCCCGCTACTTCAGCTTCTGCGACCCGTACTGAGTCACCGGTTACGGTATGGCTATGCCGCAATCGCCGCAGCCACCGGACCCCGACCGCACCTCACGGGTTCGTCAGGGGTTCTGGATCGTGGGTATCGGCCTGGGTTTGTACTGGGTCATCTCCGGCATCTACGGCCTGCTGACCAGCGGTAGTTAGGCGCGATGGCAACCGATCGTCCGGATCGCCGCGTCACGCTGGCAGACATCGCTGCCCGTACCGGCTATTCCCGCGCGCATGTCTCGCTGGTGCTCCGGGGGGCTCCCGGTGCCAGCGAGGAATCGCGCGCCCGGGTGCTGGCCGCGGCCCGGGATCTGGGTTACCGGCCCGACGCCCGGGCGCGGGCGCTGGCGGGCCAGCGGTCCTGGTCCATGGGGGTGATGTTCGGGCAGGCCAGCACGTTCCACCTGGACCTGATCGACGGCGTGTATTCGGCGGTGGAGTCCCGCGGCTACAGCGTGGTGCTCAGCGCGATGACCCCGCGCCGCGATGAGGCTCAGGCGCTGGCGACGCTGAACGATTTCCGCACCGACGGGCTGTTCATGCTCGGTCCCGCGACCGCCAACCCGGTGCTCGCCGGCCGGCGCCCGGTCGCGGTGATCGGATGGCACGTCGATGATCCCACCGTCGACAGCGTGTACACCTCCGATGCTCAGGGAATAGACACCGCGATAGCGCACCTGAGCGACCTGGGTCATCGCCGGATCGCGCATATCGACGGCGGAGACGGGCTGATCGCGCAGTCCCGCCGGGCCTGCTACATGGCGTCCATGCGATCACGTGGCCTCGCCGACGGCATCGAGGTCTACAGCGGCGGTGAAACCCAGCTCGCGGGCCAGCGCGCAGCGCTGGAGCTGATCCACGGCCCGCAGCGCCCCACCGCGGTGCTGTGCTACAACGATGACGTCGCGGTGGCGGCCATCCCGATCCTGGAACACCACGGTCTGAGCGTCCCGGGCGACGTGTCCGTGGTGGGATGGGATGACACCGCATTGGCCCAGGTATCGCCGGTGCCGCTGACCACGGTGCGTCAGGAACCGGCCATGCTGGCGGAGGCCGCGTTCTCCCGCCTGATCGCGCGTATCGATGGCATGGTGGAGGAAAACGGTACCGCCGACGTGGTGTTGGAGGCCCGCCTGATGGTCCGTGGCAGCACCGCGAGGCCTCCTGAGCTATTGACCTGACATACCTACATCAGTACTGTCGCTGTCAGGGCGATCCACTGGAGGATTTGTGAGCGCGTCAGCTCTCGGCGTTGCGGTCATCGGTGCGGGCATGGCGGGTAAGGCTCATGCGGCCGCTTATCGATCGGCATCGAGCGTGTTCGAGCCGGTCCTGCCGCCGGTCCGGCTGGTCTCCATCGCCGACATCCACGAGCCGGCGGCACGAGCGGCCGCACAACGGTTCGGATACTCCCGGCACGACACCTCCTGGCAGGCGATCGTCGACGCCGACGACATCGACGTCGTCAGCGTGGTGGTTGCCAATGCCCTGCACCGCCCGATCGTGCAGGCACTGCTCGCAGCAGGAAAGCACGTGTTGTGCGAGAAGCCACTCACCGATTCCCTGGACGAGGCTCGGGCGATGGTCGCTGCTGCGGATGCCTCGCCGATGGTGGCGCGCGTGGGCCTGACCTACCGGCGTTCACCAGGCCCGGCCTTCATCCGTGACCTGGTTCGCAACGGCACTCTGGGCACGGTGCTGAACTTCAGTGGCCACTACTGGACCGAGTACGGCTGTGATCCGAACGCGCCCATCAGCTGGCGCTACCAGGGCCCACCTGGATCTGGTGCGCTGGCCGACGTCGGCAGTCACCTGACCTACCTCGCCGAGTTCATCACGGGCAGCGATATCCGGGATGTCCGAGGCGGCTTGCTGAGCACGGTCATAGCCAGCCGCCCGGTCCCGGTGGGGGCGGTCGTGGGGCATGAAGGTGGCGAGGTCACCTCCGAACGCGTCGCCGTGACCAACGACGACGTGGCGGCGTACTCGGCGCTATTCGCCAACGGCGCGAGCGGGACCCTGCAGGTGTCCCGGGTCGCGGCCGGGCACCCCAACACGCTCGCCTTTGAGGTGTTCGGCGACCGCGGTGCCGCCGGTTTCGACTTCCGGAATCCGTCGGTGGTGCAGCTTAACCTGGCCGATCCGGCCACCGACGCAGGGCGTGGGCTGTCCGGGTACCGCAGCGTGATCCTCGGGCCGGAGCATCCCTACTGGCGGGGTGGCCTGGCGATGGACGCCCCCGGCGTGGGCATCGGGCAGAACGAGGGGTTCGTGTTCCAGGCGCGCGCCATGCTGGAGGAGGTCGCCGGGATTCCGGAATCGGATGGGCTGCCGCGCAATGCCAGCTTCCGCGAGGGTCTGCACAACATGCTGATCATCGACGCCGTCGCCGCCTCGGCGGCCGGCGGCGGCGTCACCATCACCGTCGACTGAGGGGAATCGGATGCGGCTCGGACTCTACGATGCGATCCTGCACGACCGGTCGCTGCCGGAGGCGATCGAGGTGGTGGCCGAGCTGGGCCTGACCGGATTGGAACTCAACTCCGGCGGATTCCTGCCACCGGTGCACATACCGGCCTTCGACGACATCCTGGTCAGTGACACCGCCCGAGATGACTTCCTCGGCACCTTCGAGGGCACCGGCGTCAGCATCGCCGGATTGAACTGCAATGGCAACCCACTACATCCGAATCGGGCGATCGGGGCCAGGCATGCCGAGGACATCCGCCGCTCGATCAGGCTGGCCCAACGCCTGGGTCAGCAGCGCGTGGTGACCATGTCCGGCCTGCCCGGTGCGGAACCGGGTGCCTCCCGCGTGACCTGGGTGGTCAATGCCTGGAATTCGGCGGCCCTGGACGTGCTGGACTACCAATGGCAGCAGGTGGCCGACTTCTGGCGCGAGATCGACCGGCTCGCCGCCGACCATGGCGTCAAGGTCGCCCTGGAACTGCATCCGCAGAACGTGGTGTTCAACAGCGCGGGCGTGCATCAGCTCATCGACCGCACCGGCGCCACCAGCCTCGGGGTGGAACTCGACGCCTCGCATCTGTTCTGGCAGCAGATGGATCCCATCGCCGTCGCCGAGCACCTCGGCCCGCTGGTGTTGCACGCCGCCGCGAAGGACGTGCGCATCAACCCCGGGCACGCGGCGATCAACGGCGTACTCGACAACAGCTTCCGGCGGCTGGCACCCACCGAGAACCGCACCAATGTGGGCGGGGACGAATGGGTCAATGAATGGCCCCAGCCCGCGGCCTGGGACTTCGTGGCGCTGGGCAAGGGGCACGACGTCGACTACTGGGCCGCATTTCTGCGTGTCCTGCAGCGGATCGACTCCGGCATGATGGTCAACATCGAACACGAGGACGTCGAACTCGGCCGCGTCGAGGGAATCGCCGTGGCCGCTCAGGTGCTGCGTGCGGCCGATGCGCAACTGAGCGCCTAGCCCAGCTCAGGGCATGGGCATGAGCACGTCGCGTACCAGCTGGTCCAGCTGCTCATCCGCCTCCAGAAACTGCCGCAGCGTGCGCACGGTGGCGCCGAAGCCATCGAATTCGTGCGGCTGCATGCCATCGATCTGGTAGGCCCGGCCGAACTCCGGCACCCGCTGCAGCAGCGTGGAGATGATCTGCGGGTCGACCGGGACGTCGATCAGGTTCTCCGGGCGGATGGCGTTCTCATTGATCCGCGCCTGCCAGTCGAACGGCGGTGAGACCACCAGATCACCACCCTGCAACTGGGACCACTGCATATGGTTGCGGAAGGCGGCCGACAGCACCCGGGATCGGTAGCCGCGTTCCTGGAAGATGGCATATGCCCGTTTCAGGGCCGCTACCCCGGCCCACTCCAGGTAGCCGGGGTCGATCAGGATCCGGTTCTTTGCCACCCACGCCTTGAGCCAGTCATCCAGGCGTCCGCCCATGATGGTGACCACCGAACCGAACTCGTGGAGCGCCAACCCATCCGCGGCGCGCCGATCCAGCCCGCGTTCGATGGCCTGCGCGGCGGCGACGGCCTGCGGGACGGTGAACGACACGGTGACATTGACGCTGACGCCGCGGTAGGTTGCCTCCTCGATGGCGCGTAGTCCCACTGATGTTGCCGGGATCTTCACGATGATGTTCTCGGCCAGAGTGCTGAAATGGGTGGCCTGGGCCACCAGGGCATCGGCGTTGCGGTGCAACCGCGGATCGGTCTGCACCGACAGCCGGCCATTGCGCCCCCCGCTGGCACGGAACGCGGGCTGCAGCAGTGCGGCCGCCTGTACCGAGAGCTCCTGCACCACCAGCCAACCGATCTCGGACTCCGTCGCGGTGGGCCGCTGCGCCGCAATCTCCCGGATCCGGGGAGCCCACTGGTCCAGGTGCGCGGTCACAGCCGCCAGTGCGATCACCGGATTGCAGGTGGCACCGACCGCGCCGAACTCGATGGACTGGGCCAGTTCGTCCGGGTCTGCGGAGTCGTTCCAGAGCACGGTCGCAAAGCGCTCGGACGCCTCGCGCAGCGCGAGCGTTCCGGTCTCACCGGGGGTCGTCATGATTTCTCCAATTGTTAGGACATACCGACGTAAGTGTGACATACCCGAATGGGCTGCGCCACCGGCCTGCGCTCTTGCTAGTGTGTGACGTTGTCGTGACAACCGGATATTCGGGTGAGGTGTGCGGTGGAACAGAGCAAGCTCCCGCAGGATTTCTTCGTCGACGTCGACCGGTCCAGCCCGGTTCCGCTGTATCACCAGGTGGCGACGTGTCTCGAGGCTGCGATTGCGGACGAGCGCCTGCCTGCCGGCTCGCGGCTGGAGAACGAGATCTCCATCGGGCAGCGGTTCGGGCTCTCGCGGCCCACCGTGCGCCGGGCGATCCAGCAGCTGGTGGACAAGGGCCTGCTGGTGCGTCGCCGGGGTATCGGGACCCAGGTGGTGCACGGCCAGGTGACCCGCAGCGTGGAGCTGACCAGCCTGTACGAGGATCTGCAACGATCCGGCCAGAACCCGAGCACCAAGCTGATCAGTCATGAGGTCACGACCGCCGACGCGCAGCTTGCCGCCACGCTCGGAATCGGTGTGGGCGATCCGGTGGTGCACCTGGTGCGGTTGCGTTTCGCCGACAACGTGCCGATCGCCGTGATGGACAACACCCTGCCTGGGGAGTTCGCGGAGCTTTCCGCGCAGGACTTCCAGGAGCACGGCCTGTACCAGCTGTTCCGCGCTCGCGGCGTGACGATCCGCGTGGCCAAGCAGCGCATCGGGGCCCGGGCCGCCACCGGTGCCGAGAGCGAGTTGCTCGGCCTGCCGAGCAGCTCGCCGGTGCTGACGATGTCCCGTACTGCGTTCGACAGCTCCGGACGGGCGGTGGAGTTCGGTCAGCACTGCTACTCCCCGGACCTGTACTCGTTCGAAATCACGCTGGTGGAGAACTGAACCTCTGGGCATAAATGTACGTATGAGCTAACATATGCGGACCAACAGGGAGGGTTCGTGATGGCTGCTCGGGTGTTGCGTGTGGGACTGGTCGGCGTGGGCTGGATGGGACGGCTGCATTCCAAGGCGTACTCGCTGTTGCCGTTCCACTACCCGGACCTGGGGGTCGAGGTCCGGCTGGTGCACGCCGCCGATCCGCTCGCCGAGCATCAACGGCAGGCAACCCAGGAACTGGGCTATGACCGGACCGGTACCGATGCCGATGCAGTCTTCGCCGACCCGCAGGTCGATGTCGTGTCGATCTGTTCCCCGAACTTCCTGCACCGCCAGCATGCGCTAGGCGCCGCCGCGGCGGGCAAGCCGTTCTGGATCGAGAAGCCGATGGGCCGTGGCCTGGCCGAAAGCGAGCAAATCGCGCAAGCCGCCCAGGCGGCGCAGCTGGTCACCGCCGTCGGGTTCAGCTACCGCAACGTGCCGCTGCTGGAGCACCTGCGCACGGCCATCGGCGAGGGCCGGCTGGGGCGCATCACCAATGTCAACGTCGAGTTCATGGCCGACTACAGCGCCGACCCGCGGGGCGCACGCACCTGGCGGTTCGAACGTGACAAGGCGGGGTCCGGGGTCCTCGGGGACCTGATGAGCCATGCGGCCGACCTGGCTGAGTACCTGGTGGGGCCCATCGCGTCGGTGACCGGCCTGACCCAGACCGTCGTCACCGAGCGGCCCGCACCGGTCGCCGGGGCCAGCCACTTCGCCACCGGGGATGGGCCCTCGGCTCTGCTCCCGGTCGAGAACGAGGATCACGCCGCCTTTCTGGCGCAGTTTTCCGGTGGCGCCGTGGGAATCATGGAAGCGAGCCGGGTGGCGCTCGGGCGCCGGGCCGACTACCGGGTCCGGGTGGCCGGTACGCACGGATCGGCACAGTGGACCTTCTCCCGCATGAATGAACTGACCTGGACGGCCGCCACCGAAGCCGGCCTGGGCGGTACCAGGATCGAGGCTGGACCAAGCCACGGTGAGTTCAGCCGGTTTCAGCCCGGGGCGGGAATCTCCATGGGCTTCGACGACCTCAAGACGATCGAAGCGGCCCGGTTCGTCACCTCGGTGCTGACCGGCCGGCAGCATGGGGCGAGCGTCGAGGATGGCGTACGAGCGGCGGGGATCGTGCAGGCGGTGGAGCGCTCTGCGGAGCAGCAGGCGTGGCTTCCGACGCCCCAGTAGCAGCCTCGTACGTTTGCTTGACAGGACATTTGAGATCGCTCTAGTCTGATAGCCCGTGAGGATCCACACCGAAGTGCTGAACCACAGGAAGGAACCGCAATGAAGCGAACGATCAAGATGGGGATGGCGGTGGCCGCAGTCGCAGCACTGGGCCTCGCCGGCTGCTCCGCCGATGCCGAGGGTGGTGGTGAGGGTGGCGGCTCGGACGGTGGCGGCGGCGACCGCGATCTCTCGTTCGCCGTCGTGATCCACGGCGATCCCGACGGTTCGTTCTGGAACGTGGTGAAGAAGGGCGCGGAGGATGCCGCAGCCGACTTCGGCGTCGAGGTCTCCATCACCGGGGACCAGGAGGGCTCGGCCCAGGCGGCGCTGATCGACTCCGCGCTGGCCAGTTCCCCCGACGGCCTGGTGGTCTCACTGGCCAATCCGGATGCGCTCACCTCCTCGTTGCAAGCCGCAGCCGATGTCGATGTCCCGTTCATCTCCATCAACTCCGGTGCCGAGGCAGCAGCCGAACTGGGCTCCTTGGGTCATGTGGGACAGGACGAGACCATCGCCGGCGAGGGAGCCGGCACCGAGATGGCGGCGGCAGGTGTCACCAACGCCATCTGCCTGATCCACGAAGGCGGCAACATCGGCTTGGAACAGCGTTGTGAAGGCTTCGCCAACACTCTCGGCGGCAGCGTCACGAACGTGCAGGTCGACTTGAACGACCCGACCGCGACCCAGTCGACGGTCCAATCCACCCTGCTCGGTGACCCATCCATCGACGGGGTTCTGGGTCTCAACCCGGCCGTGACCGCCACCGCGCTGGAGGGAGTCAAGGGTGCCGGCTCGGACGCCGTGGTCGCAGGCTTCGACCTCGATCCGGACGTGCTGACCGGTATCCAAGCCGGAGAGATCCTGTTCACCGTGGACCAGCAGCAATACCTGCAGGGATACCTGCCGATCGCCATGCTGGTGCTCTACGCCGAGAACCTGAACACCGTCGGCGGTGGCCTGCCGGTACTCACCGGCCCCTCGTTCGTGACCGCGGACAATGTCGATCAGGTATCGGCGCTGATCGAGAACGGCACGCGCTAGCCCATGTCCGAGGGCCCGAAGGGCGCCGTCGCGACTGCCCCCGCAGCCGATGCGGGGGCAGCGGACGACCGTCTCACCCAGGTAAGCAGAATCCGCCGGATGGTCATGACGCCGGAAGTCGGCGCCCTGGTGGCATTCATCGTGATCTTCATCGGATTCGCGATGATGCGGCCGGTCATCGCCTCCACCGCCGGTATCGCGAACTTCCTCGATCCCGCCGCCACCCTCGGCATCATGGCCGTTGCCGTCGCATTGCTGATGATCGGCGGAGAGTTCGACCTGTCCGCCGGAGTCATGACCGGCTCCACCGCGCTGGTCACGGCCATGGTGACCACCCAGCTGGGCGTCAGCATCTGGCTCGGAATCGCAGTCTCGCTGGTCTTCGCGATCGGTATCGGACTGTTCAACGGCTATTTCGTCTACCTGACCAAGCTGCCTTCATTCATCGTCACCCTGGGAACCATGTTCATGCTCTGGGGTCTGAACTACGCCGTCACCAAGTACGTCACCAACTCCGTCACGGTCAGCGGCGTGCGCGGTTCCGCCGGGTACGAATCGGCTCTGGTGATCTTCGGGTCCTCGGTCAGCGGCTTCCAGGTGTCATTGCTGTGGTGGGTGCTGCTGACGGTGGCGGGCGCCATCGTGCTGGCCAAGACACTGTGGGGCAACTGGATCTTCGCTGTCGGTGGCAACTCCGAGGCCGCGCTCGCAGTCGGGGTGCCGGTGCGCAGGGTCAAGGTGGGACTGTTCGTGACCACCGCCTGCGCGGCCTGGCTGGTGGGCACGCTCACCGTGGTCCGGTTCGGCAGCGCCACCGTCACCACCGGTATCGGATCGGAGTTCGACTTCATCATCGCGGCGGTCATCGGTGGCTGTCTGCTCACCGGCGGTGCCGGATCGGTGGTCGGTGCCTCGCTGGGAGCGTTGATCTTCGGGCTGGTACAGCAGGGAATGCCGCTGGTGGGGCTTCCGAGCGAGCTGTTCAAGTTCTTCCTCGGGCTGATCCTGCTGGTCGCCGTCCTGATCAACCTCTACATCAAGCGGAAAGCGCAGGCAGTCAGATGAGTGACGACGCACCACTGCTCCAGGTCGACCACATCTCCAAGTCGTTCGGGCGGGTGGTTGCGCTGCAGGATGTCTCCTGCAGCGTCCGCGCTGGTGAGGTGACCTGCGTCCTGGGGGACAACGGTGCCGGGAAGTCCACCTTCATCAAGACCCTGTCCGGCGTGCACGCCCCCGACCAGGGGGAGTACCTGATCGACGGCGAGCCGGTTGTGCTCAAGTCACCGCGGATGGCGTTGGACTACGGCATCGCCACGGTGTACCAGGATCTGGCGCTGGCTCCGCTGATGCCGATCTGGCGGAACTTCTTCCTCGGCTCCGAACCGGTCAACGGGCCATTCCTCAAGACCGCCGACGCCAAACAGATCGTGCGGGAAGAGCTGGGCCGGATGGGCATCACCATCCGCGACCCGGAACAGCCGATCGGCACCATGTCCGGCGGTGAGCGACAGTCGGTCGCCATCGCCCGCGCGGTGTATTTCGGCGCTCGGGTGCTCATCCTCGATGAGCCCACCTCCGCGCTGGGGGTACGCCAGGCCGGGGTGGTGCTGCGCTACATCGTGCAGGCGCGCGAACGCGGAATCGGCGTCATCTTCATCACGCACAACCCCAACCACGCCTACCCGGTGGGCGATCACTTCGTGCTGTTGCAGCGCGGCCGCACCATCGGCGACTACGCCAAGGACGAGATCACCATGCCCGAACTTGCGCAACAGATGGCCGGAGGCGCAGAACTGGAGGCGCTGGAGCATGAGCTGGGCGGGATGTTGAAGGCCGACGGTGCCGCATGAATTCCCTGCCCCGCGCCGAACTCGTCCGTGGCATCGATGTCAGCCAGGTCTCGCTCGGCACCGGATCGCTGGGTGAGTTCTTCGGCCCGCTGCCCGAGCCCGATGCCATCGCGTTGGTGCACGCCTGCCTGGACCGGGGAATCAACTTCATCGATACCTCGCCGTACTACGGCAGTGCCGAAGAGCGCCTGGGAAAGGCGCTGCGTGGCCGGCGTAACCAGGTGTACCTGTGTACCAAGGCCGGTCGTTACGGCGACGATGACTTCGACTACTCCGATGCCGGGCTGCGAGCCAGTGTCGAGCGCAGCCTGCAACTGCTGGGCACCGACTACCTCGACATGCTGCTGCTGCACGACATCGAGTTCGTCGACCTGGGCTCGATCATCGATACCTCGATACCGACGTTGCAAGCCCTGCGGGCCGAGGGCAAAGTCCGTGCCATCGGTGTCAGCGGGTATCCGCTGGCGACCATGCGCCGGATCCTGTCCGAGGCCGAGATCGACGTCATGCTCAGCTACGCCCACGGCACCCTGCTGGACGACAGCATCCGGGAGCTGCAGCCGCAGGCGGCCGATAGCGGCGTCGGGCTGATCAATGCCGCCTCGATCATGATGGGCCTGCTGACCACCGGGGGCGCCCGCGCCGACAGTGACCACCGGGCGGGCGCAGCCGTGAAGGCTGCTGCCGCGCGGATGAACGCTCTGTGCCGTGACGCCGGGGTGGACTTGGCGTTCATCGCCAACCAGTACGCCATCCAGCGCTCGGGTTGCGCCACCACGCTGATCGGCACCGGCAGGGTCAGCAACATCGACGCGGCCATCGACGCCGCGCTGACCCCCATCGACGACGAACTGCTGGCATCGCTGCTGGCGCTGCGCCCACCGGTCCAGCAGCGGCAATGGCGGTCAGGGTTGGAGGTCAACAACTGATGCAGGCACTGGTGTTCCGTGAGCAGGGCGGCCCGGTGGTGGAGCAGGTCCCCGAACCGGTCCCCGAGCGCGATCAGGTGCTGGTGGAGGTGGGCTTCTGCGGCATCTGCGGCACCGACCTGCACGCCAGCGCGGGGGACTTCGCCGACGGCGTGGTGATGGGCCACGAGTTCTCCGGGACCATCCGTGAACTCGGTGCGCAGGTCACCGGCTGGCGCACCGGTGACCGGGTGGCGGTCAACCCCAACGGGCTGGTGTGCGGGCAATGCGCATTTTGCCGGGCCGGGCAACTGAACCTGTGCCTGCGGCGTGAAGCCAACAACCTCGGCCAGAACCACGACGGCGGCCTGGCGCAGTTTGTCGCCCTCGCCCCGCAGCGCCTGCACCGGCTACCGGAACAGGTGTCGCTGGCGCAAGGGGCGTGGACCGAGCCGCTGGCGGTCGCGGTTCGCACGGTGGCCAGAGGTGAGGTTCAATCGGCCGACCGCGCCATGGTGTTCGGGGCGGGGCCGATCGGGCTGCTGGTGCTCAGCGTGCTGCGGGCCCGCGGCGTGGACTGGGTCACCGTGGTGGAACGCTCGCCCGCGCGGGCCGAGGTAGCCAAGCACCTTGGTGCCTCGCAGGTGCTCGATCCCGCCCAGGGCGACCTGGCTGAGCGGTTCGCCGACCCTGCTCTGGCACCGACAGTGGCGTTCGAGTGCACCGGTGTCGCCGCCGTGATCGACACCGCGCTGGCACTGCTGCGCCCGGCCGGACGGCTGGTGGTGACCGGGTATTCCCGTACCGCACCGACGTATGCCTCCGAACACCTGTTGTTCAAAGAGCTACAGATCCGGGCTTCGTTCATCTATCGCGATGTGGAGTTCCCGGCGGCGCTGGATCTGCTGGCCGCCGGAGCGGTGGACGTCGAACACCTCACCTCCGGGATCGTTCCGGTCGCCGCTGCACCGGAGGCGTTCGCGGCCATGAAGAACGCCGACACGGCCATCAAGTACCTGGTCGGCTCGCAATCCGCCAGCATGTCATCGTGATCGGACATGAGGCAGAGGGGCATGGTGTGAACAGCGCCCCGTACGAGGTGCTCACCATCGGCCGGATCGGTATCGACATCTACCCGCTGCAGGACGGCGTCGGGCTGGAGGATGTCGCCACCTTCGGGAAGTTCCTGGGTGGCAGCGCCACCAACGTGGCTATCGCCGCAGCGCGCCACAACCTGAGCACCGCCGTCATCACCGCCACCGGGGACGATCCGTTCGGGCGATACGCCCACCGTGAACTACGGCGCCTCGCCGTCGATGACCGATTCGTGCGGACCGTGCCCGGTCTGAACACCCCGGTCACCTTCTGCGAGATCTTTCCCCCCGATGACTTTCCGCTGTATTTCTACCGGGACCCGGTCGCCCCGGACCTGGTCCTTGACGCCGATGATCTCGATCTAGCGGCGATCCGGAATGCGCGGGTCTATTGGTCGACCGTCTCCGGCCTGTCGATGAATCCGAGCCGGAGGGCGCAGCACACCGCCTGGCAGGCCCGTGCCCGCGCCCCGCTGACCATCCTCGATCTGGACTACCGGCCCATGTTCTGGTCCTCGCCGTCGGCGGCCACCGAGGAGATTGCCCGGGCTCTGGATCAGGTCACCGTCGCCGTCGGCAATCGCCAGGAATGTGAGGTCGCCGTTGGTGAATCCGACGCCAACCGAGCGGCCGATGCGCTGCTGGAGCGTGGAGTGCAGCTGGCGATAGTCAAACAGGGGCCGCGTGGTGTGCTGGCCAAGAGCCGGACGCAGACGGTGCGGGTCGCTCCGCACCCGGTGCGGGTGGTCAATGGGCTGGGGGCCGGTGACGGGTTCGGTGGCGCGCTGTGCTTCGGACTGCTGCAGGACTGGCCGTTGGAGCGGGTGATCCGATTCGCCAACGTCGCCGGCGCCCTGGTCGCAAGCCAGCGAGAATGCTCCACGGCCATGCCCACGACGGCGCAGGTGGACCGGGTACTAGCCGCTGGGCGCCCCGATGCTTGACGCGGCCGACCTGGACCGGGTGCGTGAGGTGCGCTTGCGCGAGCCGGAAGCGCTGCGCCGCCGGCTGCGTGAACGTCCCCGCCGATCGCTGCTGGGCGGGGATGGCCGGTTGCTCATCCTGGCCGCTGACCACCCCGCCCGCGGATCCCTGGGCGCGGGCCAGGACCCGATGGCGATGGCCAGCCGGGAGGAACTGCTGCGGCGGCTCACTGAGGCGTTGGCCCGGCCCGGTGTCGACGGCGTGCTGGGCACCCCCGACATCCTGGAAGATCTCGCCATCCTCGGCGCCCTGGACGGCAAGCTGGCCATCGGCTCGATGAACCGTGGCGGGTTGCGCGGGTCGGTGTTCGAACTGGACGACAGGTACACCGCCTACGACGTGACCGCGCTGCGCGATGCGGGGCTGGATGCCGGAAAGCTGCTGGTTCGCATCGGTCTGGATGATCACGCAACCGCGCGGACCCTGGAAGCCACAGCCCGGGCGGTATCGGATGCTGCCCAGGCCAGGATCCCGGTGCTGCTGGAGCCGTTCATGTGCCACCGCAACGGCGGCCAGATCGGCAACGACCTGTCCCCGCAGGCGGTGATCGGCGCTATCGCCATCGCCTCCGGCCTGGGAACCAGTTCGGCATACAGCTGGCTGAAGCTGCCCGTCGTGGCGCAGATGGAGCGCGTGATGCGGTCCACCACGTTGCCGACGTTATTGCTGGGTGGTGACGATGACGCCGGACCGGAGGCCAGGTTCGAGTCGTGGCAGGCCGCGCTGGCGCTACCGGGTGTTCGCGGATTGGTTGTGGGCCGTACCCTGCTCTATCCGCGCGATGGCGATGTCAGCGGTGCCGTCGACGCCGCCGTCCGACTAGTACATGGAGGAATGCCCTGATGCAGGACGAGGCCGACCGATGGTTCTTCCGACGTGGCTCGCTGGCCCGCCCGGGCTGGCAGAGCGTGGTGGACGCCGCCACCCCCGGCTGGCAGCACACCGGAATCGGTGTCGCGGAACTGGCCGCCGGTGAGGAACTGCCGTTGGGTGAAACCGGCATGGAGCGGATCGTGGTGCCGCTGGCCGGGTCGTTCCAGGTGGTTCATGACGCCGGTTCTCAGGTCCACGTCACCGAACTCGCCGGGCGGGCCTCGGTCTTCGATGGACCCACCGATGTGCTCTATCTCTCCAGCGCCAGCACGGGTGTCCTGACCGGTACCGGCCGGGTCGCCGTCGCCACCTCGCCCACTGATCAGGTGATGCCCACCCGCTACATCGGCGCCGATGACATCCCAATCGAGTTGCGCGGCACCGGCGCCTCCAGCCGCCAGGTCCACAACTTCGGCACTCCGCAAGCCTTGGATGCGGCCCGGTTGATCGTGTGTGAGGTGATCACCCCGGCGCAGAACTGGTCCTCCTACCCGCCGCACAAACACGATCAGCACGTTCCCGGCCACGAATCGGTGCTGGAGGAGATCTACTATTTCGAAGCCGCACCGGCGCGGACAGGTGGCCTTCCGGATGCGGCCGCCGGTGCCTTCGGCATGTTCAGTAGCTACAGCTCCCCGGCGGGGCAGATCGACATCAATGCCATGGTCGGCACCGGGGACATCGCTCTGGTGCCCTACGGGTACCACGGACCCGCCGTCGCTGCACCCGGCTACGACCTGTACTACCTGAACATCATGGCCGGTCCGAACCCGGAACGGGTATGGCTGATCAGCGACGACCCCAACCACGCCTGGGTGCGCGAGACCTGGACCGGGCAGGAGGTCGATTCCCGCCTGCCGTTCACCCGAACCCCTAGCACCGACAAGGAAGGCCAGCAGTAATGGCGACCACATCGATGACAGTCAGCCAGGCGCTGGTGCAGTTCCTGGCCCATCAGTGGACTGTCGACGGCGATATCCGCGAGCGCACCGTCCCTGGCGTCTTCGGGATCTTCGGGCATGGCAATGTCGCCGGTGTCGGTCAGGCGCTGAAGCAGCTCAATGTGGAGCAGCCGGATCTCATGCCCTACTACCAGGCCCGCAATGAGCAGGCCATGGTGCACCAGAGCGTCGGCTATGCCCGGATGCACCGGCGACGTGGCACGTTCGCTTCGGCGGCCTCGGTGGGCCCGGGGGCCTCCAACATGCTCACCGGGGCGGCCCTGGCCACCGCGAACCGGCTGCCTGCGCTGTTGCTGCCCAGCGACACCTTCGCCACCCGGGTCGCCGATCCGGTGCTGCAACAGCTGGAGCAACCCTGGGACATCGGGCTGACGGTCAACGACGCGTTCCGGCCCCTGTCGAGGTTCTTCGACCGGGTGCAGCGTCCGGAGCAACTGTTCTCGATCGCGCTGGCGGCCATGCGAGTGCTCACCGATCCCGTCGAGACCGGTGCGGTGACCATTGCGCTGCCCGAGGATGTGCAGGCCGAATCGCTGGAGGTTCCGCACGAGTTCCTACGTGACCGCGAATGGCACATCCGCCGACCGCTGCCCGAGCCGGCGGCGCTAGCCCGCGCGGTCGCGGCCATCCGGGCGGCCGAACAGCCCTTCATCGTCGCCGGGGGAGGGGTCATCTACTCCGGAGCCGAGCAGCAGTTGCGTGCCGTGGCGGAGGCCACCGGGATCCCGGTGGGGACCTCCCAGGCCGGTGGCGGGGCATTGGCCTGGGACCACCCGCAGTACCTGGGCGGTGTGGGTGCCACCGGCACCACAGCAGCGAACCGGCTTGCGGCCCAGGCCGATGTGGTCATCGGGATCGGAACCCGCTACAGCGACTTCACCACAGCATCGCGAACGGTGTTCCAGCACCCCGACGTCACCTTCGTCAATATCAACGTCGCCTCGTTCGATGCCTACAAGCACGGCTCCGGGCTGCCGGTGATCGCCGACGCGCGCCAGGCACTTCTCGCCCTGCTCACCGAGTTGGCCGGATACCGCATTCCAGCCGAACTCGCCGACCGGATCGCCTCGGAGAAGGCCGCCTGGGATGCATGCGTCGACGACGCGTTCGCACCCTCGCAGCTGCCGCTCCCCGGGCAGGCGGAGATCATCGGGGCAGTGCAGGCCTCATCCGCGCCCGAGGACGTCATCGTGCAGGCTGCCGGCTCACTTCCGGGGGACCTGCACAAGCTCTGGCGGGTGCGTGATGCGCTCGGCTACCACGTCGAGTACGCATACTCGTGCATGGGGTACGAGATCGCCGGGGGATTGGGTGCCAAGCGTGGGTTGATGGCCGACGGTGACGACCGCGACGTCATCGTGATGGTCGGTGATGGCTCCTACCTGATGCTCAACTCCGAGCTGGTCACCGCCGTCGCCGAAGGTATCAAGCTGATCGTGATCCTGATCCAGAACCACGGCTTCGCCTCCATCGGGCACCTATCTCAGACCGTTGGGTCAGAGCGGTTCGGCACCCAATACCGGCGGTTCGACGCGCGTGCCCGCAACTTCCAGGGCGATCAGATCCTGCCGGTGGACCTGGCGGCCAATGCCCGAAGTTACGGCTTGGACGTGGTTGAGATCGAACCCGGCGCCGGAGCCATCGGACAGCTCAAACAGGCTGTGACGGCGGCGAAGGCGTCGACGACCTCGACGCTCATCCACATCAACTCCGACCCGTTGCTGTATGCGCCCGATGGCGAGGGCTGGTGGGACGTCCCGGTACCGGAGGTGTCCACGTTGGAGTCAACCCAGCGTGCCCGTGCCCAGTACCTGCAACAACAGGCGGCACAACGGCCGCTGCTCGGCTGACCACACCACCGGAAAGGTCCGTCATGGTCCGTATCGCGCTCGACCCCACGCCGTATCACCACGACTACCCGCTGCTGGAGTTCCCGGATATTGCGGCCCGGCTGGGCTACCAACACCTGCAGCTCACCCCGCACGCCGACTTCAGCCCGTTCTTCCGGCACCCCAAGGCCGATGACGGGCTGGTGGCGCGGCTGAAGAAGGTGACCGCCGACGCCGGGGTGTCGATCCCGGCGCTGCTGCCGGTGCAGCGCATCTCCTGGCCGGATGAGCCCCAGCGGCAGGCAGCGGTACGCAACTTCCGGCGCATCATCCAACTCGCTGTGGAGCTGGAGGTCCCGGTGATCAACACCGAGTTCTCCGGACGACCGGAACGCTCCGAGGACAGTGAAGCGGCCTTCTATGCCTCCATGGAGGAACTGCTGCCGATCATCGAGTCCGAAGGCCTGCGGCTGAACGTCGATCCGCACCCCGACGACTTCGTTGAGGACGGCCTGGATGCCTGGCGGGTGCTGCGTAGCCTGAACTCCCGCGCCGTGGGATTCGTCTACGTCGCCGCACACACGTTCCACTACGGCGACCGGGCCACCACCCTGATCCCGGAGCTGGGCGACCGGCTGGGTGCGGTCTATTGCGCCGACAGCTACGACCACCGCAGATCCCATGGGTTGCGGTACATCTCCAACCCGCCCGGAAACACCGCCCGCGTGCACCAGCATCTGAAGATCGGTGATGGCGACGTGAACTTCGGCGAACTCTTCTCCACCTTGCGCCGCGCCGGGTACCTGGATCACGACGACGCGTTGCTGGTCTCCAACGTCTTCGCCGAGGACGAAGCCGCCGACGAGGTGTCCCGATACCAGTTGCGCACTCTGCATGAGCTTGTTGCCTGACCCGATACGAGGAACGGAGAGCACCGATGAGCACCATCGACGGCAAGATCCGGGTCGGAACCGCCCCGGACTCCTGGGGCGTGTGGTTCGCCGACGACCCCAAGCAGGTGCCGTGGCAGCGATTCCTCGACGAGGCCGCAGCATCCGGCTACACCTGGATAGAACTCGGTCCGTACGGCTACCTGCCTACCGATGCCGGTCGGCTCCGTGATGAGCTGGATGCCCGCGGGCTGCAGCTCACGGCCGGGACCGTATTCACCGGATTCCACAAGGGCGAACAGGAATGGCAACACGCCTGGGATCAGGCCCTGGCCGTGGCCGGGCTGGTGGCGCAACTCGGGGTCGAGCACCTGGTCGTCATCCCCGCCATGTGGCGCAGCGACGCCACCGGCCAGACGCTGGAGTCCCGGACCCTCACCGAGCAGCAGTGGCACCAGCTCGCCGCCGGGCACGACCGTCTCGGCAAGGCGTTGCTGACCGAATTCGGCATCAAGCAGCAATTCCACTCCCACGCCGACACGCACGTCGGCACCCACCGCGAAGTCGAGCGGTTCCTGGAACTGACCGACCCTGCCTTCACCAACCTGTGCCTGGATACCGGTCACTTCGCCTACTACGGCGGTGACAGCCTGGGCCTGATGGAACGCCACCCCGGGCGGATCGGATACCTGCACCTGAAGCAGATAGACCCGGTAGCGATCTTTGATGTGCTCAAGAACGACGTATCCCTCGCCGATGCCGTCGCCGATGGGATCATGGTCGAACCGCCGGCAGGGATCCCCGATCTGGGACCGATAATCGACGCGGCCGCCGCCATCGACCCGACCATGTTCGCCATTATCGAGCAGGACATGTACGGCTGCGACCTGGACGTGCCGATGCCGATCGCTGCCCGCACCAAGGATCACATCCTCGGCTGTAGCCACCATGCCCGGGTCGGCTAGTGCTCCGGTCATGAGCGATCCGGTTCGGGTAGCGGTGGTCGGTGCCGGATCGATGGGTGCCGATCACGTGCGGCGGCTGCATCAGCGAATCAATGGCGCCACGGTGTCCGCCGTGGTGGAGCCCGACCGCGACCGTGCCGCATCGGTCGCCGCCATGGCGCCCGGAGCGGCGGTCTACTCCCGGGTCCAGGAGGCGCTGGACGCGGGCGTGGCCGACGCGGTGCTGGTGGCCACCCCCGGCCAGCACCACGCCGCGGTACTGCTACCGGCGCTGGATGCCGGGCTGGCGATCCTGTGCGAGAAGCCGCTCACCCAGGATTCGGCGTCGTCCTGGCAGATTCTGGAACGCGAACAGCGCCTGGATCGTCCCCATATTCAGGTCGGTTTCTTGCGCCGTTTCGACGCCGAATACCAGCAATTGCGCGCCATCGTGGCGACCGGCGAACTGGGTGATTTGCTGATGATCCACGCCGCCCACCGCAACCCCGCTGCTCCGCACTGGTACACCCAGGACCGGCTGATCAACGACTCGGTGGTCCATGAGTTCGATGTACTGCCCTGGGTTGCCGACTCACCGATCGGCACCGTGGAGGTACGTCACGGACGGGCGAACCGCGACTCCCCCCGCGGTATGCGAGAGCCGATCCTGGTGCTGTTCCAGCTGGCCAGCGGGGTGCTGGTCGACGTGGAGATGAACGTCACCGCCGGTTTCGGCTACCAGGTGACGACCGAGGCGGTGTTCCAGGCAGGGGTGGTGCGCATCGGCGGCCCGCGCGGGGCGCAGGTCTGGAACGGCGGTCACGCACGAGTGCCGGTGCACCAGGACTACATCACTCGTTTCCGGGATGCCTACGACGCCCAGGTGCAATGCTGGATCGACGGCGTACATCAGGGAAGACTGGTCAGCGGCCCGAGTGCCTGGGACGGCTACCGGGTTGCGCTGGCGTGCGAAGCCGGGCTGGCAGCGATGGACGGATCACCCGGGATGGTGCAGGCGGCGCCGCGACCGGCTTTCTATCGTTGATGCACACCACACAGATTTCTGGAGGGGCTCGCACATGACCCAGGCCCGCGAACGAGCACTGCTGCAGGATGTCCCGGACGGCCTGTTCATCGCCGGGCAGTGGGGACCGGCGACCGGTGGCGGGACGCTCGCGGTGTCCGACCCGGCCACCGGTGCGGTGATCAAGACCATTGCCGACGCCGATGTGGCCGATGGGGTACGTGCCCTCGATGCGGCGGTGGCTGCCTTCGATGCCTGGGCGGCGACGCCACCACGGCAGCGGGCGGAGATCCTGCGCCGGGCGTTCGATCTGCTGACCGAGCGCAGGGATGAGTTTGCGTTGCTGATGACCCTGGAGATGGGCAAACCGCTCCCGCAGGCCCTGGCGGAGGTCGGCTACGGCGCGGAATACCTGCGCTGGTTCAGCGAAGAGGCGGTGCGGATCCAGGGCCGGTACGGTTCCAATCCCGAAGGAACCGGCAAGATGATCGTGTCCCGGCATCCGGTGGGACCCTGCTACCTGATCACACCGTGGAACTTCCCGCTGGCGATGGCCACCCGGAAGATTGCGCCCGCGCTCGCAGCCGGATGCTCGGTGGTGATCAAACCGGCGGCGCTCACCCCGCTGACCACGCTCTACTTCGCCCACCTGTTGGCCCAGGCCGGTGTGCCTGACGGGGTGGTGAACGTGGTGACCACCTCGGCCTCGGGGCCGGTCTCGGAAGCGATCATCTCCGATCCGCGGCTGCGCAAGCTCTCGTTCACCGGATCCACGCCAGTGGGGGTGAACCTGTTGCAGCAGGCAGCGCACGGGGTGCTACGCACGTCGATGGAACTGGGCGGCAATGCCCCGTTCGTGGTCTTCGGTGATGCAGATCTGGAGGCCGCCGTCGACGGCGCGATGCTGGCGAAGTTCCGCAACATCGGGCAGGCCTGCACCGCCGGCAACCGATTCATCGTGCACCGATCGCTGGTAGCGGACTTCGCGCGCCTGGTCACGCAGCGAGTACACCAGTTCGCAATCGGCCGCGGCACCGAGGACGGAGTCGAGATCGGCCCGCTCATCGACGATAAGGCAGTGGCCAAGGTGGGTGAACTGGTCGACGATGCGGTCGGGCGGGGCGCCACGGTGCACGCGGGTGGCGCTGCGATGTCCGGGCCCGGTTCGTTCTACCCGGCCACGGTGCTATCGGGGGTTCCCGCGCAAAGCCAGATCATGCGGGAGGAGATCTTCGGCCCGGTGCTGGCCATCGTGGAGTTCGACACCGAGGACGAGGCGGTCGCGCTCGCCAACGACACCGAGTACGGCCTGGTGTCCTACGTCTACACCCGAGACCTGGCGCGCGGCCAGCGCATGATCGAACGACTCGCGACCGGGATGATGGGCCTGAACGTCGGCGTCGTCTCCAATGCGGCGGCACCGTTCGGCGGCTGGAAGGCCTCCGGCTTGGGGCGGGAGGGTGGTGCGGAGGGCATCGGCGAATACCTGCAGACCAAATACACCCTGACGCCCGATCCGTAACTGCGCGTATTTGCGGATGCGTGCTAGAAAACCTGGCATGGAAACGCATGATCCCGAGCAGAATGCAAAGAGCGCCCGCCGATTGCCCGCAGGGCGGCAGTCGGCGTTGGCCGGCTATGTCGCACAGGTCGGGGAGGTTACCGTCGCCGAACTGTCCGATCGTTTCGGCGTCTCCCCCGACACCATTCGGCGGGACCTGGATCGGCTGCATGCCGAGGGCATCGTGGTGCGCACCCACGGGGGTGCCATGGGGTCTGGCGGTCATGCGAGACCGGACACGGTGTTCGACGATCGCAGGCGCATCCAGGCTGAAGCCAAGGTGGCTATCGGCCGTGCGGCAGCAACGCTCGTGGCCGATCAATCGGCGGTGGTCATCGGAAGCGGCACGACGGCGCTGGCCGTTGCGCGGAGCTTGGATCAGCATCGCGACCTAGTGGTTGTCACGAACAACCTGCTGCTGCCGGGTGCGCTTCCTGCCGAGGCCGTACGCGACGTCTATCTGCTCGGCGGCGCAGTACGGATCTCCGGGCAGGCGACGGTGGGCCCGGTCAGCTTCGGTAGTGGAACCGCTGTTGAACGGAGCATTCAATGCGACCTGGCAATCATTGGCGTCGGTGGTGCGGCCCCAGGGGTGGGGTTCTCCACCAGCCACGTGGGTGAGGCGCAGATGATGGCCGAGATGATGCACATCTCACGCCGCGTCGCGGTACTGCTGGATTCATCCAAGTTCAATCAGGCGCTGTTCACCCAGGTGGTTCCCCTTGACGAGGTCGACTACCTGGTGACCGACCAAGCCCCGCCCCGTGATCTAGCGGCTGCGCTCGATGATGCGGGTGTTCAGGTGGTTCTGCCGTAACTCTAGGGATCTAACCGAAAGAAGACGCAGAAATACGCATCGAGCGGTTGAAATCTGCAACTACCTCAACTAGCCTGCAAAAAAACGCGCGTATGCGCATGGGACTCAGTGAGGAGAATCATGGCTAGCTCCAAGGGGACGTTGCGGCCGATAGCGGCGCTCGTCGGCACCAGCGCGCTGATGCTTGCGGCATGCAGCAGCGGTGGCGGCGATACAGGCTCAGAGGACCAGGACTCCGGTGGTGGCGACGAGGTCACGCTGGAGTTCATGCAGTGGTGGGAGCCGGAGCTGCCCAGTGGCTCGTTCCGGGAGCTGATGGATCGTTTCGAGTCCGAGAACCCGGGAATCACCGTCGAGCTGATCTCTGGGCCCTGGTCGCAAACCCGGGAGCAGATCATCGCCGGAACGGCGAGCAACACCATCGCCGATGTGGTTGGCCTCGATGGTTCCTGGCTCTATGACCTCAATCAGCAGGGTGCGATCGCGGATCTGAGCGAGATCTTCGCTGAGAACGACTACGACAACTCACAGTTGGTGCAAGAGGTTCAGATCGACGGCTCGACCTATATGGTCCCGGCTGTCAACTTCGCCTACCCGCTGTTCGTCAATCTTGACCTCCTTGCCGAAGCGGGAGTGGCCGAGCCCCCTACCAACCGCTCTGAGTTCCTCGCAGCCGCCTCAGCGGTCGCCGAGAACACCGATGCTGCCGGGTGGGCACTGCCACTGTCCCTGGAGTCGGCGAACGGTGTTCAGAACGACATCCTCCCGTGGGTGTGGGCTGGCGGCGGACAGGTCATGGATGCGTCCGGGCAGCCCGATCTGGAGAATGCTGATTCGGCTAGTGGCCTGGAGTTCGTCCGGGAGCTCTGGGATGCCGGTGTTGTCTCCGCAGGCGCATTCTCGATGGCGGAACAGGACAAGGTGGAGGAATTTGCGGCAGGACGAGTGGCGATGATGTTCTCGTCGCTGGCACACATCAACATGCTCCGCGAGTCGGATCCGAATCTGAACTTCACCGTCGTGGCGCCTCCGGTCCCCGATGGCTACTCCGGTGACATCGGCATCAACACGAACTCCTGGGGAATCGGAATCTCGGCTGCCAGCGAGAACAAGGAAGCCGCGTTCAAGCTCGTGGAGTTCATCCTCAGCGCTGAGGTCAATTCGGAACTGTCCACCTGGGCCAACGGGTTCCCAGGCAACGTCGGCTCGGCTCCTGACTTCAATGAGGCGGACCCACTCTTCGAAGACGCGTTCAATATCTTCTCCGCTGGCTATCCGATGAATGAGTTCGTGGGTGCACCGGTAGCCCAGGAACTACAGCGCCTGTACGCAACCGAGACTCAGCGCATGTTGGATGGCGATGCCTCGGTGTCGGACACCTTGGCCACTATCCAATCGTCGTGGCTGGACGAGTACTAACAGTTCACGACCGAGGACCGTGCCGCCATCGCGCGGCACGGTCCGTCGGGTCCGTTCCAACCGAGTGAGGGCGATGACTGATATCAAGGTCAAGGCAAAGTCCCGGGGTCCCAATTCGCGGCGCGGTGTACTCGCCGCAGCATATCTATCACCGACAGTCATCCTGCTGCTGGTGCTGATGGTGACGCCCATTGTCATGGTGGTGGGCTACTCCTTCTTCAACAACGTTGTGACCGAGCAGAATCCGGTGCTGGTGGGGCTGGCCAACTACGTTGAGATCCTGGGTGACTCGGCCTTCTGGAATGCGGCCGTCAACACCTCGATATTCACCCTGGTATCGATGGTCGTGCATCTTATTCTCGGGTTGAGCTTCGCAATGCTGCTCAATACCGATTTGATCGGCACCAGGTTGCGAGCTGCATTCCGGGTGGTATTGATCCTCCCGTGGCTGTTCACGATCGCCATCGTTGCCGTGCTCTGGCGGATGCTGCTAGACCCGCATGGGCTGGTCAACTACCTGCTGACGTCTGTCGGTTTCGACGTGGCTCAAACCGACTGGCTGGGCGAACCATCACTTGCGCTGGGGGCGTTGACCCTGATCAATATCTGGTCGGGCTATCCGTTCTATATGGTGAGCCTGCTCGCCGGACTTCAGGGAATCCCCGCAGATCTGTACGAAGCCGCGCGTGTCGATGGAGCCAACGCGTGGCAGCGGTTCTGGAACATTACGATCCCGCAGCTTCGTCCATTGCTCATCAGTCTGGCGCTGCTTGACGTCATCTGGACCACTCAGCAGTTTGCCCTGATCTGGATGACTACCGGTGGCGGCCCCATCGACGTGACCGAGGTATTGAGCACCTTCACCTACAAGCTGGCGTTCAGCCGCAATGAGTTCGCGCTCGCTTCGACCTCCGCGGTGGTGATCCTGCTGGCCTCCATGGTGCTCGCCGTGCTCTACGCCCGCAGCCAGAAAGCGAGGGACTGACCGATGACAACGACGATGGGCAAGGCTGTCCGTAGTCCTGGCGCGCGGCTTCGGGCCCGGCAGCGTCGTGTGCGCACCGTGCTGGTGGTCATCTCTCTCAGCGCGGCTTCGGTGTTCGCGGGGCTGCCGGTGCTGTGGATGGTGTCGAATTCGTTCAAGCCAAACGGGCAGATCTTCGAGTTTCCGCCACGCCTGGTGACCGAGAGCTTCTCGTTCGATGCCTACGTTGCGATCTTGACCGACCCAGTCAAGTTGCGGTTCTTCTTCAATAGCTATGTCGTCGCGTTCTCAGTCACCATCTTGACGTTGATGGTCGGTCTGCTAGCAGCCTATGCATTCAGCCGCTTCGACTTCCCGTTCAAGAAGACGTTGAATGTTGTGATCGTGAGCGTGCAGGCAGTCCCGCCGATCACCCTGCTCATCCCCTACTTCGGCCTGGTGGTTGCGCTGCGGCTCTACAACACCTACCCGGGGCTGATCCTGACCTACATGGTGTTCACGTTGCCGTACGCGATCATCATGCTGACCGGGTACCTGAATACGATCCCCCGGGAGCTTGATGAAGCTGTCAAGGTTGATGGAGCAGGGACCTTCACCGCGCTGTGGCGCGTCTTGGTTCCAGTGTCCGTTCCGGGACTGGTATCGGTCGGTATCTACACGTTCATGATCGCCTGGAACGAGTTCCTCTTCGCCCTGACGCTCACCCGCACAGAAGACATGCGGACGGTACCGATCGGTATCCAACTGCTCATGGGCCAGCATGCGTACGAGTGGAACCAGATGCTGGCAATGAGCGTCATGGGATGTCTGCCGGTGCTCTTGCTGTTCCTGTTCTTCCAGCGGTACTTCATCGGCGGCCTCACTGCTGGATCGGTCAAGTCGTAGAGCTGTTCAATCCTCACCCTGAATACAATGAAGGAGTTGCTTCATGTTGATCAACGGTTCGCAAATTCTGGCACCGGCGAATGAGCACGGTTTTGCGGTCCCTGCCTTTAATATCAGTGACTGGGCAATGTTCACCGGGATCATCGAGACGTCGGAGCGTTTGCGGGCACCGCTGATCGTTGCGATTCACCCCAACGAGTTGCGTCACACCACACCGGGATTCTTGCCATCGATCATTGAACGTTCGAAAGCTGCCACGGTCCCAGTCGCGCTGCACTGGGATCACGGAGCATCGTTCGACGAAGCAGTGATGGCAATTCAGCATGGATTCACCTCGGTCATGATCGACAAGTCCATGACCTCCTTCGCCGAGAACGTAGCCACCACTCGGAAGGTCGTGGAAGTGGCCCACATCGTAGATGTCTCGGTCGAGGCAGAGCTTGGCACCATCGGCGCAACCGATTCCTATGCCGAGACTGGCTCGGACACCATCATCTACACCGATCCATCCGATGCAGCCAGGTTCGTCGCCGAGACCGGCGTCGACTCGCTGGCAGTCGCCATCGGGACCCGGCACGGCATCTACCCACCGGCACTCAAGCCCGAACTCAAGCTCGATCTGCTGCAGGAGATCAAAGCTGCCGCGCCATTGCCACTGGTGCTCCACGGCGGCTCCAACAACCCTGATGCTGAGATTGGTGAATCGGTCGGGTTGGGGATCAACAAGATCAATATCTCAAGCGACATCAAGGTCAGCTATCACGAGAAGATGCGCGAAGTCCTGACGGACCCTGCGGTGCGGGAGCCGCTCGACATTCAGCCTGCTTGTATTGCTGCAATGAATGAGACCGCAGAGCACAAGATCCGGCTGTTCCGTGCCGACGGCAGGGCCGACCTCTACTAGGGCGAAGTCGTGAGCCAGCAGGTGCGCCAAAGCCAGCTGCTGCTGGGGCTGACGGGCACGGTTGACTATGAGATCGAATGGGACAGCGACGTCGTCGCGACGCTAGCGCGTCAGGCCGGCGTTGCGGCCGCGAGCGACCTGGATGAGCAGATCCGAACGGAAAGCGACCTGGTATCCAGCGTGCTGGGGTTCATCGCTCAGGATCGTGGTGGTGAACGGCACGTCAGCAACACCGATGTCTTGGTGCGGTTCGCCTCTCGCTTCCGTTACAAGTGCACCATCGGAGGCTCCGGCGTCCGAGCGTCGCTAGCGCTGGCTGCCCTGGGATATCCGAGCATGGTGCACCTGGTCAGCATCGATGACACGGTTCGGAGCCTGCTGCCCGCCGAGGTTCGGTATTTCTGCAGTGCTGACGCCGATTCCTTGGATCCGCACCTGATCGTTCAGTATCCGGCCGACGTCCGGGTCGCCACATCTGCGCAGGTCGTGACCGGGGTCCACGCCAACCGGCTGATCTACGTCAACGACCCGGCCAGCCGTGACATGCTGCTGCATCCAGACCTGCCGGCGTTGATTGCTCAGGCCGATGTGTTTCTGCTCTGTGGCTTCAACGGCATGAGAGATCTGAGCCTGCTGATAGACCGGATCGATCAGGTGATGGCAGGCATCGTGGCGATGCGACCGGATGCCTTCGTGTTCTACGAGGACGCCGGCTACCACGTCCCGGAACTGGGCACCGCTGTCCGCGAGCGGGTGCTGCCGCATTGTGATGTCTGGTCGATGAATGAGGATGAACTGCAAGCGCTGATCGGATACCGCTTCGACCTCACCGACGCTGAGGCGTTGGCGCATGCGTTGCGCGACGCTTTCCGATTGCACCCTGTCCGCAACCTGCTGGTGCACTCGCAGTACTGGGCTGTCATAGCCGGTGCGGACGCCGATCTGCTCCTCCCCTGCGTCAGGCACGGTATCGACGTCGCTTCGACGCGCTTCGCCTACGGCGATGAGATGTCGGAAGCCACGGTGACCCAGACGGCGCAACTGCCACGCCATCCAGCCGGGGCTGACCTGGTCGGTCGGCTGGCGAAGTACCTGGGCAATGCCCGGGGGTGCGCGGTTCCTGACCAACGGTGGGTCGAGAACCCGACCACGATTGGCCTCGGCGACACCTTTGCTGGGGGCTTCCTCCACGAATACGCGCGACGGCGCGACGCCGTGGTGCCCGACCTGACCCCGACAAGGAGAATGTAGATGCTGCCCATCCACCTTTCCGCCAACCAGCCGCCCGACCGGTTCTACGCAGGTGGACCGAGAATCGATGCATTCCGGCACCGTGCCACCCATTCATCCGATGAACCCCAGCACACACCTGAAGACTGGGTGGGGTCGACCACCACGATCTTCGGTTCAGACAGCGTTGGGTTGACGTCGTTGCCCGATGGGCAACTGCTGCGGGAGGCCGTGGCCCAAGATCCGCACGGTTGGCTTGGACCGGAGCATGTGCGGCGCCACGGCACGGACCTGATCCTGGTCAAGCTACTCGATGCCGGTGAGCGGCTACCGGTGCACCTGCATCCGGACAGAGCCTTTGCCCGTGAGCACCTTGACCTGGGCCACGGAAAGACCGAAGGCTGGATCGCGATGGCCGATTCCGAGGCGCATATCGGATTCCATCGAGACGTCTCGCGGGAAGAGCTACGACAGTGGGTCGAGGCTCAGGACATCGACTCGATGCTCGCCGCGATGCATCGGGTGCCAGTGGCTCAGGGTGATGCCGTATTCCTACCCGCCGGGTTGCCACACGCGATCGGGCAGGGCAACTTCGTGGTTGAGTTGCAAGAGCCCACGGACCTGTCTGTACTGCTCGAATGGCAGGGGTATCCCATCGATGGCACGACCGATGGTCACCTAGGTCTCGGTTTCGATACCGCGCTGCAGGCAGTTGACCGGCGCGCGCTTGCACCAGCAGAGCTCGCCGGCTTCGTCGCCGAGCCGGGGGCCGATGGCAATCTCTTCCCGCAGGCCAGCGAGTTCTTCCGGGCTCATCGCCTCGGTGACGGCAGCGCCTGGGAAGCGGGATTCGCAATCGTCATCGTCGTGGTGGGGACCGGGGAACTCGTTGCAGCGAGCGGCCGTGCTGATCTGCGTGATGGCGACACCCTGGTGGTCCCCTACGCTGCGGGAGACTGCTCCCTAGTCTCGGCCCAGGGTCTGGACGTCATTGTGGCGCGCCCGCCGATGTAGCCCATATGCGATGCTGGATCGAAGGAGGTCACTGATATGGATGGAACCCGGCTGCGTCTCGGCGTCGGCGTCATCATTGTGTGGTTGCTGACCGGGTGCGCCCCGGCCGAACCGCCATTGAGCATCGGTGAGGCGGTGCCATTGGAGAGCGACGTGCTCGAGGTCTCGCTCACGGTGACTGCGGTCACCACCTCCGACTTCGAATCCCTGGGTCTGACCGGGCTGTTCACCGACGTGCCGCCCGATGGCGTGCCCTGGCTGGTGGACTATCGGCTGGACCTGGCAAGTGGCGTCCGTGCGGACTTTTCCTGGGATGCGGTGCCGTCATTGACGGCGTCGGCCTGGACCGCGACCAGTACCAGCGGCGAGCAGGTTGAGGCTGCGAAGGTCCAGGGCGCCGGGATTCAAGACTGGTGCCCTGGATATCAAACCGATCTACCCGACGACGTGGTTGGGACCTACTGCCACGTCTTCATCCTTCCGGACGGGCAGGAACTGGATGAGGTCTCGATTGCGGACGTCGCCACCTGGACCATCAACCCCGAGTAGGGCCGGTGGCTCAGACTTCCCAGCCCTGGTCGTTGATGGTGGCGCGTACCCGGTCCAGGCGAACGCAGTGCCCGCCCCGGATCTCCAACAGGACGCCGGCCGGGACGTGAACGGTCGCGCCGCCCTCACGGACGGTGCCGACCACGATGGCGTCCTTGCCGGCCTCCGGGTTCTTGATCTCGGTGATGTCGGCCCAGCCGGTGAAGTCGCTGGTGCACAGGTCCATACCAGGCTTGATGGCAGCCAGGAGTGCTTCGGTGCTCTCGAACGTCTGCACGTCCGGGTTCGGGGCTTCGACGGGGGTGGTGGTGCTGCACATATTGATTAATTCTCCTTCGGTGTGGGTGGGTTAGCGTTCTCCGGAAGCGATCTCGTTGAGCTGGTCGTCGGTGAGGTCGGAGTCGTAGATGATGGTGTAGAAGTACTCCACTTCGGCCAGCAGGTCCTCGTAGCTGACCGAGTCCGGGTAGAGCATGCTGGCCGCCCAGAATGCGGTCAGTGGTTGTTCGCTGGTGCGGTTGCCCCACAGGTGGGCGCCGATCGGGACCGGATAGATCTCCTCATTGGCGACCGCTGTCAGTGGCGCCAGGGTCGAATCGGCAAGCATCTGGTCCACTCCCGCCGGGGAGGAGACGAAGATGACATCCGGGTCCCAGGTGATCAGCTGCTCGGTGTTGAAACTGAACCGCGGTTCAGTGAACTCGGACGTCACGCTGTGGCCGCCGCCCTGGGAGATCCACCATTCGGCGATCAGGTGTGGCCGGGACATCTGCTCGGGGTTCATGTAGATGGCGGTGCGGGGATCGCTGGCAGCCTCATCGGCAACCAGGTCCGAGAGCCTGGAGATGGCGTCATCGAAGTACTCGGTATACGCCTGTGCCCGCTCCGGCTCGCCGAACAGATCGCCCAGCAGCGTGATCACGTTCTTGACATCGGTGTCGTCGTACCACTGCAGCACCACAACGGTCAGACCCAGCTGCTCCAACGGTTCGGCCTGGTCGGTGCTCATGGTGAGGATGACGTCGGGGTTTAACGCGACCAGATCCTCGGCCAGTGGGCCGTCCGGCCCTTCGACCGTCTCCTGGTCGCGCATTTGCGGGGCGAACTCGTACTGGTACTTCCACTGTGGGTTGTCCGCGGCCCAGTCCGGAAGGCCGCTGACGATCTTGTCGCCCGCCCCCACGGCGAACAGGAAGCCGTTGATCACCGGTACCGACCCGATGGTGGCGACGGTGTCAATGGTGGCCGGCACCTCGACGGTACGGCCGTCCATGTCGGTGATGGTGCGGGTCGAACTCTCCGGGGCCTGCTCGGCCGCGGTGGTCTCACCGGTGCTGCCATCGGCCTCGGTGGTACATCCGGCCAACGCCAGCACCGCGATCAATGCCAGCGCGGCAGTGGACCTGAACGATCTCATATAGCGGCTCCTTCATAGCGCGAATGGGTCAGTTCCCGCGCAACCAGCGTCGGGACGTCGAGGTCCTGCCCTGGTACCCGGGCAGTGGCGATGTCGATGGGGGTGCCATAGACATCGGACAGCAGTGCTCCGGTCAAGGCCCGCGCGGGGCTCCCCTGCGCCCGCACCTGCCCGTCGGCCATGATCACCACGTGGTCCGCTCCGCGTAGCGCATGGTCGGGCTGGTGGGTGGTCATCAGAATGGTCCGGCCTGCCTCGGCTAGGTCATTAACCACGCTCAGTACCCGGACGGCGTTCCCCAGGTCCAGGGCTGCGGTCGGTTCGTCGAGGATTAGCACCTCCGACTCCTGCAACAGTGCACGGGCCACCAGTGTCAGGCTGCGCTCGCCACCGGACAGTGAGGAGAAGGACTGATGGGCCAGATGTGCCAAACCCAAGTCGGTGAGCACCTGCAGGGCTCGCGCCCGGTCGCTGGCCTTGGGCGTCGCCATGGCTGACAGGTGCGGGGTGCGGCCCATCACGGCCATGTCCAGGGTGGTGAACGGGAACACGGTGGCGGTGCCCTGGGGCACGTACCCCACCAGTCGGGCGCGACGGCGGGCGGGCAGCGTGGCAATGTCGTGCCCGCCGATGTGGGCTGTACCGGAGTCTGCTTTCAGCAGCCCGAGCAGGCATCGCAACAATGTCGTCTTACCGGCGCCGTTGGGTCCCAGTAGTGCGGCGACCTGCCCGGGCTGTACCTCAACGCTGACCTCGCGCAGTTGATGCCGCCCGCCGGGGTGGGCGTAGCTGAGGGAGTCGATCTGCACCGTCGCCGTCATAGCCACTGCTTCCGGGCCCGTGCCAGCAGGAAGACGAAGAACGGTGCCCCCACCAGCGCCGTGAGCACTCCCAGCGGCAACTCCATCGCGGAGGCACTGCGGGCCAGGTCATCGACCAGCAGCAGGAATCCGGCCCCCATCAACACCGCCGCGGGCAGCAACCGGTCGAATGAGGGACCGATCAGGAACCTGGCCAGGTGCGGCATGATCAGGCCGACCCAGCCGATGATCCCGGCCATGCTTACCGCGGACGCGGTCATCAGCGTCGAGGCGGTGATCACCACGGTCCACACCACTGCCCGGCGCACCCCCAGCGCCGCGGCCTCGTCATCACCGGCGGCCAGTACCGTGATCTGCCACCGCATCAGGTACATCGCGACCAGTGAGACCACCATGATGATGGTCGGTAGCAACAGATCGTCCAGGCGAACCCGGCCCAGGCCACCCATCAGCCAGAACGTGATGGTGGGCAGCGTGTCCTCCGGGTTGGCCAGGTACTGGGTGATCGAGATGAACGCCTGGAACAGCGTGGAGACGACGATCCCGGCCAGCACCAGCACCACGGTTGAGCCGCGGCCCAAGGTGCGGGAGATCGCCAGTGCCAGGAGTGCTGCGGCGATGCCGCCGATGAAGGCCATCATCTGCACCACCGGCCATGGCATGCCCAGCAGGATCGAGCTGGCGGCGCCGAAGCCCGCACCCGCCGAGACGCCCAGGATGGCGGGGGAGACCAGGGGGTTGCGAAACATGCTCTGGTAGCCGGCGCCAGCGGCTGCCAGCGCGCCACCGACCAGCACCGCCCCGATAATCCGGGGTAGCCGCACCTGCACCACGATGGTCGCCTGCGCTTCGGTGACCCCGGTCTCCCAGCCGAAGATCGGCGAGAGCAGGATCCGGGCGACCGTGGGTATGTCGATGTCGTAGCTGCCCAGCGGCAGCGAGAACGTGATGATCGCCAGGAGGCCGACTCCCAGGGCCACCAACTTCAGCCGCGCCCGGTCCCGGCGATGGGTGCCCAGCGGTGCTGCGGTGGGATCGTGGTTGACAGAGGGTGCCTGCCGCGTCACAGCCACTGTCAAACCCCCACTCGCTCGCTAGGCGATCCGCTTTCTCGTCGTGCATAGCTAGGCTAGCACCGCATCTACGGTGCGATACCGCCTCGTGAGGTGCTGACGCGGATCAGCCGACCGAGCCTGGTGCGAGGTCGTAAAAGCAAGTTGCAAATATTGATACGCAAAATATTGTGTCGGCTATTTAGTTGCCAACAGTTGCCTCTTTTATTAAAAGATGGAACGGCTGATAAGCGACTAATCGAACGTGTGCTACCTTCAATTCGAATGGCGTCCGGGGGTGGCGCTAGATCTATGTCGGGGAGACAATTCCATGCGCCTGCGCACAGTGGGGGCAGCTGCATGCGCGGCTGCTCTGAGTTCAATCTTGGTCATAGCTGGGGCTACCAGCGCGGTGGCCGCTAGCCAAAACGAAGTTGTCATGGCCGTCAACTTCGACGGTACCGGGCCGATGAGTGACCCGGACTACGACGGTGCGACCGATGGCTCGCACACGCCGGGGTTGGATGCCAACGCCGACAACCGGGTGGTACGCACCTGGGATCAGTACGGCTACACCATCGACTACGACGTCAACGAGGATTTGGGCACCAACGTTGTGCTGACCGTCTCGCTGTCGGGCTACGACCAGGCGGCCGGCAATATCGCATGGAATCCGTCGGCGGAAATGGTTGCGAACGGCCGCCAGTTCACCGGCTGCCTGGATGGCTCCTCGATCAGTACCGATGGGCTGGTGCTGACCTGCCTGCTGGGCGATGTCGCGGAGGGTACGCACGGCACGATCCGCCCGACGGTCGCCCTGCGCAACGGCGTGGATACCCACGCCCTCGACGCCGATGTGCTCATGACGGCCGACGGTTCGGCCGACGCCACCAGCGAGCCGGAGACCATCTACGTCTCCGAGGCTCCGTCGGGAAACTGGATCAAGAACACCCCGGTGGTGACCTCGACGAGGTTCAACGACGGCTACCTGGTGATGTTCCCCATCGGCCTGACCACCCCGGTGGAGAGCGCCGCGCCACCGAAGGGCTCCGGTCGCCTGGATAGTTCGGCGGACCTGTCCTTCACCGATCACTTCTGGGAGAACGGCGGGCTGACCACGCGGTATGCGACCGCCGGTGAAATCGCGGATGCCGTGGCTGCCGGTGAGTCGATCAACGGTGATTCCTGCGGTAGCTATGACGGCGGGAACGGCGGACGGCTACCGGTGACCACCGGGGACTGGACCTGTGGTCCCATCACCACAACCAACGGCTATCCCGCTTTCGAGGTGACCGTGGCCGGTGGCAGCTACAGCAATACCCAGCCCGACCTGGACGCTGACGGCGTGCCGGACGTCAATGCCAATGGCACCCCGAATTCGCTCGGGTACATCCTCACCGGTCAGGTCGTGCTGTGGATGGACGGCGATGAGGTCGATGTGGCGATGGCGCCCGACGGTGCCTCATTCACCAATAGTGTCACCAGCACTCCGAGCGGTACCGCAGTCATCTCCGAGGATGTAGCCGCCATCGAGGTGATCGGCAGCTCCTCGGTGCCCGAGGGCAGCACCGGTGACAACTCCACCAGGTTCGCTATCGGTGCACCGGTTCCTCCTGGGGGCGGCGCGGGGGCCGGTCCAGTGAGCTACACCTCGCACTATGGACTCATTTCTTCTCGATACGTCGATACCGCAGTGTCGGTTAGTCCGGGCGGAGAGCTGTGGGACCCGGCGAATCCGAGCATTTATGCGCAGCAGCCGAACAATCTCAATTCCAACAATGAGGGTGTGACGCCGACATTGTGGGATGGTCGCGGTGAGGTCTCTCGCGGTCAGCCACTGAGCTTGCAAATGCTCGTCGGTGCCTATTCCAACGTTGAGTACAACAGTCCCATCCAAGGTTGCATGGTCTGGGATGCGGAGCAGCTGTCACTGGCCGCGATGCCCGACTTCAGCCGCCGCAACGTCAACACCAACATTTACAGCACCACCAGCTGGAGCGAAGAGACCCCGACACACCCCACCGACAACCTGGTGGTCGGAGTCAGCAACAACGGGTCCGTGCTGAGCACCTCCGGCAATGTGCCGCGGGTGCTGCAGATGTCGCAGGCGGACCTGGCTGCGGCCGGGGTGCAGGTGCAGTACGCCGCCGACCCCACGGTGATGGACAACCCGTATGACGAGACCTCCACCGACCCGGTCGAGATCGAGAATTACAACCTGGCCGGCGGCGCCGTCGCACAGGGTGGCGTGGAGTGCAACGATGCCGGTCGCACCTGGGTCAACGCCCAGGATGTCGATCCCACCGACGGCACCGCCTACAACATGGTGCGCGTCATCATGACCGGCGACGAATTCCCCTGGTACAACCACCTTGGCATCCCCTCGGGCGGAGGTGCCGCCGTCGGAATGGAAGCGGGCATGTACCTCAGCGTGCAGGTCCGGGTGGGTACCGACCTGGACGTCAACCGCAACGACAAGGCGGTCTACATCCACACCGCGCGCGCTGTGGGCGCGTGGGATTCCGGAGCGGGCCGCCCGACGGGGAGCAGTTGCTTCAACCTGCCCGATACTATCCGGGAGAACCGCGACTACAACGACCCCGGCGCTGGACAGCCGTCCCTGGTCCCCGGTGCTGCCGGCTGGTGCAACCTGGGCTATGACACGACCCTGGAGAATGCCTACGACTCTGGCGTTCGCACCACCTTGGACCAGACGAACTTCACCTACTACGCGGCCGGTGATGTCACCCATCCGCTAGACAGTGACACCGACCGGGTGCGCATCGTCACGGTTCGGCCTTCGGTGACCAAGACCAACGTCAACGGTCCGTTCGACGTCGCCGACAACGGCGACCAGGCGACCTTCCGGCTGGACTTCGCCGCCATCGGTTCCGACCGTGAGGCGTTGGTCAACGTCACCGCACGGGACGTCCTGCGTCCGGAGCACCAGTTCGTCTCCATGACCACGCCGAGCACGCCCGGCGCGACGTGTACCTTCGTTCCAGATGTCACCGGCGCGACCGGCGGTGCGATCGAGTGCCGCTTCAGCGCCGCGGACCCCGACAACCCGGACCCCGGGCAGCTGGTGGGCCTGCCCGGTGGCCAGCCTGGCCAGCGTTGGCAGGACTCGATCGAGGTAACGGTGCAGATCACCGGCGCCGTTGCCGTCAGCCCCCGCCAATACACGCCGCTGACCAACACCGCAGATGTCTACTCCGGTGGCTACGGTGCGTGGGATCCGGCACAGGACGACTTCCTGGATGGGGCCGCGATCGAGGAGGACGGGCCGCAGACGGACACCTCCACCGCCAATACCTATATGCCGTTGCCCTCGGACGCCGGGGCGATCGTGAAAGCGATCGACGCCGGGGACGGGCCGTGTACCACCCACCCGAACGCGGACCTGACCGGTGCGGCGCTGGAGGCGTGGCAGCAGCGCTGCTCGCTGATTGGCTACGACGACGAGGACGCCAACATGGACGGTGTCGACGCCGATGGCAACGTCGTCTTCTCACTGACCTACAACAACGTCGGCAACACCCGGTTGTCCGGCCTGCGCATCGTGGACGTGTTCCCGTTCAACGGCGATGGCCCGGAGAACGTGGAGCCGGCCTCCGACTCCGCCAACAACGGGGTCACCCTGGGTCAGCAGACGAATGGCGACGGTCGCAGCCCGGCCTCCAGCTATTCCGGAAGCCTGGGTTTCGTCAGCCTGGACGGGGCATCGCAGTTCTACGTCAGCGGTGATGCACCGAACACCATCTCGCGCGACCCGGACGCCGCTGAGCGCGACACCGTCTGGTGTGACGCCGTCGGCGGTGCCCAGGTGATGGGGCCGGCGGGCGGTACCTGTCCGCAGAACGCCTATGAGGTGACGGCGGTCTTCGCGGTCGCGTTGGGATCCGGCGATCACCTGCGGCCCGACGATGAGGTGACGTTGACGCTCACCCTCGACACTGAGAATGCCCAGTGTGATGACTTCTACACCAACACCTTCGGTGCTCGTACGGACCAGATGGCCTTGCCGATCCGTTCCAACGACGTCTCGGCGATGGTGCGGTGCCCGCGATACAGCCTGGGCAACGAAGTCTGGTTCGACACCAACAACAATGGCCAGATCGACGACGATGAGGATCCCATCGGCGGTGTCGAGGTGCTGCTGTTCAATGCTGGTCCGGACGGGCAGCCCATCGACACCAACGGTGATGGCCTGATCGATGCGCATGATGCGATCGCTACCGACGTCACCGATGCGGATGGGCTGTACCTGTTCGGAGACCTGAACCCGGGTGACTACGTGGTGGGTATCGCGCCGTCCAACTGGGAGCCCGGTGGACCGTTGGCGAGCATGCTGTCCTCGGATCCGACCGAGACCGACCCGAACCTGGACGTCGACAACAACGACAACGGTTTCACCGACTACGGCATGGTGGTCTCGGGCCCGGTGACGCTCGGGCGCAACGCCGAGCCGCTGGGAGAGAACCCGGACAACGACGACAACGCCGATGAGCGGTCCAACCTGACCGTGGATTTCGGGTTCCACCTGCCGCAGTACGACTTGGCGCTGCGCAAGGTTCTCAGCGCGTCGCAGAGCGAGGTGGTCGAGCTCGGTCAGACGGTGACCTTCGACATCATCGTGTTCAATCAAGGTGATGTGACCGCGAACCAGATCGAGGTCACCGACTACATTCCGGTCGAGCTGGAGTTGAACGACCCCGACTGGACCGCAGGGCCGGATCGGACCGCAACGATCCGGTTGCCCGGGTCGTTGGCGCCGGGTGGCTCCGTGGTCGTGCAGATCGATCTGAAGGTGATCAAGGCCGCGGCGAAGATCGACAACTACGCCGAGATCTCCGACCAAACGGCGATCGATGAGGACGGTCACCCGATCACAACACCGATCGGTACACCGATCCAGGACATCGACTCGGTGCCGGATCAGACCAATGACGACGTCATGATCGACGATGAGATCAACCTCACCCCGCAGACCGGTGACGAGGACGATCACGACATCGCCTCGATCACCATGAACGTGCCACCGCTGGTTCCTCCGTCGATGGCGACCACCGGTGCGCAAGTCAGCGCGACGATCGTCCTAGGTGGGCTGTTGCTGCTGCTGGGCTCAGCCGCATTGTTCATCGGACGGCGGCGGTGGCGAACCAGGTGAGGTCCTAGCCGCAGTGCGGGGGCGGGTGCACCATCACGGTGCGCCCGCCCTTCGGCGCTTCAAGAGCGAGGTCACGCGCATCTTGTTGCTGTCGATCCACACATCGGAGTACTCCAACGGCCGCCCGTCCTGGAGATAGGTGATCTGCTCCAGGTACTGCACCGGAGCCTGCTCGGGCAGTTGCAGCCATTGCGCGATCTCGCCGATAGCCGGCTGGGCAGCGAACGTGCGCCGACCCGAGCCGATCTGCAATCCGAACTGCTGCTCCAGGACCGAGAACAGGCTCTGCCGGGTGAAGTCGACGTCGCCGATCCCTGGGGTGAGATCCACGCGGACGTAGTTTAGGAACAGTGCGACCGGGCCGGAGTCTGTGGAGCGTAGGCGGCGCAATTGCAGCACTTGCGGACTGGCTGCGATGTCGAGCAGGTTCATGATCGGCAGTGGAGCGGGGATGATCCGGGCGCTGAGGACCTCGGTGCGCGCGTTCACGCCCTGGCTGGCCAGGTCTTCCGAAATCGTGGTTAGTTCCTGCGCGATCGACGGTTCGATCACGTGTGAGGTGACAAAGGTGCCGCGTCCCTGGATCTGTCGCAGTAGCCCTTCGTCGATCAAGGTAGTCAGTGCGCGCCGTAGGGTTCCGCGGCTCACAGAGAGGTCTGCGGCCAGTTCTGGCTCGCTCTTGAGCCGGTAGTGCGCGGGCCATTGGCCGCTGGTGATGCGGCTTCGAATGCTGTCGGAGATCTGAACGTGCAGCGCGACCGGTGCTTCACGTCGGATCTGAATGCCGAGGTGCGGGGTGGTGGAATCTGCCATTGCGTTGACCATATATGTTCATCTCAGCCATGGACAACTTCGAGAGATTCGGGCCGAAAGCTTGCCAAGGCAGCAAGTTGTCTATATACATAACTGAACAAATTGCGTCGACGGGGACGCGACACCGGCACCCAGGAGGACTCCCAGATGACTGATGACGCCCGTTTTCTGCTCACTCGCCGCGGACTGCTGATCGGTGCGGCCTCTAGTGCGGTCGCCCTGGCTGCATGCGCCCCCCGCGAAGGGGAACCCGACGAGACGAGCGACTCCGCTGCCGAACCGACGACTAGTGAGTTCGGCGGGAGTACCGATTGGCGCAGGTTCGAAGGAACCACCCTGAATCTGCTCCTGGCCGAACACTGGTGGACCACGCCGGTCAGCGAACAGTTCGCAGAGTTTGAAGACCTCACCGGGATGACGATCGAGGCCAACATTCTCTCGGAGGACAGCTACTACCAGCAGGCCCTGGTCAGCTTGTCGGCCGGTGCGAACACCTATGACGCAGTCATGGTCGGCAACCTGCAAGCCGGTCAATATATGGAGGCCGGTTGGCTCACGGCACTTGACCCGTACTTCCGCGATGGCGACCTGATCGATCCCGACTGGTTCAACCTGGAGGACTTCTTCGCTCCGGCTCGCGATGCAGGCACCAGCAAGGGCGAGTTGTTCGCCCTACCGATCTCGGCCGAAGCGGGCGTGATCATGTATCGCCGCAGCATGCTGGAAGCTGCCGGAATCACATCCTTCGAGTCCCAGAACGCGCTGGTCGAGGCGTCCCAGGCGCTGGTGGGAACCATGCCGCGCCCATTCGCTGGTCGTGGGCGGCGCGGCCTGGACATCGTGTGGACCTGGACCAACTACTTCCTCACCGAAGGTGGCGAGTTCTTCGACGGTGATACCCCGGCCGTCAATTCTGAAGCCGGCGTCCGGGCGACCGAGCTCTACGTCAAGCAACTCCTCGGTGAGTACGGCCCCACTGGCGCCTCCAACATGAGCTGGCTGGAAGCGACCGGTCTGATGAACGAGGGCGGGGCTGCGATCTACACCGATGCCAGCGGGCTGCTGTCGGTGCTGTTGGACGACACTCAATCGGCACATACCGATGACATCGCAGTCCAGCGCTGGCCCGGCTCGGCCAATGGCTCAGCGGCCGCACCGAACTACTGGTACTGGCTCGCCGGGATCCCCGAGGGCTCCGCCAACAAGGAAGCAGCTGCACTGTTCTACGCCTGGGCGATGAGCCCGGAGATCGCGCTGTCGGTCTCCTCCCGATCCGGCAGTCCGTCGGCGCGCGCATCGGTCTGGGACGACTCCACCTTTCTCTCGTTCTACCCCAGTGATACTGCGACCGAGATAACCGCCAACCTCGAAGCTGTGCAGACCGAACGGGTCCCGTACGCACGGCCCACCTTTCCGCAAGAGGCCGATGCGCTGGCCCTGGAACTCGTCAATATCCTGACCAACGGCAAGAACATTCAAACGGCACTGGATGATGCTGTGGTCGGGATGCAAGCGGCGTTGTGACGGATGTCCTGACCGACGCCGGGACGCGGCGGCGCAGTGGCCGAGTGTTCGTGCTCGCGATGCTGTTGCCAATGTTTGTGCTGCTGGCAGCCTTTACGCTCTACCCGTTCGTCTCGGTGCTGGTGTACTCGCTTCGCGAGATGGACCTGACCAGCCCCAGCCGGGACGGTTTCGCCGGGTTGAGCAACTTCGTCGGGGCGATGTCGGCATCGGGCCTGCTGAACTCCGTGGTGATCACCATCGTGCTTGTGGTGACGGTGGTCATCGTCGAGTTCATCACGGGCTTCTTCGTGGCCACGATGCTGTGGCGGCCGTTGCCGGGCAGCCGGATCTACCTCTCACTCTTGGTGCTGCCATTCGCGGCAACTCCGGTCGCCGCGTACCTGGCATGGCGACTGATGCTCAATCCGGACGGCGGCCAGGTCAATACGCTTTTGTCGGCGGTTGGGCTTCCCGAGCAGGCATGGACATCGGATCCGACTCTGGCGCTGGTCTCGATCATGGCGGTCGACATCTGGCAGTGGAGCCCATTCGTGACCCTCATCATGGTCGCCGGCCTGCAATCTCTACCATCCGAGCCGTTCGAGGCTGCCGCCCTGGATGGCGCGGGGGCGTGGCAGCGAGTGCGCCTGGTTGCGTTGCCGCTACTCAAGCCGCTGATCGCTTTCGTGGTCACGTTCAGAGCGATTGATGCGGCGCGGACTTTTGACTCCATCTGGATCATCACCCAAGGCGGACCCGGGTCGGCGACCGAGACACTGACGGTCCGCATCTACCGAGAGGCTTTCACCAATCTGGACATTGGGCAGGCATCTGCGTTGGGCCTGCTGCTCCTGATCGGCCTGATCGTGCTGGGGCGGACGTTCGCAGCGCCGACACTACAGAGATTGGAGAAGTAGTGGTCGAGTCACGAGCCATGCGGCGGCTACGCATGGTGGTGGTCTGGCTACTGGTACTGCTCGCCATCGCACCATTCGTGTTCATGCTGCGGGTGGGTCTGGCGGCGCCCAGCGACATTCACTCAGGTTCCCCCGACTGGCTGGCGCCGATCTACGCCTACAACATCGTGGACGTGTTAGCCGACCGAGCGTTCATGGCAGCGCTGGGACGCTCGGTGGTGGTGGCGACGATTTCGTCAGTCATCGCCATCGCCGCTGCTGCACCTGCCGCATACGTTGCCGCGCGGATACCGTTTCGGGGTAAGCAAGACCTCGAGTTCTGGGTGCTGTCGACCCGGATGCTCCCGGCTGTGGTCGTCGTCATCCCGTACTTCGTATTCTTCCGCGCCATCGGCGGAACCGACACCGTATGGGCGCTGACGCTGATGCACACCGTAGTGAACCTCGCCATTGTCTTCTTCTTGCTACGTAGCTTCTTCGCAGACCTGCCAGCATCGGTTTTCGAGGCTGCCGCCCTGGATGGAGCAAGCCCGTGGCGCACCTTCAACAGCATCGGCTTGCCGCTGGTGCGCAATGGCGTGGCTGCTGCCTTCGTGCTCAGCTTCATCTTCTCGTGGAATGAGTTCGTCTTCGCCCTGACGATCGCTGGTGGCTCCGCCAAGACTGTGTCGGTCGCAATGTTGGGGTTCATCCAGTTCCAGTCGATCGCTGTCGGTCCGCTGATGGCAGCGGGCACCCTGGCAGTGCTGCCGGTAGCGGTGGTGCTGTTCGCAGCCCAGAGGCAACTGGTCACCGGCATGAGCTTCGGGGCGGTGAAGGGATGAGCGCCCTGGTCGCCGTCGTCGATGCGGGTACCACCGGGGTGCGGTCGGCGCTGCTGGATGAGCACGGGACCATCGTTTCCGAGCATGCAGTTCCATTGCTGGTCCATCACCCGCAACCCGGGGCTGCGCAGCAAGAGATTGGTGATCTGTGGGCTGCAGTCGTCGAGACCCTGGCCCGGGCATGCCTCGATCAGCCAGATGGCACCGAGATCTGCGCGGTCAACATCAGTGCCCAGCGCGCGAGTGTGGCGTTGGTGGACTCTGCGGGCGAACCGGTGACGCCTCTGCTGCTGTGGATGGACTTGCGCGGTGGACAGATACTGGCCGAACTGGCCCAGGTCGGGCCACGCCGATTCACGCGGATTTCCGGAACACCTTTCGGCGCCATGCCCGCAGTCACCCGGTTGTTGTGGCTGCGGAGCCGGATACCTGAGAGCTATCGCCGAGCCGACCGGATCATAGGGGTCGCCGACGCGATCACCGCTCGGTTGGTCGGTTCCGCAACGCCGATGGACCTGACCTGTGCCGCCTGGACCGGAATGCTGGACATCAGTACCGGCCAATGGAGCAAGGTGATCCTCGATGAACTCGCGCTAGCAGCGTCGCTGATGCCGTCGCTCGCGTGGGCTACCGACGTCGTCGGTGTTGTTTCGGCCGCTGCGGCAGCTACTACCGGCCTGCCCGTGGGGGTACCCGTATTGGCTGGCGGTGGCGACCAGCAGTATTCCTCGGCCGGAGCCGGTGCGTGGCAGCCTGGGATGGCGAGCATCAACTTGGGGACCTCAGCAACCTACGTGGCGGCAGTGCAGCCAGAGACGGCCGTTGGCGCCGGCATGGTTCGAGGTGCCCATCTGGTCCAGGGTGTGGAAGATCGGGAGGGCACGATCCCTTCCTGCGGCTCGGCGTTGCGGTGGGTCGCACAGACGATGGGATTCGGCGACAACGCCGCAGGGTTTCAACGATTGGCCGCCGACGTGGCACAAACCCCAGCCGGTAGCGACGGCCTGCGCTTTCACGCATTGTTCGCCGGTTCCGGAACCCCGGCCTGGCAGCCTCGCGTCGCTGCCATGACCGGCCTAGAGCTGCGCCACGGTCGCTCTCACGTGGCCCGGGCCGTGGTGGAGTCAATCGGGGTGCAATTGCGTCACATCGTGAGCATTGCCAATGATGTCGGCCAGCAGGTGCCGATTCTGCCGACCATCGGTGGTCTGGCCAGGTCACCGGCCTTGTGCCAGGTATTGGCTGACACCTCCCGGCAGCCGCTCCAGGTGCCGGACGGCGATCCACAGCAGTCCGCACTCCGTGGCGCAGCTGCGGTGGGTTTCACTGCGTCTGACACATCGATGGAGCTGGGTGCGGGTGCGGGGCGACTGTTTGAACCCAACGACGCCCATGCAGCGATCGCCGACGACCTCTATGCCACCTACCAAGACGCGCTATCGGATTCTCACGAAGGGACGAATCGGTGATTTCCACCATGCGAGGGCTGCGGCTGACCGGAGATCGGACCGCCACTATGAGCGACTACGACGTACCCGAGTTGGCACCGGATGATGCCCTGGTTCGGACCACGATGTCGGCCATCTGCGGGAGTGATCTGCCGCACTACCGCAAACCCATGGCCGAGCTGGGCAACCGCGCTGATACGGTGCCCGGGCACGAAGCCGTTGGTGTGGTGCAGGAACTCCCGGCGGGCTATGCACGGCTACGCGTGGGTGATCGTGTCATGGCGTACCAGCACACCGGAGATGGCACCTGTGCCCACTGCTTGCGTGGCGAACCGATGTTCTGCCCGGACCGTATGACGCTGGGAAACCATCGGCATGGCGGCAACGCTCAGTACTTGGTCACGCCGGCAGACTCATTGATTGCTGTTCCTGACGATATCGAGGACCCGCTGGCCGCGCTGATCGCCTGCAACTTCGGCACCGGGTACATGGGTCTGAGCAAGACCGGGGCCGGTCTCGGTGATCGAGTGGTGGTCATCGGGCTCGGTCCGGTGGGGTCGTGTGTGGTGGCGGCAGCAGCGGCGCAGGGGTGCATGGTGATCGCCGTCGACCCGGTGGCTGAACGCCGAGAGTTGGCCACACGTCTGGGTGCGAGCCACACCATCGACCCGATGGCGCAGGACCCGATCGCCGAGGTCCGGTCGCTCACTGGCGAAGGGGCTGAAGTGGTGGCCGAGTGCTCGGCAAACCCAGTGGCGCAGCAACAGGCCATGAAGTGTGTCCGTATTCAGGGCACGGTGCTGTTGCTGGGTGCCAACAACGCGATGGAAATCGACCCCGGGATCGACGTCATCCGCAAAGAGTTGCGGTTGTTCGGAAGCTGGGTGTTCAAGCCCTACGAGATCGATGCCGTCTTCCGCGCTGCGCGTGCCCTGCCTGGGTTGCGCGAGCTCCTGACCACGCCGTTCGCTGCGCAGGACGCACCGGCGGCGCTCGCAGCTGCGGATGCGGGGCGTCCCGGCAAAGCCCTGGTGCAGTGGTCATGACGGCCCACACCCCGACCGGCGGCCCGGCCGCACCTTGCGTGACCCACAAAAGGAGATAACCATCATGTCTGACTCCAACGGCTCGATCGGTGCGCTTGCCCCGGCCGAACTCGCACCATTCATTCAGCACACCAAGATCGAGGTGGGCTCGACTCGTGACGACATGGTCGCGCATGCTCGTGAGACCGCTGAATACGGGTTCAATGCGGCCATGGTCCCGGGCAGCTGGGTCAGTGTGGTGGCAGCCGAACTGGCGGGTACTGGCATCGAGGTTGCCTCAGCTCTGGACTTTCCCACGGTGGGGGTGACCACCAGCGCCGGGAAGGCCTTCGAGGCCGAGCGGCTGGTGGCGGCCGGCGCGACTCAGATCGATATCGGCACCCAAGTAGGCTGGCTGCGTAGCGGCATGTATGACGCCTACCGGGATGACATCGCCGGGGTCGTGAACGCTGCGGGGGTACCGATCAAGGTGATGCTGGAGTTGCCACTGTTGACTGCGTCGGAGCGGGACACAGCGGTCGACCTAGCAGTCGAGGCTGGTGCGGCAGTGCTGAAGAATGCCAGCAGCGGGCAGGTCGAAACTGCCAATCCCGCGAGCATCGCCTACCTGGTATCCAGGGCACCGGCAGGCGTGCTCATCAAGGCCTCCGGGTCGATCAAGCACTACCAGCAGGCGCTAGCACTGTTGGCGGCCGGGGCGCAGTTGCTGGGCACCAGCGCTGGTCTAGCGATCATCGCGGATGAAACCGATGGTCAGACCAGTAGCTATTGAGGCCAAATTTATGCCGGTGAACTACTGACGTGTCGGTGGCCACCGTGTGAGACTGACACGATGTCGTTATCGGAACGTGACCTAGACCGGCGTCGGCCCCTG
>JBKDZO010000043.1:0-7912 GCA_047971285.1 Beutenbergiaceae bacterium | reverse complement strand
AGCCCACATCGGTCACCAGTCCAGCACCCCAGGCTCGCAGAGCTGCCTCAGCCGAGGTGAGCTTGGTCGTATCGATGGTGGGGAACTCACTCGGGTCGATCAGGCTCACCATCACACGCCATCACCCTGCGCATCCATCGGCCGGACTGAACCGTAGGTATCGAAATAGCTCAGGTCGCCCGAGGCAGCAGCCGCGAACATCTCTTCCTGCATGTGGGCCGCTGCCCCATGCGGATCGGTGGCATCGGCCATCCCCGCTTGCGCCAGGTTGTACTCGGCCGTGGCGTTGGCCACTCCGTATACCCCGGCAGCGATATGGCCCTGGATCGTCCTGATGCTGGCGGCCTGCGAGGTGAACAGCGCGTTCAAGGAGGCCATCACCGACCCAGTCACTGCATTGCTGCGCCCGCCGTCGGGATTGCCCTGCGACGGTGTCGTCACCGCGGATGCAACCGGGTCGAGCTCTTCCGAGACGAGGCGATCGCCCAGCGTCTCCTGCGCCGTCTGCACCGCTTCCAGGACCATCGACACCGCACCCGGGTTGATCTTCCACACAGTCATCAGAACCTGTACCTCACACGTCCGCCCATCAACACCGCCATGAGCCGCACGACCCCATGGCCCTGCCCTCCACGTGCGGGCACCAGCGCATCGCTCCAGAACTCACCGATCTCGACCGGCGCCATGATGGACATCTCCGCCATGTTCGGATACCCGATCCTGAGCGCCGGCCACCAGGTCAAGACCGGCAGGCCCTCGGTATCGACCACGTGCCACCCGCCCCCGACCATCCCGATCGCCCGGCCACGGGTCATGGCCTCAGCAGCCGCACACCATTGGTCGAACGTGGGCTCCTCCGCCGTGATCAGGACCAGCTCACGGCTCAAACGATCAGTCCTCACGACGTTTCCCCAGACGCCGTGGCGTGGATCGCCACCTCTGCGAGCAGCCGATTCAGCTGCTCACGCGGATCTCCCGCCGACGGCGGAAAGGTCACCAGCAGGCTCGGTACCGCCCGCCGTCCCAACCGGCTGCCATTGAACCGGCTAGCCAGCGCATCAACGTCGGCAGACGTCCGGTAGACGATCGATGGGCCACCCATCCAGGCGAGTGGTACCTCCGGCTCTCTGCGGCGGATGCCCTGCTCCCCCAACACGTCGACGTCGATCAAGGATGTCGTCATCACGACCGGTACGCACAGGTCGGCCAGCCGGGCAAGCAGATCTTCAGCGATGGGCACCGCTCGCGGCGCCCAGTCCCGCCATTCTCCAAGCACGAGCCGACCGCGCATCCGCTCGATCAAACCGTGCTTGCTGCGCTCATATGCCAGGTCGACGAACACACCATCGCTGGAGCACGCCCGCACGATGTCGGCCTTCGGCATCTGACGACGGACCCGCTCGGTCAGCTCCTCACGGCTCCACCACTCGTGCAACGGCTCGCGCATTCCCATCGCGTCCAGATGTGTCCGGGGGCCTGTCTCGGCGAACGCCTCCGCCATCGCACCCAGGAGAAGGGTGGGCGAGACGCGATGTTGCCCGACCACCTCGAGGTTGATCGCAGCCCGCGACTGTCCTGGCTTCGCGGGCGGCAGCAGTGACACTGCATCGGGGGCGGGCGGCAGCAGCAGATCGCCCCAGTTGTGCACCGTGAAACCGGAGTTCGCGTCGACGAGCATGCCGTCGGCATGCCGGTACACCCACCGGTGACCGAATCGCCGCATCTCGGCGACCATGAACGGGCTGAGTTCAGCATCGTCGTGGGTAATGAGCACCAGACCGCGCTGGTCGGCCGCAGCCTCGAAGATCACCTGCGCCAAGCTCGGGGACAACGCCACATGCCTCGACTCCACGGTGTGGAGGATGAACCCATCTGAGACCTCGTCAATCCCTGGATAGCTGGTTGCTGGCAACCCACCCTCGAATTTCTGTAAGCCCGCCACGCGTCCCCTTGGTCGTCCCTTCATCGGCATCATGCGGCCCCCACCGGCAACGCCCCGGACTGCACGTGACACCGTCGGGAGGTGCTGCGTGCCCCGTCAACCTACCTGCCGGACGGCTCCGCTCAGGCCACAACCGGTACCTGGACATGTGCGCAACACCGATAGCCTTCGCCCGTGCGAGGTGGGGACGAAGCAGCGAGGCGGAGGCTCCGCCGTCGCCCCCCGCAGCTTGCCATCGTGGTGGTGCTCGCCTCCTCAGGGCTGGCGGCCGCGTTCATGTTCACCCTCGTGGTGCCCATCCAGGCGCAGCTGCCCGAGCTCCTCGACGCCGGCCGTGACGATACCGCGTGGGTGGTGACATCGACGCTGCTGGCGTCCGCCGTCATCACCCCGATCTCGGGGCGCTTGGGCGACATGTATGGCAAACGTCGGATCCTCATGGCATTGCTTGCGGTGCTGGTGGTCGGGTCCGTGATCGCGGCATTGTCGGACGGCTTGGCCGGAGTGGTCGTGGGCCGCACGTTGCAGGGCGCCGTCACCGGTGCCGTGCCACTGGGGATCGCGATCATCAGGGACGTCGTGCACCCGGAGCGGGTGGCCGAATCGGTCGCGGTGGTCAGCGCGACCATGGGCGTCGGTGGCGCGCTCGGGATGCCGTTGAGCGCGTTCATCACCCAAGTCGCGGACTGGCATGCGTTGTTCTGGATGGCCGCAACGCTGGGGGGCGTGGTGCTCCTGTTCGTGTGGTGGATCGTGCCTGTCAGCGTGATGCGGACCGCGGGCAGGTTCGACTTCGTCGGCGCACTCGGGCTGGCGATCGGCCTGCTTGGGGTGCTGCTGGCGATCTCACGCGGCAACGCGTGGGGGTGGACCTCCCCGTGGGTGCTGCTCGCCGGGGTCGGGGGCATCGTGATGCTCGGGCTCTGGGGCTGGTTCGAGCTGCGGATCTCCCAGCCGCTGCTGGACCTGCGGATCGCAGCCCGCCCGGCGGTGCTGCTGACGAACATCTCCACGATCGCGTTCGGGTTCGCCCTGTTCACCTCCAACGTCGCCTACCCGCAGCTGCTGGAGATGCCGTTGGGGGTCGGCGGCTTCGGGCTCACGCTGTTCAACGCCAGCCTGGTGGTGATGCCGGCCGGGCTGATGATGATGATCCTGTCCCCGTTCGCAGGGCGGCTGGCGGGCAAGCTCGGTCCGCAGCCCCTGCTCGTGTGGGGGGCGACGGCGGTGCTTGCCGCCTACGCCTTCACCCTCCTGTTCGCGGCGCAGGTGTGGCAGATCGTGGTGGCGAACTTGCTGATCGGGATCGGGTTCGGGTTCGCGGCGATGCCGATGCTGATCATGCGCTCGGTGCCGCAGTCGGAGACCGGAGCCTCCAACGGTGTCAACGCGCTGTGCCGATCCTTGGGGACCTCCAGCGCGGCGGCCGTGATCGGCGCCGTGCTGGCCGCGGACACGATCCCTTACGACGGTGGCCAGGCACCCACGCCAGCGGCGTTCGAGGCATCGTTCCTCATTGGGATCGCAGCGGCGATCGTCGCGCTGGTCGTGGCGTTGTTCGTCCCTCGCAGACAGGACCCGCACGAGCAGCACCCATCGTTCCCCGCAGCACCACCTGGCGCTGCGCCGTCGAGCGCACCGGACGCCGCGTAGCCTGACTGCCTGACGATCACCGGTCCTTTCCAGATGGCGCGTCGAGCCCCATCCCGGCAGTCCCGGCAAGTCCCGCGACCTGACCCAGGAGGCATGGGATGCGCTGACCTGCGCCGAGCGGTACGAGAGGCACCTGGGCGCGGTCGGCACGATGATCGGCTGGCGCTGGCCTACCCGCCGAGCCGCTCCAGCCGGGCGGCCATCTCCTTGTGACCCTGGGTCTCGTAGGCGATCACGGTGAGCCATGGGGTCAACGTGAGCACGAGCACCGGCCAGGCGATCGAGACCCCCGCGAGCGAAAGGCCGATCGCGACGGCGAACACCACCGCCGTCACCGCGATCACGGCGACGTGGAAGGAATCCCAGCCGGGCAGCAGCAGGTGGAAGGCGAGGTAGATCCCCAGGATGTACAGCGCCAGCGGGATCGCCACCGTCAGGGTGGTGGCGACGGTGCCGAGCTCGCTGTGATGCTCCAGCAGGTAGGCCACGGCGTGCAGCCCGGCACCGGTGCCCGCGATCGTCGTATACAGCAGCAGGTGCGTGTGGGACCAGCGCAGCGCCAGGTCCCGCCGCCGGGCAAGGATCTCTCCGTGCGGAAGCGCGAAGTACGCCCACCACATGCCCACCACCATGGTGATGCCCGAGAAGGCGAGCACGGCCGCCTCCAGCGTCCACCCAGTCTCGGTGGTCACCGCCTCGACGGCGGTCGTGGTTCCCAGCACCACCTCACCGAAGGTGATGATCCCGAGCAGTCCGTAGCGCTCGGCCAGGTGGTGCACATGCAACGGCAACCGCCCGACGCGGGATTCCACGAATGCCGAACCGCCCACCTCCAGCACGTACAGGCAGCCCATGAGGACCAGCAGCACCGGCATCGGCAACGGCAGGAACGCCGTCGCGATCCACCCGATCTGAGCGGTGCCGATCACGCGGACGTAGCCCAGCAGGACAGGCCGGTGCTGCTCATCGTTGCGGGCCGCCCGCAGCCACAGGCTCATCATCGACAGCCGCATGATGACGTACCCGATGACGATCACCCGGTTGTCGAGGTGCCCCTCCTCGAATCCGCCGAACAAGTCTCCGATCCCGAGGGCGAGCACCGTGACGCCGAGCATCTGGACGAGGGTCGCGATGCGGAAACCCCAGTCATCGGTGTCGTAGGAGGAGGCGAACCAGGTGAAGGTCTGCCACGCCCAGACGATCGCGAACATGCAGAACAGGAACCCGGCGATCCCCACCCAGATGTGGCCGACCGACAGGGCGTGGGCGAGCTGTGAACCGGCGATGGAGAACGCGACGACGAGGGTCAGGTCGTAGAGGAGTTCCAGCGGGGTGGCGGCGCGGTGCACTTCATGAGGGTCGCGACCCCGCATCGGGATCAAGCCGTGGGGGAAACGCACTGGAGAGGATGGGGCGGTCACGGGGGATATTGAACGGGTTTTGGAGGAACTTGCCAACCGGCGCCCGGGAAACGGTCATGTGGGTGGCGCGATCTGGTCCGCACGTGCCCGAACGAGCACACGGATCAGGCCCTCCGACGGTGGCGCCTCCGGTGGGAATCCGAGGCTGCCCTTGGTGCGGGTGGCGCCGTCGGGAAGCTGGGTGACCGCTTCGATCGCCGCTGGGCTGAACGGGTAGATGCCCAGGTGAGTCTTGGTGCGCATCACCGACAGCAGCGACTTGCCCCGGTACGTCAGGGCGGGCATGCCGTACCCCATCCCCTGCTCGGTGCCGGGCACCTCGTCGCGGGCGACGTCGTAGATGGCCGCGATGGTTGCGCCGTCCGCTGGGTCCAGGGTAGCCAGGTAGTCGTCGATCGTTCCCATCGCGTCATTGTGCTCCAACCCGCGACATCAGGGGCAGCCGAAGCGGTCGCGCGGGCAGCGGAGCCAGTCGGCGCAGGAGGCGTCCCGCTTTCGCCTGCCCGAGATCGACCATCCACGGCGAATTCGTACAGTGCAACGCTCGAACTCGCCGTGGATGGTCGAACTCGAGCCGCGCGGCCGACAGCACCAGCCGGGCGAGCGGATAGTCCAGGGGCCGCTAGGACTGCCTCAAGCAGATCGGGCGTCAAGCCACGAACGGTCGGATTCGAGCAATGGGCGCACCGCGTCAACCAGCGCTGCGAGTTCAGCCGCCATGCGCTCAGGCGGACCCCCGAGTTCCGCCACCGTCGAGGCTCGCGCAAAGGCAACTCGCGCATCCGCACGGAGCCGCGCCGACTCCTCGGGGGAGAGCACACCTTCTTCGGCCTTTCGGCCGTAGGCAGCGACTTCGTGCCGCGTGTTCCTGAGTTGAGTCTCGAACAGCTCCGCGTGCGCCCTCGCTCGCTTGTACTCCCTATCGGCTCCACGTCGGCAGGTTTCGGAGCAGAACTCCTTGCGGCGTCCGCGCCCCACGGTCTGCACGATGACCTTCCGACACGAGAGGCGGCCGCAGTACAACGCGACCTCGCCTTCATCCACCGAATCCATCTCAATCACCATCGGCCTGCCGCCATTTCGCGCGTTGTACGAACATCAATGGTCGTGATCATTGCATGTACGGCCCAGTCGAGTCGTAGAACACGCCGTGATTGGAGAGTTTTTTAGCGCGTTAATCGTGTGCATTTGTTGGCGACACGCGGCACCAGCTCGAGGCAATCGTTGATGTTGCGTGTTCCACTCGAGGAGCGACCACGATCGTGGTGGCCTGAAATAGCGCGAAAAGCCAAAGCGCCCGGCTGGCAGGCCGGGCGCTGAGGTGCACGAGACCGGTGGGGTCGCGTTCGCAACTCCATGACACCACCGGTCTCGTGCTCGCGCAAGAGCAGCGCCTCAGCGCTGGCAAGGAGATTGCGATGAGATTCAAGGTCGGCTACAACCGCGGCAAGCAAGCTACGTGGTGGCTCTACGCCCACAATGGGCAACTCGTGGCATGGGCAGGTGAAGCATTCGCATCCCTCTCGAATGCACAGCGGGCCGCGGCCGCGTTCAAGGCAGGGGCCGCGAGCGCTCGGTACGAGGTCTACGAAGACGCCCGAGGCACGTGGAGATGGCGGGCATGGCGCAGTTCGGACAAGGTTGCCGCATCCGGAGAGGCTTTCTCGAACCAGCCTGCCGCACGCCGCGCAACCGACAACGTCCACGACAACGCCCGTACCGCAACCCTGATGGCTGCCTGAGCGCAAGGCCGGAACCTCCGCCCGACCGCAGTGCATGGCATGAGGACGAACCGCAACTGAGTCGTTGAAGCTCGGTTGGGCAGGGCCAACTCGAAGGAGCACCGCATGAAAGAACTGCTGATTGCCATCGCTGCCACGTTTATCGGCAGCGTGCTCGCCACACTCGGAGTCCGCCTGCTTGGTGGTCGACGACCGCCGGCGCAGGAGACCGATCGCAACGTGACCGTTTCAGGCATCGGGAACAACACGCTTACGGACAACTCCGTACGCACCGAGATCAACGTGGTCGAGCAGAACCTCGGGGAGCCACGTGACCAGAACGCCCCAACGGGCACCGCGGAGCCCCCTGACACAACAACGCAACTTGTGCTGGTCGCCGTGGCTGCTGCAGCGGCAGTCCTTGGCTACCTGCTGAGTTGGCCGATCATCATCGGAGCGCTAAGCGGCGTTGCACTCGCAACGGTAGTAGCCGCTTGGGCCGCACTCGCGCGTTCGCAAGGTTCATCGGGACCACAGGTCGCAACGACGGTGGCCGCAACAGTAGGGTGCGCGGCCACCGCAGCTACGGTGTGGTTCGTCGTCAGGGGGGCACCCTGGCACACATCCTCAGTCATGACTCTGGAGTCCGCCGTCATCGGACAGTTCCCTGCATTCGGTGATGACTTCGCCGCTCGCTTGAACCTGATCACCACTGAACCAGCCGGCATCCTCCAGATCCTTGGTTGGGACGGAGCACGATTTCTCCTGCTGCAACTCGGTGGCATCGCCGTCCTGGCAACGGTCCTTGGGATCTCGCTCGCCTGCGTGATCCGGTGGTGGTCGTTCCAGAGTGTCCTCGCCGGTCGCAGGATCACCCCGGGCCGCGTCACCCGCGCTGCCGCATTCTTGCGCTATCGGCACATCGGCGCGGTCGTCTCGGCGCTTGCCGTGCTGTCGCTGACACTGTCGAGCGGGGCAGCTGCGCGCATCATTGACGAGGTCGCCCAGGTCGGTGCCTTCTGAACATAGAACGCGACGCCTGCCCCAGGTCCGATGTCACAGACCCGGGCCAGGCGGTGTCGAGTGGGTGAGGACTACGGAAAGGAGTGCCGTCATGGCACGGATCGACCTCACCCCGCCGCCGACTGTCTTGAACAGGCTGATCGCGTGGATCA
>JBKDZO010000042.1:0-89590 GCA_047971285.1 Beutenbergiaceae bacterium | reverse complement strand
AACCACCAGCCCCCAAACCACCAGCCCCCGAGCAGGAGCCTGCTGCAGCAGAGCGGGCGGACCTGCAGACGCAGACGGTGGCGGCGTTGCGGGCGCTGGCGCGCGAACGCGGGCTTTCCGGCTATTCCAAGCTGCGCAAGGACGACCTGGTCGCATTGTTGCGCACTTCCTCCTAGCATCCTTGGTGTGGTGGTGCGGAAACCGGGATGGCCGATGCGGGCGCTGGCGTGGGTTGCGGTGGTCGGCGTACTACTGGCCGGGTGCGCACAGCCGGTCAACGTCGAACCGGCGCCGAGCGCCAGCACCCCGGTGTGCGCCGATGTCCTGATCAGCCTGCCGGACGAACTGGCGGGGGCCGAGGTGCGGTCCACGACCTCACAGGCCTCCCGCGCCTGGGGGGAACCAGCGATCGTGTTGCGCTGCGGAGTCGAACCGCTGCCACCCACGACCGACCCGTGCGTGAGCATCACCGATGGTCAGGGCAAATCCGTGGATTGGGTCACCACGGCAGACGGGGCACCGAGTGCGTCGGTACCGAATGCGTCGGCCCCGAATGCGACGGTGTTCACTAGCTACGGCCGCGATCCCGCCGTCGAGGTCACCATCCCTGCCAGCTATGCGGGCGAGGCAGCCACCACCATCCTGACGGTACTGACCGCCTCCGTCGCCCCGCTTCCGCAGGATGGCTCATGTCTGTGAGGGCCCGCCACAGCCCGCGCGGTAGTGTTCGGCCCGAGTGTTCGACTCAGATTCCAGCAGTGGAGGTAGCGTGAGCGTCGAGCAAACCCCGGCTCGGCACCCCATCGCCGATCGGATGTACTCGGTGTTGCTGCACCAGTTCATGTCGGGTGAGCGCGGCCCGGGGGAATCGCTCAATATCGGTGCTCTCTCCCGGGAACTCGATGTCTCGCAGACTCCGTTACGCGAGGCACTGGCACGGCTGGAACACACCGGGCTGGTCGAGCGCGTGGCACTGCGGGGCTACCGGGTCGCGCCGATCATGACCCGCGATGAGATCGAGCAGCTGCGTGAAGCCAGGCTGGTGCTCGAGCCGTGGCTGGCTCGCGAGGCCTCCGCCCGGGTGACGCCTGAATTTCAGGAACAGCTCGCGCAGACACTCGAGGAGTTCGACCGGTCGGCCCAGGACGCGGACACCGAGAGCGAGGGCTTCAACCTGTATTGGCGCTCGGACGATCGCTTCCACACCCTGATCGCGGAGCAATCGGGGAACACCTTCCTCGCCCTGTCCTACCGGGCATTGAGCGGGCAGATTCAGCGGTTCCGGTTGTTCTCCAAGTTCGGACGCACCGGCGCCCGGCACGCAGCACCCGAGCATCGCGCCATCTTCGATGCCATCGTTGCTGGCGAACCCGATCGTGCCGCTCGGGCGATGCGGGCGCACATCCGCGGCGCCACCGACCGCCTGCTGGGGAGCTAGGCCGCACCACCGGCACTATCACCGATACGCTCGACAGATAAAATACTATAGTGCATAGTATTCTTTAAGTCTGGGAATCTGAGACACGCAACCGGCACGATGACGTAGCGGGAAGGGACTGGATCCGTTGAGCACTTGCCTGGCCTTCCCCATCGTTCATGGATTTCCCGGCAAATCTGCGTCCCACGGGGCCTTCGGCTGGAGCAGCCTGTGGCTATTGCGGCAGGCAGAGCGGCACATCCTGATCGACGCCGGCCATCCGGCCTATGTCCCACTGATCCATGAGCGCCTGGCGATCCTCGGGCTCACGGCCCTGGACATCACGGACATAGCCCTGACACACCTGCATTGGGATCACGTCGCCAACATCACGATGTTCCCGAACGCCACCATCTGGGTCGGGGAACGGGAACTGTCCTGGGCGGCGCAGCAACCCCCCGGGACCCCGTTCATCCCGGACCTGCACGTGCAGGAACTGCTTCGCCGCCGCGATGGCGTGGAGCGGATAGCTCCGGATCAGGAGTTCCTGCCCGGGATCCACGCCATCGCCAGCGGTGGTCACACGCCCCATCACCTCGCCTACTTCGCCGAGCGCACCGCACAGAAGCTGCTGTTCGGCGGGGACTCGGTCAAGAACGCCTTCGAACTCCATTCCGGCATCGTGGACTCCACGCTTGATCGAGATGCCAGTACCCGGTCGATTCAACGGCTGCGTTCGCTGCTGACCGACACCGCCGGAGTGCTCGTTCCCGGACACGACGTCGAGCTACGCCTGCAGCCGGGAACCGTCGAGCGGATCCGGGCCCAGGAAGCCCAGATCGGCTTCTTCGCCGATCCGTTGTCCGGGGAGTCCGACCGCAGCATCAGCCAGCAGAAGGAGAATCGATGACCACCGTTCTGTTCACCGGCGGCGCTGGCCGGATGGGCCGCGTGATCCGTGAGGGTCTGGCCGGACGCTACTCAGTGGTGGTGTTCGCGCGCAGCGCTCAGGTGGAACCGCTGTTCGCAGGCGAACGGGTCGTCGTCGGCGATCTCGCCGACCCGGACGCCGTGGCCAGCGCCGTCGCCGGCGTCGATGTGATCGTGCATCTGGGAGGGATCGCAGATGAGGCGCCCTATGACCAATTGCGGGTGTCGAACATCGACGGGACCTACAACCTGTACGAGGCTGCCCGGCACGCAGGCGTTCGCCGGGTGGTCTACGCCAGTTCGAACCACATCGTCGGATTTCACAGCGCCAGTGACGTACTCGATGAATCGGCTCCGTTGCGACCGGACACCTTCTACGGGGTATCCAAGGCATTCGGCGAGGCATTGGCGAGCCTCTATTTCGACAAATGGGGGCTGGAGTCGGTGCTGTTGCGGATCGGCACCTTCCGCCCCGAGCCCGAGGATGAACGCCAGCTCGCGCTGTGGTTGAGCTGGCCAGACGGGATCGAACTGGTCCGCTGTGCCATCGAGGCGCACGACGTCGGATGTCAGGTGGTCTACGGCTGTTCGGCCAACTCCGGACGGTGGTGGAACGGTGAGGCGGGATGGGCCGCGATCGGATACCGGCCGAAGGACGATGCAGCGCAGTACGCCACGCGCATCACCCGTGCGGTACCGGGACCGGCATTCCATGGTGGCGCCTTCACCGCCGCCGACTACCAGGGAGGTATCTGGTGAGCAGCAACGGGCCAGTCGACGTCGTCATCACCACGGCCTTCCTGCACCCCGGCGACGAGGTCGATGCGATGCTGGCCAAAGCCGGTCTGCGAACCGCGCACCACGCCGACCTCACCGCCCTGCCGCAACAGGAGCGCACGGGCCTGCTCGCACAGGCTCGGGCGATCATCGCCGGAACCAAGCCGCTCGGAGAGCAGGAGTTCGCCTCAGCACCCAACCTGCAGATCGTGGTGCGTACCGGGGTGGGATACGACAGTGTCGATGTCGGTGCGGCCAGCGCCCGCCAGATCGCCGTGTGCGTGACACCGGGATCGAACCGGCAAGCCGTCGCCGAGCACGTATTCGCGTTGATGCTCAGCTGCGCCCGGCGCATTCCGGACAATATCCGCGATCTCGGAGCCGGTCGCTGGCACCAGGTCACCGGCCGCGAGCTGCGTGGCGCGACTCTCGGCGTCCTGGGACTGGGATCGATCGGCAAGGCCGTGGCGAGGATCGCGGCGGGCTTCGGCATGACGGTGATCGCCTACGACCCCCATCTCGACGACGAGTACGCAACCGCCCACCGGATCCGCCCGGCAAGCCTGGAGGATGTGCTGCGCGAGTCCGACTTCGTCTCGCTACACCTGTTCCTCGACCAGACCACCCGCAACCTGATCAACGCGGATCGGCTCGCTTCGATGAAATCCGACGCCATCCTGATCAACACCGCCCGAGGCGGAATCGTGGACGAGGACGCGCTGGTATCCGCCGTCCGCTCGGGCAGCATCGGCGGCGCAGCCTTGGACGTCTTCCGCGCCGAACCGCTACCGCCCGACAGTGCGCTACTGCACACACCGGGCATCCTGGCTACCAGCCACATCGCCGGCGCGACCCGTGAGGCCCGCAGCGCGTCCGGCCGGATGGCGGCCAGCAATGTCATTGCGGTCCTGGCTGGCGATCCGCCGCAGGCGTGCGTGAACCCGGAGCAGCCGTGATCCTGCGCACCCATGCCGGGCCGGTCCGACTGGCCGCGAACCTGAAGTGGATGTTCACCGAAGTCGGCTTCGAACAACGCTTCGATGCCGCGGCGCGATGCGGCTTCACCACGGTGGAGTTCGCCTCGCCGTACGCATTGCCCGCCGCCCGCGTGAGGCAGTTACTCGACCAATCGGGCCTGACATTGGCGCTGATCAACACCCCGGCCGGACCAGCCGGAAGCGCCACGGTGCTCGGCAGCGCCTACGCCCCGGGAGCAGTCGAGGAGTTCCGTAGCGGTGTCCGGACGGCGATGGAGTACGCCACCGCGCTGGGCGCCCCGACGGTCCATGTGATGGCCGGGCTGTGCCCGCCGCAGACCGATCCGGAGTTTGCGTTCGCCCAGTACCTCAGCAATATCGCATGGGCGGCCGAGCAGGCTCGCGGGGCGGGGGTCCGCATCGCCTTGGAACCGCTCAACAAGCGCGATCAGCCCCACTACGGTCTGCGCTCCATGGAGACCGCGGCCGCGGTGGCGCTGGCCGTGGATCCGGCCACCGTGGGTGTGCTGTTCGACTTCTTCCACGCCCAGGTCGACGGCGGCAACCTGATCCAGCGGTTCCAGCAGTTGCGGGAACAGGTGGTCCACATCCAGATCGCCGACAATCCCGGCCGGGCCGAACCGGGGACCGGAGAGATCGCCTACGAGCGGATCTTCCCCGCTGTAGCCAGCAGCGGCTACAGCGGCTGGGTCGGCTGCGAGTACGGACCCAGGCAGGGCACCGAGCAAGGCCTGGACTGGATCCAGGCCATGGAGAGGGCGACCACATGAGCAATTCGCGCATCGCCGTCATCAGCGCGACACCACTGGCCATGGCACCCGCAGCGGCCGCCATCACCCACGCCCTGCCACAGGTGACGGTCTGGAACCTGCTGGACGACCGGCTCCTGCCCGACGCCCAGGCCCAGGGAGGGGTGACCCAATCCCTCGCCCGGCGTATGGACAACCTGATCGAGCATGCGCTGGCCGGCGACGCCGACGGCGTCCTGCTGACCTGCTCGCAGTATGGCCAGCGGGCCGAGGCCCGTGCTGCCGAGCATGTGCCGGTGCTCTCCGCCGACGGCCCGCTCTTCGATGAGGTGGTCCGCCGGGCACCGGAGCGGGTACTGCTGGTGGCATCGCTGCCCTCGGCCGCCGAGGACAGCACTGATCGGCTCGGCGCCGCTCTGGCCGATGCCGGAGCCGGTACGCGCATCACACCGCTGGTGGTACCGGCGGCGGCACGGCCACTGCCCGCCGGCGAGCTCATCACGGTATTGCGGCAGGCCATCGATGGTGCCGCCGAGTTCGATCTGGTGGTGCTGGCCCAGTATTCGCTCGCGCCCGCGGCCGCCGAGCTCGGGCGGCGTCTCGAGGTCCCGGTGCTGGATGGACCGAGTGCTGCGGCCAGGCGCCTGCGGACGCGGATCGATGGGCAACGCCCATGATCGGGGTGATCGCCGACGACGCCACCGGCGCAACCGACGTCGCCGCCGCACTGAGCAGGGCCGGGCTCCGAACGATCCTCGCTCTTCGCCCGTTCGAGCGGCCCGACAGGCAAGCCGACGCGATCGTCGTCGCCTTGAAGTCACGCTCAACCCCAGCGGCCCGCGCGATCTCGGACAGTCTGGGTGCATTGGCGGCGTTGCGCCGATCCGGGTGCACCCGGTTCTACTTCAAGTACTGCTCGACCGTCGATTCCACCTCCGCCGGGAACATCGGGCCGGTGACCGAGGCACTGGCACAGGAATTGGGCGCGGCGGCGGTGGTGACCACGCCCGCCGCACCGATCCATGGCCGGACGGTGTATTGCGGCCACCTGTTCGTCAACGGCCAACCGCTGCATGAAACCCACATGCGCGACCACCCGATTACCCCGATGCGCGACTCCTCACTCCCCCGGCTGCTGGCGCCCCAGGTGAACGGGACCGTATTGCAGCTGCCGCTGGCCACGCTACGCGGGGACGCCAGCACGCTGGCAGCGGTGATCGAGGCCGAGGCCGAGGGTATAAGCCACATCGTGGCCGACGCCGTCGACGATGGTGATCTGGCCGCTCTCGCGACGGCGGTCCACGCCCAGCCGCTGGTCGCGGGTTCGGCGGGCCTCATCGCCGCCATGGCGCGGCGTGAGGCACGCTCGGTCTCCGAGCTGCCATCGCCACCAGCCGGGCGCACCGCGATCATCGCGGGCAGTTGCTCACGCCGCACACTGGAGCAGATCTCACGGTTCCAGCAATCGGGCCGGCCTTCGTTCCGGGTGGCCGCCGGGCCTGGCGACACCGCAGAGTCACTGACGGCAGCGGCGCTGAGCTGGTGGGATAGCCAACCGGTGGAGAGTTCTGCGCTGATCTACTCCTCCACACCGGCCGACCAACGCGATGACGCCGCGCTGGAATCCGGGCAGCTATACGAGCAGGTGGCGGGCGCACTCGCCGTGGCTCTGGCAGGCAGAGGTGTCCAACGCCTCCTGGTGGCGGGCGGGGAGACATCCGGCGAGGTGATGCGCGCACTGGGGACATCCACCGCGGTCGTGGGCGCCGAGGCCGCCGTCGGAGCTCCATGGATCACCGACGCCGAACGCGATATGCACCTGGTGCTGAAGTCGGGCAACTTCGGCACCGAGGAGCTCTTCATCGACGTCGCCGCAACCGGGGAGACACAGTGAATCCCACACCCGCGCAGGCTCTGGAACGCATCGCACACCTCATCGACCAGCGCGCCCTGACCCACGGCCGCACCGGCAACGCAGCCATCCGAGCCGGTGACCAGGTGCTGCTCACCCCCACCGGCGTGCGCCTGGGCGAGGTGCACGCCGGCAACCTGTCCCGCGTCGACCTGCAGGGTCGGCATGTCGATGGCCCCAAGCCGACCAAGGAGGCGTTCCTGCACGTCGCCATCCTGCGCGCACGGCCGGACCTGCACGGGGTGGTGCACACCCATTCGGTTCACAGTGCTGCGCTGTCGTGCCTGGACGATCTCGATTCGCGACCCATGCCGGCGCTGACCGCCTACTACGCGATGCGTATTGGCCGACTGGAGTTGCTCCCGTACTTCGCTCCCGGCGACGCTGACGCGACCCAAGCAGTCGAGCTGGCCGCTCAGGTCAGTCACGCCCTGCTGCTGCGCAATCACGGGCCGGTGGTGGCCGGGCCCGATCTCGACTCCGCCCTGGACGCGCTGGAGGAACTGGAGCACACCGCCCGGTTGTACCTGCTCACGCGCGGCCTACCGGCGACTCCCCTGACCCAGCAGCAGCAAGACGCACTCACGCCCCCGGGCACCAAGGAGTAGACACGTGATCACGTTGTACAGCGGGCTGGTGGTCAAGCAACCACTGGTCGAAACGGTCATCCCCGCCTTCGAAGAAAGTCGGGGAGTGCGGATCGAGACCACGTTCGAGCCGACCTCGGTGCTGCTGGCCCGAATCGAGGACGGTGAGCGCCCCGACCTGCTGCTGGGCGTCTCGCAATCCCTGCACGCGCTGGCGATCCGCGGAATTCTGGACCCCACCGCGCTGATGGACATCGCCGTCTCCTCGGTGGGATTCGCACGACCGGCCGGTACCCCTGGTCCGGCGGACGGGTCGGCCACCGCCTTCCTGCAGTACCTGACCGCAGCCCGGTCGGTGGCCTACACGCTCTCGGGTGCCAGCGGGAAGCACTTCATGACGGTGATGGGCGAGCGCCGCCTGCTGGATGCGATCGACGAACGAGCCGAACGTTTCACCTCGGGCCTGACCGCACAGGCTGTCGCCGATGGCCGCTGCGACATCGCCATCCAGCAGGTCAGCGAGCTGCGCTCGGTCCCCGGAGACCACATCATCGCCGAGCTGCCCGCAGAACTGCAGTCCTACGGCCGGTTCGCCATCGGCGCCCGATCCGCCGCGCCCAATCCGGCGGTGGAGTTCGTTTCCTACCTCCGCGGCGAACTGGCCCAGCAGGCCTTTGCCGACGTCGGACTCACCCCCGCCTGACCACCTATCGCAGAAGGAGAAGTCGATGAGGAAAGTGATCGTCGATACCGACACCGGCGTCGATGACGCCATGGCGCTGATGATGCTCGCGGCCGATCCCGAGGTCGAGATCATGGCCGTGATCAGCGTCTTCGGAAACTGTCACGGCGAGCGCGCAGCAGACAACGCTCGCTACGTCCTGGACACCTGCGGGCGGACCGACGTGCCCGTCTACCGCGGCAGCGAGGCACCGCTGGAACAGGACCTCAAACTTTCCTCCGGAGTACATGGCGATGACGGCTTCGGCAACACCGGACTGCGCCCGGCAACCTCGGTGCCCGCCGAACCCCATGGCGTGCCGATCGTGCTCGATCTGATCAATACCCACCCGGGCGAGATCGACTACATCGCGCTCGGCCCGCAAACGAACCTGGCGCGGGCCATCGGGACCGAACCCGAGCTGCTGGAAAAGCTCGCGAGCACCACCATCGTGGGCACGCTGGGACCGGCGCTGTACCAGGACACCGAGCCATGGGCTGATCGTCGTTTCCGGGTATCGCGCGATCCCAACGTCTCCTTCGATATCGACGCTGCGCAGATCGTTGCCGGCAAGACCGGCAACGTCACCTGGTGCGGGCCGTACGTCACCCGGCAGGCGCTGGTTCCGGAGCAGTTCTTCACCGACCTCGCCGCGGCCGGTGGCCCGCCCGCCGAGCTCATCGCCGCCATCAGCCGCGACTACGCCGGCTTCTACACCAGCTCCTATCCGCAACCGGACAACCGGCGAGTGATGGGCATCAATGACAGCCTGGCGGTGGCGAGCCTGCTCCACCCGGACCTGGTGCTGGGTTCGGTGCAACGCCCGCTGCAGGTGTTCCAGGACCCCGACTCGGGGGATCGCTTCCTGGCGGGGGTACACCCTCTGGCCGATGAGCGCCGGCCCGTGCACCGGGTGATCTTCGACATGGACTTCGACGGCGTCCTCAACCTCATCGCCCGAACCCTGCGCAAGCCACTGCCTTGGACACCAGATGCGGACCGGTAAGCGTACAGTGACGGGACCCCGGATTCTCGACCGGAGCCTTCCCGCCTGGAGCCCTCATGAGTACCGCATCGCACACCTCCGGCCCCACGGTCGCCGACATGCTTGACGGGATCGGGACCACCGTGCGCGCCCTGCGCAAGGAGAAGAAGCTCACGCTCACCCAATTGGGTCAGAGCACCGGACTCAGCCCGGCCATCATCAGCCAGGTAGAACGCGGCCGCGCCAATCCTTCGTTCACCACCCTGGCGCAGATCGCCCACGGGCTGGAGATACCGGTGGGCAAGCTGCTGCCAGTGGACGAGCAGGCCAAGTCGCCTGTGGTGCGGGCCCACGAGCGCCGGGATCTGCGACGCGCGACCCCCAAGGGTATGGGCCAAGCGGTGTACGAACTGATGGTTCCTGACCTGGACGGTGCCCTGGAGGTGCTGTGGGTGGTCACCGATCCGGGACACGACACCAGCGCCTCGCCGTTCAGCCACGGCGGTGAGGAAGTGGGCGTCATCATTTCCGGGCAACTGGAGGTCTACCTCGACGGCGAACGGTTTGACCTCGACACCGGCGATTCCATCCGTTTCGATTCGACCCGGCCCCACTGGTTCCGCAACACCTCGGACAGTCAGTGCGTCGCGGTCTGGATCAACACTCCCCCGACGTGGTGAGCCATGACCACAGCCACCGCCCCGCTTGACGGAGTACGGGTGATCGACTTCACCCAGGTGATGCTCGGGCCATCCTGTACCCAGCTGCTCGGTGATTTCGGCGCCGATGTCATCAAGGTGGAGCGCCCCGGCTCAGGTGACCTGTCTCGGACCGGGGTACTTGCCGATACCGGCGCGGACAACCCCATTTTCCTGGCCCTGAACCGGAACAAGCGCAGCATCGCGGTGAACCTGGCCACCGACGCCGGACGCCGAACGGTGCATGAGCTGATCAGTGACGCCGACGTCGTGGTGAGCAACTTCCGGCCGGGTGTGATGGAGCGCTTGGGGTTGGGCTACGACCAGGTCAGCACACTGAATCCGCGCGCTATCTGGGCTTGCGGCTCAGGTTTCGGGTCGGCGGGACCGTACGCCGCCAAGGGCGGTCAGGATGTGCTGGGCCAGGCGTACAGCGGCGTGATGAAACGCCTTGCCGATCCCGCGCATCCCGTTGCGATCTATGCCACGCCGATCGCCGACTACACCGCGGGACTGCACCTGGTCCAGGGAATCCTGCTGGCCCTGTTGCACCGCGAGCGCACCGGCACCGGCCAACGGGTCGAGGTCAGCCTGTTCAACTCGATGCTGGCATTGCAAATGCAGGAGGCCACCACCCGGCTGATGTATGACCAGGAACTGAACTGGGCCTTGATGCCGTTGACCGGCTGTTTCCCCACCCAGGATTCCGAGATCGTGATCATCGGCGCATTTAAGGCCAATCCGTTGGCGGATATCTGCGCGGCACTGGACCTTCCCGACTTGTCGCGGCAGTCGCGCTTTGCATCGGTGGAGAAGCTGAAAGCCAACCGCAGCCAGGTGCGCGCGATCATCGCCGAGCGCCTACGCCAGAACACCTCTGCGCACTGGCTGGCTGCACTGGAACGCCAGGACGTGTTGTGCGGACCGGTACTGAGTCTGGCCCAGGCCTTGGCGGATCCGCAGACCGAGCACAACCGCATGATTCTGGAGTTCCCCGACCAAGACGGCCGGCTGATCCGCACCATTGCTCCGGCTATCAGATTGTCGAATGCGCCTGCTGCGGTGCGCTATCCCCCGCCCCGGCTGGGTGAACACTCGACCGAGGTGATGGCCGAACTGGGCTACGACGCCGAACGACGTGAGGAACTTCGGCTCGAACGCGTAATTTTCTAAAAATCTACTTGGCATTTTTATTAAAGTTCAGTAGAATTGAGCCCACCCCGTGAGGTCCCCGGAGCGCGCCGACGCGCACCCACTCCCTCACCGGGCTGTCTCTCGGCCGTGCCCAGAGACCTCGTAGCAGCGCCGCTCGACTAGGAGAATCATGACCGACACGACCTCAGACAAGAGCGTCATCAGCAGGCTCTCGCCGCAGGCCCGCAAGGGCCTGCTCGGCCTCGGCCTGGGCAACACGCTGGAGTGGTACGACTGGATGATCTTCGGACTCCTGTCGTCCTACCTCGGACCGAAGTTCTTTCCCTCCGAAGACCCGGTGACGTCCACGCTGGGCGCGCTGGCGGTCTTCGCCGTCGGCTTCTTCTTCCGGCCGCTGGGTGGCATCATCCTGGGCACGGCCGCGGACCGCATCGGCCGCCGCAAGATCATGTTGCTGTCGATCCTGCTGATGGCAGCAAGCACCTTGGTGATCGCGGTCGTACCGACCTACGAGACCATCGGCCCGTGGGCAGGCATCATCCTGCTGTTGTGCCGGGTGGTCCAGGGTGTCTCCACCGGTGTTGAAGCACCGCTGTCAACCGCACACGCGCTGGAGCTGGTACCCAAGGGCCGGGAAGGTGCGGTCGCCGGGATCATGTCGTTCTTCGTCAACATCGGCGTGGTCGGCGCTCCGTTCGTGACGCTGCTGGTCTCGTTGATGATGGATGAGGCAGCCATGGCCGATTGGGGCTGGCGCATACCCTTCTTCTTCGGCGCCCTACTGAGCGTGCTCATCATCTACTTGCGCCGCAACCTCCCCGAGACCATGTCGAAGGAGGAGATGGAGCAAACCTCCACCAACAGGGTGTGGTCCGGCGTCGCCAAGAACTGGCTCAGTGTGCTGGCAATCGTGTTCGTCGTCGGTGCGGCACAGGCATACAACTACGCCTGGAACGTGGGCCTGCCCAACTCCGCCCGCTCCACCATGCAGGAGAACTCCAGCCAGGTGTTCCTGGTGACCACCATCCTCGGGGTGATCCTGGTCGCCGGCAGCCTGATCGTCGGCAAGCTCGTCGATGGCCGTGCGCTGTCCAAATGGTTCATCGTGACCCGGATCCTGGCCATCCCCTCGGTGTTCCTGATGCTGTTGTACGTCCAGCCTGGGATCGGCGGCTTCGCTGCCGTGCTGCTGGGTGGTTCGGTGGTGCTGGTACTGAATATGACGCTGTACAACGTGGTGTCCTCATCGTTGATGCCCAAGGCCTCACGCGGAACCGGGGTTTCGCTCGGGTACGGGCTGGGCGTGGCCATCTTCGGCGGTACCGCCTCCTACCTGCTGGTCTGGCTGCAGAGCAGAGACCTCACCTGGATGTTCCCGACCTATGTCGCCATCCTGAGCATCATCAGCCTGGTGCTCTACGCCGCCGCCCGCCGGGCCAACGGCCTGCATCTTGGAGAGTAGCTGCACGTGAACAACACAGACCTCGCTATCACCACCGAGGACCTGCGAGCTCCGCTGGTCTCCCGCTCCGACGTCATCGTCGTGGGCGGGGGGCCGGCCGGGGTCGCGGCAGCGGTGACCGCTGCCCGCTCCGGGGTCTCGGTCACGCTGATCGAGAGGTATCCGGCACTGGGTGGCCTGGCCGCCGGCGGCATGGTGCTGGTGCTCGACGACATGATCAACGGCCAGGAGATCACCGTCACCGGCATCGTGTCGGAGTACATCGAACGGTTGCAGCGGCTGGGACTCGCAGTGGTCCCGCCCCCGGAAGACCGGCAGCAGTCGCAGCAGCTGTGGAACAAGTGGGGCCGCTGGGGCACCTTCGACTTCCATGCTCACACCCAGCCCAAGCCCATCTGCTATGCGGCGGCCTTCGATCCCGACGGCTGGAAGCGGGTGTCCAACGATCTGGTCCGCGAGGCCGGGGTGAATGTCGTGCTGCACTCCCTGTTCTCGCGCCCCATCGTCGACGACGGGGTGATGAAGGGCGTGGTGGTCGAGACCAAATCCGGTCCGCAGGCGTACCTGGGATCGATCGTGATCGACACCACCGGCGATATCGACGTCGCCTCACGGGCAGGAGCCGACTACGTCCAGGGCAACTACATCACCACCCTGGTGTTCCGCCTCGGAGGCGTGGACACCACCCGCGCGGAGGAGTTCGAGCAACAGGACCCCAAGGCTGCCCGGGCGATCAACCGGACCGCCAAGCGCATCCTCGGCGGGGCCTGGGAACTGTGGTGGCTGAAGACGCCGCTCCCCGGTGTGGTCTGGTGCAACGCGCCGCACATGCGCCACTTCGACGGCACCGACCCGAGATCGCTCACCGAGGCGGAGTTCACCGCGCGCGATCGGATCACCGAGGCAGTCGAATTCGTCCGGGGCAACCTCCCGGGATTCGAGCAGGCACACGTGCTGGACACCGCTCCGCAGATGGGCGTGCGCCAGACCCGCCTGCTCCAGGGTGAGTATGTGATGACCAAGGAGGACGTGGTCCAGCGACGGCACTTCAGCGATAGTGTGGCGCGGGGTCGCGACTACTACTACCCCTATCGCAGCCTGCTGCCGACGAACGTGGACCAGCTGCTGGTGGCCGGACGGCACTACTCGGCCACGTCGGAGGCGCAGAAGGCCTCCCGCGAGATCCCGCCGTGCATGGCGATGGGGCAGGCGACCGCGGTGGCGGCAGCCCTCGCGCTGTCGCGCAACCAACGGGTCCGCGACGTCGACCCGACGGCAATCCAGGCTGGGATGCGCGACCACAATGCCGACCCGGGCGACCGCCCGTCGGCCAACGCCACCCTCGACGAACAGGTCCTGACATGAGCGTGACCGCACTCCCCCTCGATGGCATCACCGTGGTGGATTTCACCCAGGTCTTCATGGGGCCCAGCTGCACCCAGATGCTTGGCGACTTCGGGGCCGATGTGATCAAGGTCGAACGCCCCAAGTCCGGTGATACGGCACGGAACTCCTACCCGGACAAGGACGGGCAGGACAATCCGATCTTCCTGTCCATCAACCGCAACAAGCGCGGATTGACCATCGACACCAAGAGCGAGCAGGGGCGCGCGGTGCTGCACAAGATCATCGGTCAGGCCGATGTGGTGGTGAGTAACTTCCGCGCCGGGGTGATGGAACGCATGGGCCTGGGCTACGAGGACCTCCGAGACGCCAACCCCCGCTTGATCTGGGCCTGCGGGACCGGCTTCGGCAGTACCGGGCCCTACTCCTCCCTCGGCGGGCAGGACGCCATCAACCAGGCCTACTCGGGCGTCATGTGGCGACGCAGCGGCACCGAGGATCCGTTGTCCATCTACCCCACCACGCTGTGCGACTACACCACCGGCATGCACCTGTTCCAGGGAATTCTGCTCGCTCTGCGGGCTCGGGAGAGCTCCGGCACCGGCCAGCGGGTGGAGGTGACCATGTATGACTCGATGCTGCACATGCAGATGCAGGAGGCATGCATGCAACTGAACCGGGGCCACGAGGTGAACTGGGGGCGGATGCCACTTTCCGGCGTCTTTGCCACGACCGACGGTGCGGTGTGCATCGTGGGCGGATTCACCCCCGATCCGTTGACCCACATCTGCCGCGCCCTGGAGTTTGCCGAGAACCTCACCGACCGCCCTGAATTCGCCACCTTCGAGGACCAGATGGCGAATCGCTCCCAGTTGCAGGCCCTGCTGGCGGGGCAGATCGCCACCAACACCACCGCGCACTGGACCGCCCGGCTGGAAGCCGAAGGCGTGCTGAACGCCCCGGTGCACACTCTGGCGCAGACGCTGGCCGACGAACAGACCGCCGCCAACGGGATGATCCTGGAGGCCGACCACCCCGCAGCCGGCCGATTCCGGATGCTGAACGACCCCATCCGGCTCTCCGCCACGCCACCGGTCGTACGCCGCGTGGCTCCCCGGCTGGGCGAGCACAATGTCGAGATCCTCACCGAGCATGGCTTCGACCAAGCCACGATCTCACAGCTGCAGCAGGAAGGAATCCTGGGGTGAACGACGTACCCGAACCGGTTGACGAAGTGCGCCTGACCATCGACCACCGCGGTGTCGCCCGGGTCACGATCGATCGGCAACACGTGCTCAACGCCATTGACGGGGCCACGTGGGGTCACCTCAACGACATCTGGCTGCGCCTAGAGGCCGACGAGGCGATCCGCGCCATCGTGATCACCGGCGCAGGCACCCGGGCATTCTGCGCCGGCGCCGACATGTCCGCGGCGGGCGTGAGCAAGACCGGCCTGGAGTACTGGGCCGACAGCGACCCCAACGGCTTCGGCGGCCTGAGCCTTCGTTCCACACTGGACATTCCGGTCATCGCCATGGTCAACGGATACGCACTGGGCGGTGGCATGGAGATGGTGCTCGGTGCCGACATCGTGGTGGCCAGCGAGACCGCTCAATTCGCGCTACCGGAGCCACGGGTGGGCCGATTGGCCTTGGATGGTGGAATCCCCCGGCTGGTGCGGCGCATCCCGCATACGCAGGCCATGGGCATGCTGCTCACCGGAGGCCGCGTGTCCGCTGCGCGGATGGCGCAGTTCGGCCTGGTCAATGAGGTGGTGCCGGCCGACGCTCTGGCGGACGCCGTCGCCTGGTGGGTGGACCAGATCCTATTGTGCGCGCCGTCGTCGGTTCGCGCCGTCAAGCAGATCGTCAACCGCACCGGCCATCTCAGCGCCGCCGAGGCACGCAACACCGCCGTTCCCGCCCTGATGGCGTCACTGCAATCCGAGGAACAGGATGAGGGTGTCAACGCGTTCCGGGACAAGCGCCCACCGTCCTGGGCGGTTCCCGCATGACGCCGACACAGGCCCCACCGCTGGCGCGCGGGGTATGGGGCGTGGTGGCGACGCCATTCCACGGGCCGGCAGCCGAACTGGACCGCACCAGCCTGATCCGGCTGGTGCAGCACTACGTCACCATCGGCGCCACCGGCCTGACCGTGCTCGGAGTATTCGGCGAGGCTGGCTCCCTGAACGCCGATGAGCGAGCGCAGGTACTGGAAACTGTCGCCGCCAATACCCCGCTACCCATCGTCGCCGGTGTCACCGCGCTGTCGACCGCACCCGCCATCGATGAGATCGCCACGATCCATCGCGCCATCGGCACCCGCGCCGTGGCGGCCATGGTGCAGATCAATTCCGCAGATCCGGACGTCGTCATCGGACACCTCCAGACCATCCATGCCGCGACCGGGTCGGCCATCGTGCTTCAGGACTACCCGGTGGCCAGCGGGGTGAGCATCTCCACCGACAACGTGATCCGAATCGTCGCGGCATGCCCGTTCATCAGCGCGGTCAAGGCCGAAGCCCCACCGACGGCAGCAGCCATCGCACGGATCGCCGCAACAACCACCGCCTCGGTGTTCGGGGGCCTGGGGGGACAGAGCCTGTTGGACGAACTCGCCGCAGGGTCAGCGGGCGCAATGACCGGGTTCTCCTTCCCGGAGGCGTTGGTCGAATGCGTGAGCTCCTGGTTGGCCAAGGACCGGGACCGGGCTGTCCGCGCGCTGACCCCCTACCTGCCGCTGGTCAACTTCGAGCAACAGCCGCGGATCGCCCTGGCGCTACGCAAGGATCTGTTCGCCCGGCGGGGATTGTTCAGCGAGCGCACGGTGCGCGCACCGGCACACCCATTTCCGGAACAACTCGATGCCCTGGCCGCGCAGCACCTGACGCGCGCCAACGCCATCGGCCGGGCCGAGGAGAGGTAGAGCATGGATTTCGGATTGGGCGGTAGGACCGCCCTGGTGACCGCATCCACGGCCGGACTGGGACGGGCCGTAGCCGTGGCGCTCGGGCGTGAGGGCGCCAACGTGGTGGTCAGCGGCCGCCGCGGTGCGCAGGCACGGAGCGTGGCCGCGGGGTTGCCCTCGGCAATAGGCGTGGAGTGCGACGTACTCGATGAGAGTTCGCGCACCGCCGCGGTGGCGCAGGCCACCCAGGCGTTCGGCGCGATCGACATCCTGGTGATCAACGGCCCGGGCCCCGCGCCGGGGACGGCCGCAGGTCTGGACGCCGAGGCCACCCAGGCGGCGTTCGACGCATTGGTGATGCCCGGCCGGGACCTCATCGATCGCACCTTGCCCGGCATGCGCTCCCGCGGCTGGGGCCGGATCCTGGCCATCGGCTCCAGCGGCAATCAGGCTCCGTTACCGAATCTCGCGGCGTCGAATCTCGGCCGTGCAGCGCTGGCCGGGTACCTCAAGACCCTCGCCGGTGAGGTAGCGGCCGACGGCGTCACGGTGAATCTGATCCTGCCCGGCCGGATTGCCACCGACCGGGTGGCGGCACTCGACGACGCCGCCGCCCGCCGCGAGGGTGTGGACGTCGCCCAGGTGCGGAGTCGTTCCGAGGCCAGCATTCCGCTGGGCCGCTACGGCGAGCCCGCGGAGTTCGGCGCCGCGGGTGCGTTCCTGTGCAGTAGCCAAGCCTCGTACATCACCGGCGTCGCGCTGCGTTGCGACGGCGGCCTCATACGTTCCCTGTGATCTCGTTCCTGCCTCACGCTGACCGAAGGACACCATGACCGCTCCTGCCATAGCCAAACACCTGATCGATGGGCAAGCCACCGGCGATCCCGCCGTTGAGCGCAGCAATCCGGCGCACCCGGGTTCCATCGCGGCCTTGTCGCCGGACGGGACCACGGCCGACGCGCTGTCCGCCATCTCGGCGGCCGAGCAGGCGCAACAGGCGTGGGCACAGCTGCCACCCCCCGCCCGGGGCGCCATCCTGTCGAGCGCGGCCGAACTGTTGCGTGAGCGCACCGGCCAGATCGCAGCGGATCTGGTGCGTGAAGAAGGCAAGACACTGGCCGAGGCGCGCGGTGAAGTCGGCCGGGCCATCGGTGTGTTGCAGTTCTTCGGGTCCCACGGGTGGGCCGAGACCGGCAGCACCTACGCCAGCGCGATCCCGGGAACGACGGTGACCACGCGATCCGAACCGATCGGCGTCGTCGGCCTCATCACCCCATGGAACTTCCCCATCGCCATCCCGGCCTGGAAGGCTGCACCGGCTCTGATCGCCGGCAACGCCGTCGTGCTCAAGCCCGCCGAACTCACGCCGCTGAGCGCCAATCACCTGGCCCGGGCGTTGCACGACGCCGGCCTGCCCGCCGGGGTATTCAACGTCGTGCACGGGCGCGGCGACGTCGTCGGCACCGCCATCGCACAGGACCCGCGAGTCGGCGCCCTGTCCTTCACCGGCTCCACTGCGGTGGGCCTGCGGCTGGAGCAGACGCTCACCCAGCGCCGGGCCCGGGTGCAGCTGGAGATGGGGGGCAAGAACGGTGTGCTGGTGCTGGACGACGCCGACCCGCACCGGGCCGCGCAGGTGGTGGCCTCGGGTGCCTTCGCGCTCACCGGCCAGGCCTGCACCGCAACCTCCCGGGTCTACGTCACGCCCGGGATCAGGGCGGAGTTCCTGCGGGAGCTGGCTGTGGCCGCCGCCGCCTTCGTTCCAGGTGATGGGCTCGATCCGGCCACCACCATGGGTCCGGTGGTCAGCCCCGCTCAGCTCGAGCGCGACATCGAAGCGGTACAGCAGGCATCCGCGAGCGGCGCTCAGCTGCTGCTGGGATCGGCCGATGCCGCAGGCCAGCGGTTCGCACCGGTGGTCGCCACCGGCGTCGACCACACCTGGCCGCTGGCAACGGACGAGATCTTCGGTCCGATCGTCGCGGTGGTGGATGTGGTGGACTACGAACAGGGAATCGCCCACCTGAACGACTCCGCCTATGGGCTCACGGCCGGAATCTGCACCACCAGCCTGAAACACGCCACCGATTTCTCCCAGCGCATTCAGGCTGGTGTGGTCAAGGTCAATCGGCCGACATCGGGTCTGGACCTGCACGTACCGTTCGGCGGGATCAAGAACTCCTCGTCCAACACCTTCCGCGAGCAGGGGCACTCGGCAACGCGGTTCTACTCCTGGGAGAAGACCGTCTATACCGGGATCGAGTGAGTCAGCGCAGCCCAGTGGGTCGCCGCAGTGCCAGTTCGAGCAGTTCGGTGATCAGATCGGTGTAGGACAGGCCCTGTGCCTGCCACAGCATCGGGTACATCGAGTACGGGGTGAACCCGGGCATGGTGTTGATCTCGTTGACCAGCACCTCACCGCCGGGGGTGAGGAAGAAGTCGACCCGGGCCAGCCCTTCGCAGCCCAGCGCCTCGAACGTGGCCACCGCGAGCGAGCGCATCCGCACCAGCACAGGTGCGGGCACATCTGCCGGGACCCGGATATCCAGGTGCTCGGAATCGAAGTACTTGGCCTGGTAGTCGTAGAAGGCGTGCTCGGAACCGACCACGATCTCACCGACGCCACTGGCTCGGGTCGGTCCGTCACCCCGGGCGCCCAGCACCGCGCATTCGATCTCTCGCCCGCTGATCCCGGCCTCCACGATCACCTTCGGATCATGGGTTCGGGCGGCTTCGATGGCGGCATCCAGGTCGGCCAGATCATCGACCTTGGATATTCCCATGGAGGAACCAGCCCGCGCGGGTTTGACGAATACCGGCAACCCCAGAGCCGCCACCCGGTCCCGCACGGTCTGGGGCTGGGTTCGCCACTGACCATCGGTGAATGCGGTGTAGGGCCCGATGGGTATCCCGGCGCCGGCCAGGCTGACCTTCATGTGGTGCTTGTCCATGCCTGCGGCGGAGGCGAACACTCCCGATCCGGCATAGGGCATACCCAGCAATTCCAGCAGCCCCTGGATGGTGCCGTCCTCCCCGAACGGCCCATGGAGCAACGGCAGCACGACATCGATATCCAGCGGGGTCGTGGTGGCATCGGCCTGGGTGACATGCAGCGGCTGGGCGGCGCCCAGCGCCAACGTGACCTGGTCACCGTCGTCATCGCCGACCTGCGGCAACCGGTCCGGTTCCAGGCTCCACCGGCCGGGATCATCGACCACTCGCAGCCAACGCCCAGCCTCGGTGATCCCGATGGGCACCACCTGGTACCGATCGCGATCGATGGCAGCGAGAACACCCGCCGCAGTGGCACAACTGATGGTGTGTTCGGAACTCTGGCCGCCGAACACCACGGCTACCCGGGTTGTCATCGCCGCTCAGGCTAGCGGTTGGGCCGAGGATGTCTAGGCTGACGCACGTGAGTGACCTCGACAACCTCCATCCGGATTCGCTCGTGGTGGCCGTAGGCCGCCCTCCCCGGCGCATCGGCGCGCCGGTCAACCCGCCGGTGGTGCTGTCCTCCACCTACGTCGGCACCGATACCCCGGCCGCCGATGAGTTGCTCTACGCGCGCTACGACACCGAATCCTGGCGGCCGCTGGAGGACGCGCTGGGCACCCTCGAGGGTGCGGCGCACCGCGCCCTGGTGTTCAGCTCAGGAATGGCAGCGATCAGCGCAGCCCTGTCACTGGTTCCCGACCAGGGCACGCTGATCATGCCTCGGCACAGCTACAACATCAGCCTGGTCGCGGCGCGGGAACTGACCCGAGAGCGCAGGGTCCGGTTGACCGAAGTGGACATCGCGGATACCGAAGCGGTGATCGCGGCCCTGGATACCGGTTCGCCGGCGGTGTTGTGGCTGGAGTCCCCGACCAATCCAATGCTGGAGATCGCCGACTTGCCCGCGCTGATCGCGGCCGCACACGCCCGCGGCGCCAGGGTGATCGCCGACAACACCTTCGCCACCCCTCTGGCACAGCGGCCCCTGGAACTGGGCGCGGACGTGGTGCTGCACTCGGTCACCAAGTACCTGGCCGGCCATTCCGACGTGGTGATGGGCGCCGTCGCGACCTCCGACTCCGACCTGTGGCACGCCCTGAAGCACCGGCGCGACATCCATGGGGCCGTCCCCGGCCCGTGGGAGGCGTGGCTTGCGTTGCGCGGTCTACGCACATTGTCGCTGCGGGTGCGGCGCTCCCAGGACAGTGCACTGGAGCTGGCGCGCAGGCTGGAACGTCACCCGCTGGTGGCGCAGGTGCGGCATCCCGGGCTGGCCAGCCACCCGCAACATCGGCGAGCTGCAGCCCAGATGCGGGGATTCGGTTCGGTGCTGACGCTGCGTCCCGCCGGTGGCCTCGCAGCGGCGCAGCGGATCGTGTCCCGCGTGCGGCTCTGGCTACCGGGCACCAGCCTGGGAGGTGTCGAATCCCTGATCGAGCGCCGACGACGCCTACCCAGCGAGCCGGATTCGGTACCCGAGGATCTACTGCGGCTGTCGGTGGGAATCGAAGACGTGAACGACCTGGCCACGGACCTGCTGACGGCAATGCGGGCCGACCCGTGCTGAGCAACCTTCCGTCGCAGTTGCACGCCACGCAGGCGGAGTTGCTCACCGAACGGCATCCGGACGCCGATGAGGACGTGCACTTCACCCGGAATCTGGCCGGCACGGTCATCGGGGCCCTGACTGAACCCGGCGACCTGGTGCTCGACCCGTTCGCAGGGTATGGCACGACCTTGACGATGGCGCAGCGGCTCGGCCGCCGCGCCATCGGGATCGAACTGCTGCCCGAGCGGGTGTCCACCCTCCAGGCCCTGGTGCCGCAAGCGCAGATCATCGAAGGCGATAGCCGAGACCTGGGCGCGCTGGTAGCCGGCGGCACACCGCCGGTTCGAACCGGTTCGGTGAGCCTGTGCCTGACCTCGCCGCCGTACATGACCGCCAACGCCCACCCCGAAGACCCCCTGGACGCATACCGGACCGAAGCCGGCGACTACGACACGTTCCTGGGTGCGCTCGCCGATATCACTGGACAGATCCGCACGCTGTTGCGCCCCGGCGGCTACCTGGTGATGAATCTGGCCGACATCGTCTACCGCGGGGTGCACACGCCGTTGATCGGCGACGTGCGGAGCGCGCTGGCTCCGCTACTGGGAGTGAGCGCGAGCATTCCGGTCCGCTGGGACCGGTTGCCGCACGATCTGATCGCCGATGCGCTGCTGGTGTGGCAACACCGCCCGGCGCCATCGCGGACGTAAGGTGTAGTTCCCCAGAGCGAGGAGGAGCCATGCGAGTGCGCACCCGCATCAGTGTGATGGCAACAATTGGCGCGCTCGCCCTGGTCGGCGCGTGCGATCAGAGCAGCCCGGAACCGGAGCCGACCAGCCAGAGCACCACCGACCGGCCCAGCCCGACCACCACCGAACCGGCCGAGCCCACCAGCACCACCACCGAACCGACCGAAGAGCCCAGCTCCGATGAGCTACCGTTCCCGGACTCGGTCGAGGAGCAGGTCGGCGAACCCGCAGGCGAACCCGACCTGGTCCTCATCGACGTCCAGGTCGCCGAATTCCCCGGCTATGACCGGTTGGTGGTGGAGTTCACCGGGACCGGGACTCCCGGCTGGACCGTCGGTTACGTCGATGCCGCGGTCGAGGGCGGCAGCGGCCAGACCATTGCGCTGGAGGGTGAGTCGGTATTGAACGTGGTCGCCAGTAACTCCACCTATCCGCCGTCACAGGACGCCTACTACTCCGGGCCGAAGCAGTTCGATCCGGAGCAGACCGACACCATCGAGGAGGTCTACGTCGCCGGTGTTTTCGAAGGCCAGACCCAGGTGATCCTGGGCATCGACGAGGGCGCCAAGCCGTTCCGGGTGTTCACCCTCGCTGATCCGGCGCGGCTGGTCGTCGACGTCCAGACCCTGCCCGGCTGAGGCACCCGGGGTAACCCCATGCGGGCACTACCCCATCTCGACCTGTGCGCCCAGCGCCTGCAGCTTCCCGGTGAAGTTCTCGTAGCCCCGGTTGATCAGGTCGATCCCGCGCACATTGGAGTCACCCTGCGCCGCGAGCGCCGCGATCAGATGGCTGAACCCGCCGCGCAGGTCCGGCACCACGATGTCGGCCGCCTGCAGCGGCGTCGGCCCGGAGATGATCGCGGAGTGGAAGAAGTTGCGCTGCCCGAAGCGGCACCCCAGACCGCCCAGGCATTCGCGATAGACCTGGATCGTCGCGCCCATCTGCTGCAGCGCCCTGGTGAACCCGAACCGGTTCTCATAGACGGTTTCGTGCACGATCGACAACCCTGCCGCCTGGGTCAATGCCACCACCAGCGGCTGCTGCCAATCGGTCATGAACCCCGGGTGGACGTCAGTCTCCAGCGCAATGGCCCGCAGGTCGCTGCCAGGATGGCGGAACCGGATGCCCGCATCGTCGATATCGAAGTCCCCGCCGACCTTGCGATAGGTGTTCAGGAAGGTGAGCATGTCCGACTGACGCGCCCCGCGCACGAAGATGTCACCCCGGGTCGCCAACGCCGCCGAGGCCCAGGATGCGGCCTCGATCCGGTCCGGCAAGGCGGAGAACGAGTACCCGGCCAGCCGCTCGACCCCCTCGACCCGGATCACCCGGTCGGTGTCGACGCTGATGATGGCGCCCATGCGCTGTAGCAGCGCAACCAGGTCCATGATCTCCGGTTCGATCGCGGCATTGCGCAGTTCGGTCTTCCCCTGCGCCAGCACTGCCGTCAGCAGGAGTTGCTCGGTTGCCCCGACGCTGGGATAGGGCAGCGACACCTGGGTCCCGACCAGGCCGCGGGGGGCGGTGATGGAGACGCCCGACTCCAGCTTGTCGACGCTGGCACCGAACTCCCGCAGGATGCTCAAGTGGTAGTCGATCGGGCGGTCGCCGATGTGACAGCCACCCAGATCAGGGATGAACGCCTCTCCCAGCCGGTGCACCAGCGGCCCGCACAGCAGGATCGGGATGCGGGAAGAGCCCGAATGCGCGTCGATATCGGCCCGGTGGGCCGACTCCACGTTGCGCGGGTCCATCTCGACCACGCCGGAGGCGGGATCCCACCCGACGCTGACCCCGTGCAATCGGAGCAGGTCGGAGACGACCTGCACATCCTTGATCTGCGGCACATTGCGCAACTGGCTGGGACTTGATCCCAGCACCGCCGCCACCATGGCCTTGGATACGAAGTTCTTCGCCCCCCGCACGGTGATATCGCCGGTCAATGGCGTACCACCCCGCACCCGCAACTCGCTCATCGTCGACAGATAATACGGCAGGTGCCCCCGAACCGGTCCGCGAGTTCAGACGGCGGCTATCGCATCGATCTCGATGGTGGCGCCGTTGTACAGCGAATACACGCCGATCACGGTGCTGGCCGAAGGTTCCGGTGCGTCCACGATCGCGTCCCGCGTGGTGCGCCAGACCCCCAGCTTCTCCTGATCCAGGTGGGTGATGTAGACGTTGACCCGGACCACGTCGGCGAAGGTCGCACCGTGTGCGGCCAGCGCCCGCCGCACCTCGGCGTATGTCAGTTCGATGGCGCGCGCGAAATCCTGCGGCACCGAACCGTCCGCCTCGAAGCCGACCTGCCCGGAGATGAACACCAGGTCCCCGGCGCTGACCCGGGTGCTATCGGCGATTCCGGGGACTACGGGCGCGGGAACGCGGCTGATCCGGTCATTCATGGATACTCCTAGTGTTGTTCGGTTCGGTCAGTCCTCGCCACGCCAGACGACGTGGAACGGCAGTTGGGTTGGTCGCAGCACGGCCTTGTCACCCAGGCTGAACCAATTGCGATTGTGATACACCAGCGGCTGCGGATCGGAGCCATTTCCATGGGGCTTGGCCCCGATGGCTTCGGCGATGATCAGCCAGGACCCGTGCACGTCCAGGCGGTCCACCACCTGGCAGCGCAACCACGCGTTCGCGTTGGGATAGTACGGCTCCCCCGTGGGCAGGCGGGACCAGTCGATGTCGTCGGCGAACCGGTCGATGCCGCTCTTGGCGCCGAGTTCGGCGAGGTCGACCCGGTCGGAGGCAACCAGGTGCACCACCAGGGTGCCTGCCTGGCGGATCGTCGGGGTGGCCGAGGAGATCGCCGACGCCGAGAAGGTCAGCGTCGGCGGGTCCAGGCAGACCGACGACAGCGAGCTGACGGTCATGGCGACCGGACCCTGGCCCACGTCGGCCGTAACCACCGCGACGCCCACCGGGTGGTTGCGGAACGCGTGCTTGAAGTCCTGCGCAGCGATGTGCACTGCTGCCTCAGACGATGGGAAGGACAACCCGGGCCTCGGCTTCGCGGCCGAAGATGATCTTGCCGAAGGCCTCATATCCACTGGCCCCCAGCGTGTGACCGTGCCGAGCCGCCGTCGCCTGGTCACGCCACATGCGCTGCAGCACCGCGAACTCGGCGAAACCGGCCGACCCATGCGCCGTCATCAGGTCGTTCATCACGCCGGTGATCGTCTCAACCACCCAGCCGGCAGCGGCGCGCATGCCGATCCGCTCACCGTACGGCGCATAGTAGGAACGCAGCGCTCCGTCATAGATCTCGTCGGCCGTGCTCGCGGCGGTGAGTTCAGCCGCGGTCAAGGTGATGCTGGCCTTGGCGATAGCGGTCTGGAAACCAGCCGAGTCGGACTGCCTCTCGTAGCCGGTGTAGGCGATGGCCTTGGAGTCCGCCTTCTCCACCACGAAGTCCAGGGCGGCCTGGGCCATGCCCAAGTGTGGCCCCACGAGCTTCATGAACAATGACGGCACAAAGACGGTCTGGTAGCTGGTCTCGGAATTGGTGCCCAGGTAGGTGCCCTCGACAGCGGCGGTCAGTGGCAGCACCCGATGTTCGGGGACGAAGACGTCCTCGGCGATCTGCATGACGCTGCCCGTCCCCTTCATCCCGGCCACGAACCAGTTGTCCTTAATGGACAGGTCCGACGTCGGGATCAACGCAAGCCCCGCGTCGACGACCTCGCCGGCGTCGTCGGTAAGCGGGATCCCCAGCAGGGTCCAGTCAGCATGCTGGCTCCCGGTGCCATAGCCCCAGCGTCCGGTGACGCGGAAACCGCCATCGACCCGGGGTGCCTGCGAACTGGTGGCCAGGACGATCGAGATGAACGAGTTCAGCCCCTTCTCCGTTCCCCACACATCGGCCTGGGCACGGTCATCCATGAGACTGAGTACCCAGGCTCCGGAGTCCAGAATTCCGTCGACCCAGGCCAGGGAGCCGTCTCCGCGAGCAATGGCGCGGGCCACGGCATGGCATTCACGAGTGTTCGCCGCGAGCCCGCCGTAGCGGGTCGGTGCAGAGATGGCGAAAGCGCCCGTCTGCGCCACCGCTTGGAAGGCGTCCTCGGGGATCCTGCGGATCTCATCGCCCTCGCGCCCCCGATCGATCAGCATTGGCCGCAATTCGTCGATGCGGTCGACGATCGCCGCAATCTCGGGCCGAATTCCAGTATCGGGCATCCTCGAACCTCCTTGTTCGGTCACGAGCACCCCACCAGCACCCGTTGAGCGAGCCTGCCAATCACTCACCCGAGTGTCAAGGTCCACTGAACATTATGTCCGCTGCTCCTACATTGCCCCGAGCCTTGCCGCAGCCGCACGGGAGCACTGCGTCTAATGTGTCCACGTGCCCAAGATCAGCGACCGGCGGCGGTTGCAGCGACGCGAGCAGATCCTGAACGCGGCCATGGCGTGCGCTGCCCGCGAGGGATTCCACCGCACCACCATGGCCGATGTCATTGCCGCCAGCGGGCTTTCGGCCGGTGCGGTCTACGGCTACTTCGCTAGCAAGGAAGACCTGATCCTGGCTCTGGCCGATCGTGCCATCGGCAGTATTGAACCGGTCCTGGACGAGTTGCTGGCCCAGGACCCATGTCCCAGCATTCCGCAGGCCGTGCGGCGGCTGACGCAGCAGATCGAGGCGATCTCGCAGCAGGGCCCGGATCTGGTACCGGTGGCCATCGCGGCGTGGGCGGAAGCGGCCCGTAATGCCCAGGTAGCCGAGCGCGTCTCGCGGCGGCTGGAGCGGCTACGTGGCAGCTTCACCGCCCTGGCGCGGACATTGCAGCAGCAGGGCCGGATCGCCGGGTCCGCCGACCCGGTTGCCATTGGCCGGGCGGCTGCCGGCGCGATACCCGGGTACCTGCTGCAGCGACTCATCTTCGCCGATGTCGAGCCGAGCCAGTACGCCGCCGGATTGGCGGCGCTGGCCGGGCGTGGCGAGTCCGACTAGGCCAGCGGTGCGTCCGAATGGGTCGGAACACCCACCGGCCGGGCCGCGGTAATCGGTACCGGCGGCAGGTGCTTGGCAGGCAGGGTCGCGGGCTTGTAGCTGGGGCGTGATGCCTCGAAGTCGGCGATGTCGGACTCGTGCTCCAGAGTCAGGCCGATGTCATCCAGGCCCTCCATCAGCCGCCAGCGGGTGTAGTCGTCGATCTGGAAGCTGGCGACTACGTCACCACAGGTCGCGGTGCGAGCCTGCAGGTCCACGGTGATCTCGGTACCGGGCTCCGCCTCTAGCACCTTCCAGATCAGCTCGATGTCCTCTTGCGCGAGCTGCGCGGCCAGCAGGCCCTGCTTGCCGGAGTTGCCGCGGAAGATATCGGCGAACCGGGAGGCCAGCACCACCCGGAAGCCGTAGTCCTTCAACGCCCAGACCGCGTGCTCGCGGGATGAGCCGGTGCCGAAATCCGGGCCGGCGACCAGCACCGAGCCGGATGCGTAGGCATCCTGGTTGAGCACGAAGCCGGGATCGCTGCGCCAGGCCGAGAACAGCGCGTCCTCGAATCCGGTGCGGGTCACCCGCTTGAGGTAGACCGCCGGGATGATCTGGTCGGTGTCGACATTGCTGCGACGCAGCGGAACCCCGACGCCGGTGTGCGTGGTGAACTTCTCCATGAGTTCTCTCCTTCCGGCGCGCTCAGGCGTCCACGAGGCTGGTCAGGTCTGCGGGCGAGGACAGCGTGCCCCGGATCGCGGTCGCGGCGGCGACCAACGGTGACACCAGGTGGGTACGGCCGCCCTTGCCCTGCCGTCCCTCGAAGTTGCGGTTGGAGGTGGAGGCCGCCCGCTCCCCTGGTTTGAGCTGATCCGGATTCATACCCAGGCACATGGAACAGCCCGCATTGCGCCACTCGGCACCGAAGGCCAGGAAGATCTGATCCAGCCCCTCGGCCTCGGCTTGCAGCCGTACCCGTGCCGATCCGGGTACCACCAGTACCCGCACGTTCTCGGCCTTGGTCCGCCCGGCGATGATGTCGGAGACGGCGCGCAGATCCTCGATGCGGCCATTGGTGCATGAGCCGATGAAGACGGTGTCCACGGCGATGTCGCGCAGCGCAGTTCCCGGGATCAGGCCCATGTACTCCAGTGCCCGTTCGGCGGCGATGCGCTCGTTCTCCTCGGCGATCTCCTCGGGCACCGGAACAGATCCGGACAGCGGCAGGCCCTGGCCAGGGTTGGTACCCCAGGTCACGAATGGTTCCAACTCGTCGGCGTTCAGGGTGACCTCGGCGTCGAAGGTCGCGTCGTCATCGCTGCGGAGAGACTCCCAGTGCGCGACCGCGGCGTCCCAATCGGCACCTTCGGGTGCGTGTGGGCGGCCCTTGAGGTAGGCGAACGTGGTCTCGTCGGGAGCGATCATGCCTGCCCTGGCACCGGCCTCGATGCTCATATTGCAGATGGTCATCCGGGCTTCCATGGACAGCGCACGGATGGCCTCGCCACGATATTCCAGCACGTAGCCCTGGCCGCCTCCCGTGCCGATCTTGGCGATCACGGCCAGGATGATGTCCTTGGCCGTGGTGCCTTCACGCAGCGTGCCGTTGACGGTGATGGCCATCGTCTTGAACGGCGCCAGCGGCAGCGTCTGCGTGGCCAGCACGTGCTCGACCTCCGAGGTGCCGATGCCGAAGGCCAGCGCACCGAAGGCGCCATGGGTGGAGGTGTGCGAATCGCCACAGACCACGGTCATACCAGGCTGGGTCAGCCCAAGCTGGGGGCCGACGACGTGCACGATGCCCTGGTCGGCGTCACCAAGAGAGTGGATCCGCACCCCGAACTCCCTGGCGTTGTTGCGCAAGGTCTCGATCTGGGTGCGGGAGGTCTTGTCGGCGATGGGCAGATCGATGTCCAGCGTGGGGGTGTTGTGGTCTTCGGTCGCCAGCGTCAGATCTGGACGGCGGACCGAGCGCCCGGCCAGCCGCAATCCCTCGAAGGCTTGCGGGCTGGTCACCTCATGCACCAGGTGCAGGTCGATGTAGAGCAGGTCAGGGGCGCCGTCGCTGCCGCGGCGCACCACATGTTCGGACCAAACCTTCTCGGCGAGAGTGCCTGCCATGGCTATTGACCACCTTTCGTTGTGTCCGACGGCGAACGGTTCCATCGTCCAGTGTGCGAGCCTTCTGGAAACCAAGGACTTGCGTCTCACCTTCCGAGACGGCAGTATCGCCTTATGGACAACTCTAGCGGAGTCGGCGTCCTGGACAAGGCGGCAATCGTCCTCGGCGCCCTGGAGGCTGGCCCAGCCACGCTCGCACAACTGGTCGCTACCACCCATCTTGCCCGTCCGACGGCTCATCGGCTAGCCGTGGCGCTGGAACATCACCGTCTCGTCTCGCGCGACATGCAAGGCCGGTTCATCCTCGGCCCCCGACTGGCCGAGCTCGCGGCCGCCGCCGGTGAGGATCGGCTTCTCGCTGCGGCCGGACCGGTGCTGGGTGCCCTGCGCGACCACACCGGCGAGAGCGCGCAGCTATATCGCAGGCAGGGTGAGCAGCGCATCTGTGTGGCCGCCGCCGAGAAGCAGATGGGACTGCGTGATTCCATTCCGGTCGGCGCCACGCTGACCATGCTGGCCGGTTCCGCCGCTCAGATTCTGCTCGCGTGGGAGGAGCCCGATCGACTGCATCGCGGCCTGCAGGGCGCGAAGTTCAACGCCACCGCGCTCTCGGGAGTCCGGCGTCGCGGCTGGGCCCAGAGCGTGAGCGAGCGCGAGGTTGGCGTCGCCTCGGTCAGCGCCGCCGTCCGCGGCCCCAGCGGCCGGGTCATCGCCGCAGTGTCGGTCTCGGGACCGGTCGAGCGCATGAGCCGCCAGCCGGGACGGCTGCACGCAGCGTCCGTCGTCGCCGCCGCCAACCGCCTCAGCGATGTGCTCCGGCGCGCCGAAGACCACTAGCCGGCAAACAATCAGGCTCCGGTGCGCTGGTGCGCACCGGAGCCTTTTGGTAGCCCCGACCGGATTCGAACCGGCGCTACCGCCTTGAGAGGGCGGCGTCCTAGGCCACTAGACGACGGGGCCGGGCAACGGTTGGAAATCATAGCCGACGATCGGGCCACCAATGACCACGGCAGCTGTCGTATGAGGTGCGCCAACTCTGGAATACTCCGAGAGCCTGTCGAGGAGGTGGCGCTGTGGTCAGCATGAAGGACGTCGCGGCAGCAGCGGGGGTGTCACACGGCACGGTGTCGCATGTGCTCAACCATCCGGAACGCGTTTCACCGGCCAAGCTCCAGGCGGTACGCGAGGCCATGGAGCAATTGGGCTTCGTCCGCAATGAGTCCGCCCGGCAGCTGCGGGCCGGCACCTCAACCGCCCTCGGCCTATTGCTGATCGACAAATGGAATCCGTTTTTCAACCAGATGACCGAGGGGTTCGAGGATGCGGTCATTCCGCAAGGATGGAACGTCATCGTCGCCCACAGCGCACTGGATGCGGAGCGGGAGCGGCGCAATCTCGACTCGTTCGAGGAACGCCGGCATGCCGGCAACCTGATCATGCCGCTGAACCTGCAGTCGCTGGCGCGGCTGGAACGCATGCGCGAGCGCGGAACCGGGTGCGTGCTGGTGGACCAGGACGCATGGGGGCACCCGATTCCGTCGGTCGCGGTCGATGATCACAGCGGCGGGCAGAAGGTGGGTCGCCACCTCAATGCCGTCGGGCGGCACCGCATCATGTTCGTCGGCAATCCCAGCGTGCTGTCGCATTCGGCCCAACGGCTTCAGGGCCTACGCGACGGAGTGTCGGCGGACTCCCACATCACGGTCTTCGAGGTCGCCAAACTTGAGCTGGAGTACGGGCTGACCGCAGGCGAGCACATCGTGGCGTTGGCGCCGTCGGCGAGACCAGACGCCATCTTCTGCGCCAACGACCTGCTCGCGCTCGGCCTGATGCAGCGACTGAGCCAGGGCGACATCACGGTGCCGGGTCAGATCGCGGTGGTCGGCTATGACGACATCGGCTTCGCGGCGCACACGTCCATGCCGCTGACCAGCGTGCGCCAGCCTGCGTACGAGATCGGTCAGCAAGCGGGAAAGATGCTGTTGCAGGACATCGAGAGCCACCAGGGCGGCACGATCAATCACGTGGTGTTCAAGCCGGACCTGATCATCCGCTCCTCGACCACTCCGTAGTCGAGGACGCACCTCACGGCAGCGGACGCACCTTCCCGCGTCGTGGGCGCTCGAGCACGGGCTGCACTCCCCGACGCACCTTCAGCATCTGTTCGTTCTTCCGGTTCTCACGCACTTCCAGTCGCTCGAGAATGCGCTTCTGGGTCAACGGCGTCCAATAGAGCGTGAGCTGCTCGCGCGCCCTGGTGATGGCGGTGTAGAAGATGTTGTGGCTGATCTTGTGCTCATTGACGTCGGGGATGACTAGTTTAAGCGAGTCGTATTCCAGGCCCTGGGCCGTGTGGATCGAAACGGCGTAGGCGACCTGGAACGGCACGATGGTGTTCACCGCATCGTCATCGCTATCGGAGTCGGCTTGTTCGAAGACGTCGAACTGAACGACCGACCGGCCAACGGCTCTCAGGCCGGATTCGTCGGCTTCGGACGCGCTGAGCTCACGTTCGATATCGACATCGAAGGTAATCCGGCCGGGCACGGCCACGATCCGTGTGATCCTCCCCTTGAGGTTGTTAAAGATCAGCGGCCGGAACCGGTCCCCTTCGTTGAAGAGCACCGGGTCACCGACCTTGTAGACCGCTCCGCTCCAGGCAACCGCCGGGCTGGGATTACCCAGTTGCAGGAGGCGATTGACTTGGTTGATTCCGTAGAGGCCGTCGTAGGTCAAGCACAGCACGATCTCGTCATCGACCCGGTGCTCGAATTGCAAGTCGCCGAGCAGCTTCGAATAGCCGCTCTTCGCCAGCGACTCTTCGATTCGCTCATCGAGTCCGCGAACGCGCCGCCACAACGTGCGCAGGGACTCATCGGTGGTTCGGAATGGCTGCGTCAGTTCGAATATCGACTCCGGAGGCAGGTATGAGCGGATGGTGTCGAACCAGTTCCCGAATTCGATCGATTCGATCTGGTAGACGTCGCCGACCAGCACCAGCAGGTCAAACGATGTGCGCGTGAGGACTTGCAGGATGCTGGTATTGCTCACCGTGCTGCACTCATCCACCACGACCAAGCCGTAGTGCCGGGAGTGGCGTTTGGGCCCGTTGAGGTGACTGGCAATCGTGCTGAATGTGGCATCGTGCGCATCGACGAGGCGACGCAAGTTTGCGACGGCCGGATTCGTGTGTGCGAGAAAGAGCTTGGATTCGGCGTCGAAGTAGTTGGCGATGTGGTTCACCATCCGGGATTTGCCCGTGCCCGCCGCGCCATAGACGACGGCTACCTTGGAATGCTCGAACAGGGACCTGAGCGCCGCCACCTTGCGGTCGTCGTCGACCTTGCGCGGATCGGAATCGGCCAGTGCCGCATTCTGCTTGAGCCACGGCCGCACCTGCTGCGCATAGTTCGGCGCACCGCACGACGCCACCTGCTGGAGCCTTTCAATGATCGCGACCGTATCGTCCTCGTATCCGACGATGAAGACATGACCGTTGGCCCGCCTCAGCTTTCGTGAGGCGTGCTGGGAGCTGGGTGGCAGCAACTGGTTGTAGGTCTCGATCAGGGTGTCGAGGTCTCCGAACTGCTCAAGTTCGGACTCGGGGGTATAGAGCACTCCGCGCTGCTCGACGTTGTTTCGCACCCGGCGGGCAAGCAGCTCGTGCGTGCGCGAGGATGCATCGATACTCTCGGCGAGGTCCCGAAAGCGCGGGTTGTGCCCACGCGGAGAGGTACACAACGGCATCGTGTCGAACGGCCGGCATCCCGGTGACACCCGGAGATCGGACAGAGGTTGGCACTTCTCCGCAGCGAATTGCAGCTTCAGCACCTGATTGTTCATCCGCAGCATCAGGTAGCGCAGCAGCCGCGCCCCGGGCAGGTCAGCACGAATAAGAGCCCGCGCGCGATCCAACGCAGGGAATATCAGCGGCACATGGTGCGTCGCACCGGTCGCCCATCGCCTCACGCCCTGGTATTCACTGTCTGGCGCATCCATCAGATCAAGCAGGGTCTGTGCCGTGGTGGTGAGGTAGCGCATCAGGTTGCGATATTCGGCATGCCCTGCCGACACACCCGTCGGCATGTCGAGAAGTCGTGCGAAGTTGTCGAACTCACACGGCCGTACGGATACGGACCAGTCGCGGATGATGAGAATCGGCATCCTCCTGCCTGCGACGGTGATCGTCGCGGGCGACAGTTCCAGCTGCGCCGCGTAGTTCTCGGCAATGTCGATATCGGTGAATCCGATCACCCGATCGGACTTGCTCGCACGGTCGTGCGCCCGAGTGAAGGTCACCTCGTAGCACGTCCGCCCATTGACGAAGAATGGCCTGGTATTGCGGATGTAGTACCGACCCCGTTGGTCGGTTGACGGATCCGACGTCACCTCGCCGATACGCCGAGCAATCTGGTGGTAGTAGTCACGCAGCGCCGGATCCTCCTGCGTAGGGAATAGCTCTAGGTTCTCGACGATCGAGATTCGCAGGCGCCGTGCAGCCAGTTCGCGGGTCGGCAGCAGGTATTCGTAGTACTTGAGCATGAGCCGCTCCGACAGATCACCGGCCAGGCTGTAGTGCGACGTGCTGATCTGGAGCAGCGCATGGAACCGGGTCAGTATCCGGTACTCGGCACGGCCCTTGAGCGCGGTGCGGGCAGGACCAACCTGCGCATAGTCGAAACTCCTGGATGGCGCGCCCAGGTGTATCCAGACGAGGAGGCCCTCGACTAGGCCTCGCAGGTGCTGCAGCAGATTCTGCGACAACAAGCCTCGATCACCGGCCAGCGCAGCCAGGTTCGCATCGATGGCCGCACTCGCAGATCGGACCTGGTCTTCGACGCTCGCCACCTGTATCTCCCCCCGAGCCCGGAGCACATCGGGCCACTAGGAAGAGTACGACTCAGCGGCTGGGGTACCAGGACTCGAACCTAGACTAACTGAACCAGAATCAGCCGTGCTGCCAATTACACCATACCCCATGGGGGTATAACCCTCGCGCACCCTGCGGCTCGCGGGGGTCGTACCGGCGAGCAACGATACCCCCTCCTGGCGCTCCTGCCGAATCGGCGCCTGGCTAGCCCTGTTCGGCGGGCGGGATATCACCAAAACCACGCTCGGCGTATAGCTCCACGCTCTCGCGCAGCGCCTTGAGGATGTACGGCGGGAACTCCATTCCGTTGCGGTTTGCCCACAGCAGATTCGCCTCGATCCGGCCGACTTCCTTGGCGTACCGCTCGATATTGGCGTCGAATCCCAGGGTGGAGATGACGTGACCCATCTGAGTCGCGGTTCGCTCATCCTTGACGCCCACCAGGTGGTAGCTCCGCGACCGCAGCGTGCGGGCCAGGAACAATTGCCAGGGTCGCAGCTGGCCCGATTGCACCATCTCCTCAGCGGACATCCGGTAGAACGCGAAGTGCCCTGGTTCCTGCCGCTTGATCGGCCCGATGATGGTGTCGTTGATCGCTTCCTCACCGAGTCGCTTCAAGCCTTTGGTGAGCTCGTTGTAGGCCAGCACCGCCTGCCGTTCGGTGCTGGCACCGGTGAGGTAGTACAGGAACTTGGCCACGTCCTGGATCGGCGAGAAGTTCGCGAGCGCACCCAGCGCCTTGATTCCGAAGTTGACCTCCAGCACCGGACTGGCCGGGTCGCGGCCGAGGTCCTGCTGCAGCCGGTCCAGGATCAGCCCGTGCTGGATCTCCTGCGGTTGCCAGACATCGGCGTAGAACATCTTGTTGACGTCATCGACGTCGGGCAACAGCACCAGCAATTCCAGCACATTGCGGTCGACTTCCAATTCCACGCGGGCGAGGAAATCGATGACGTAGCCGTATTCCGACGCCACCGCCTTCGGATCGTGAATGGTCCGATCCACCGTGCCCAGCGGGATGGGCGGGAACTGTTCCCCGAGCCGTTGCACGTGCTCGAGAATCCGCTGAGTGGTTATACGTTCGCCCACGGTGGTCAGTTTGTCAGGTTTGCCGAAGGCCTGGGGGCCCAGGCCAAAACGAATGCCCATTCTGTGAGAGATCTCACGATTTTCCGCTACAGCGTGTCGCGCAAAGCTCGCAGGCGTGCCAGCGAGGAGTCCTTGCCCAGAATCTCCATGGACTCGAACAGCGGCGGCGACACCCTCCGTCCGGTCACCGCGGTACGGAGCGGCGCGAATGCGAACCGGGCCTTGATGCCCAGGCCATCCACCAACGCCTCGCGCAGTGCCTCCTGCTGCGCCTGCGGGGAGAAGTCAGCCAGACCTGCCACCACCTCGATAGCGACATCCAGCACCTGGGCCGCATCGCCCGGTAGTGCCGCCCGCGCCTGTTCCTCCACCGCCACCGCATCGTCGGCTGCGAACAGGAACCCCAGCATCCCTGGCGCTTCGCCCAGCAGCATCATGCGTTCCTGAACCAGCGGCGCAGCGGCGGTCAGCAGGTGCTGCGCACGCGCGGAAAGGTCGGCGAACGACGCGGCCGGCACCACCCCGGCAGCGTGCAGGTAGGGCACCAGCCGGTCCCGGAACTGCCCCGATTCCAGCAGACGAACGTGTGCGGCGTTGATCGCCTCGGCCTTGGCCAGGTCGAAACGGGCCGGATTGGGGTTGACATCGGCGACGTCGAACGCCTCGATCATCTGCTGCGGCGAGAAGATGTCGTTGTCCGGGGAAATGCTCCACCCCAGCAGCCCGAGGTAGTTCAGCAGCCCTTCCGGGATGAAACCGCGCTCACGGTGGGTGAACAGATTCGACGCCGGGTCCCGCTTGGACAGCTTCTTGTTTCCCTCCCCCATCACGTAGGGCAGGTGCCCGAACGCCGGCATCACGCGGGCAACTCCGAGATCCAGCAATGCCCGGTACAGCGCGATCTGTCGCGGAGTGGAGCTGAGCAGGTCCTCACCGCGCAGCACGTGGGTGATGCCCATGAGCGCGTCATCGACCGGGTTGACCAGCGTGTACAGCGGCGCGCCATTGGCTCGCACGATGACGAAGTCCGGTACCGACCCGGCCTTGAACGTGATCTCCCCGCGGACCAGATCGGTGAAGGTGATGTCCTCGTCGGGCATCCGGATCCGCAGCACCGGCTCGCGGCCCTGCGCCCGGTAGGCCGCCCGCTGCTCCTCGGTCAGGTCGCGGTCGAATCCGTCATAGCCCAGCTTCGCGGGACGACCGGCGGCTAGGTGCCGCTCCTCGATCTCCTGCGGGGTGGAGAATGACTCGTAGGCGTGGCCGGCTGCCACGAGCCGGGCAGCAATGTCGGCGTACAGGTCCATCCGCGCGCTCTGCCGGTACGGCTCATGCGGCCCGCCGACCTCCACGCCCTCATCCCAGTCCAGACCCAGCCAGCGCAACGCATCCAGCAACTGCTGATAGGACTCTTCGCTGTCACGGGCAGCGTCAGTGTCCTCGATCCGGAACACGAAGGTGCCGCCCACATGGCGGGCATAGGCCCAGTTGAACAGCGCGGTCCGGATCAGCCCGACGTGCGGGGTACCGGTGGGCGATGGGCAGAATCGAACTCGGACATCGGAACCCGGAATTTCTTGGGAAGTTGCGGTCACGAACGCTCAGCCTAGTTCCCGCAACGCCGCAGTTCAGCGGGCCATGACCGGATTCGAGAACGAACCGACGCCCTCGATCTCCACTCGGACCCGCTGACCGGGCTGCACCGTGCCCACACCCGCCGGGGTTCCGGTCAGGATCACGTCCCCTGGGAGCAACGTGAAGATTCGCGAGACGTAGGCGATCAGCTCCCCGATCGCGGTGACCATCTGCGCCGTGGAACCGTCCTGACGTAGCTCATCATCGACCCAGGAGCGGATCCTCAGGTCACTGGCATCCAGATCCATCACCAGGTACGGGCCAAGCGGACAGGATGAGTCCCATGCCTTGCCGCGGGTCCAGGTGGTATCGGCACGCTGAACGTCCCGGGCGGTCAAGTCGTTGGCACCGGTGTACCCCAGGATGACGTCGTGCGCCTTGTCTGCGGGCACGTCCTTGCAGATGCGGGAGATCACCACGGCGAGCTCGGCTTCGTAGTCCACCTGAGAGGTGTACGACGGCGGCACGATGGGATCGTCCGGGCCGATGACGGCGGTGTTGGGCTTGAGGAACACGATCGGATCGTCCGGAACCCGGTTCCCGAGCTCGGCCGCGTGCTCGGCGTAGTTGCGGCCGATGCCGATCACCTTGGAGCGGGGAATCACTGGGGCAAGCAGCCGCGCGCTCTCCAGCGGTACCCGCTGGCCGGTGGGCTCCAATGCCGAGTAGAGCGGGTCTCCCGCGAGCACGACCAAGTCGTCGCTGCCTTCTTCGACGACCGCGTAGCGGGGATCGTCACCGGTGGTGAATCGAGCGATGCGCATGGCGGGCAGCCTACGGGCACCGGGCCAGGACCTCACCATGGACGATGACGAACCAGGCGCCCTCGGCTTGCGCCCACTCCTGCCAGCCCTGGGCGATCTGGCCGAGCTCGGCGGTATCGGCATAGTCATGCTCGATGGCGTGGCTGGCGAAGCTGGAGTGTTGCACCCGGTCGGCCCACGATTGCGCCCACCACTGGCGATCCACAGCGTCGCTGTAGCACCACACGCTGGCACCGGCGTCCACGTCCTCGAAACCGGCCTGCAGCGTCCAGGCATGCAGTTGCCGCCCGGCATCAGGATTGTGGTGACTGGTCAGCGCCAGGTACACCTCGTGCCAGCGGTCCAGAGCCGCGCTGTCCGGGAACCAGCGCATCGCGCCGTAGTCGGCGTCCCGGATGGCCAATAGCCCACCGGGCCGGAGCACCCGGCGCATCTCCTGCAGCGCAGCCACCGGATCGTCCAGGTGCTGCAGCAGCTGGTGGGCATGAACCACGTCAAAGGAGTCCGGCGCGTACGGCAGTGACATCACATCGGCGGGCTCGAATTCGACGTTCTCCACGCCTTGAGCCACCGCCAGGTCGGCGCCCCGGTTGAGCACCTCGACGGAGGAGTCGATACCCAGCACCCGGCCACCGGGCACCCGTGAGGCTAGGTCGACGGTGATGCTCCCCGGGCCGCACCCGACATCCAGCACATCCATGCCGGGACGGAGATGCGGCAGCAGGTAGGCCGCCGAATCCTCCGCCGTGCGGCGCGCGTGGGAACCGACCACGCTGGTGTGATGACCGTGAACGTACTGTGCTGGGCCCGCCATTGCCACACGGTACTCCCCCGGGGGGGCAGACCTCTGGGACCAGCGCTCAGACGGCGGTGTAGCCGCCGTCGATCACGATCTGCTGCCCAGTCAGGTACGCGGAGTTGTCTGAGGCCAGGAACACCACTAGGCCCGCCATATCGTCTGGCGTGGCCATCCGGCCCTGAGGAATCCGAGAGATCCAATCGGCCTCCAGGGAAGGGTCGTTCTCGATGATCTCGCGAGTCAGATCGGTCAGCACGTATCCCGGAGCGATCGAGTTGACGCGGATGTCCGAGGGCGCCCATTCCACTGCCAGTGATTTACCCAGATGTGCCACAGCGGCCTTGGACGAGTTGTACGACGCCGCCCACTGCGGCACGTTGACGATCACTCCCGACATGGATGCGATGAGGACGGCGCTGCCGGGTAGACCGGCCGCCAGCAGCCCGCGCCCGAATGCCTGCGTCGAGAAGAACGTTCCGGTGAGGTTGACATCGATCACCGCGCGCCACTGCTGGTCGGTGACTTCGATGGAGTCACCGTTGATCTCGATCCCGGCCGCGGTCAGCAACACCTGCGGTGTCCCGAGTTCGGCAGCGATCTCGTCGAAGGCGCTGAACGTCGCCTGCTGGTCGGTGACATCGAGCTGCCGCCCTAGTGCAACCACGCCGAACTCTTCGCTGATGCGCTGGGCCGAGTCGGCAACTCCGTCGAGCAGATCGAGGATGGCGATCTTGGCGCCTTCGGCCGCCAGGCCGCGTGCAACCGCATAGCCGATACCTCTGGCCCCGCCGGTGATGACGGCGGTCTTTCCGGTGAGATTGGTGTCCATGGCTGTTCTCCTGTGTCTGGGTGTCTGGGTGTCTGGGTGTCGGGATGACGAGGGTGTCTCGGTGTTGAGGGTCGATGATCAGGCGATCAACCGGCGATCAGCCCGCGGAGGTAGTCGACCGTCTGCGGCAGGCTCTGGTGCGGGTCCGCTCCGGTTGCGCACTCCAGGTTGACGGCGCCGTCGTAGCCGATGTCGGCCAGGGCGCCGAAGATGGCCGACCAGTCCAATGAACCGGAACCGGGCAGCAATCTGTTGTTCTCCCCCAGGTGCACATGGCGGACCTGGTCGCCGGCTCGCCGGAGCGCTTGCGGGATATCGGCTTCTTCGATGGACATGTGAAAGGTGTCCGGCAGCAGGCCCGCACCGGAATGATCGACCCGATCCAGCACCCGAAGGTTGTCATCGACGGAATTGAGGTAGCGGCTCTCGTAGCGGTTCAGTGGCTCCAACAGCACCGCAGCAGTCGAGCCGTCGACTCGATTCAGCAGCTCCCGGTAGAACTCACCGAACCGGTCCAGCTGTTCGGCGGTGAGCTGTTGGTACACCTCGAACAGCGGCATCGGGTCCTGGGAGCGGTACTCGAACTCGATCTCGGTGACCATGCCCAATTCGGCGCACATGTCGACCGCCTGCCGGTACATGTCACGGCACGCGGAGCGCGACCGTTCGTCGGCTGCCATGGCCTGACCGTAGATGTCGGCCGTGAGCACGAACTCGACCGGCCGGACTCCGGTGCGGGACTCCAGCTGAAGCAGTTCTCGGCGCACCGCTTGGTTCCATTCCTCGTACGGCTGGAAGACCGCGATCGCGTCATATCCCCACGTGCGTAGCAGCTCGGCCTTGCCGGTGAGGGTCTGGGCCGGGACCATGGGGCTGGAACAGCAGATGATCATGAGGGGACTCCTTGATTGAAAGTTGTCGGGTCCATACCCGACAGTCGGCCGACGGCGGCATCGAACGCGGCGTAGCGCTGTTCCTGCCACGGGTCGGGATGGGCCGGGTATAGGCGTTCCGGGCTGGCGCTGGGAACGCTCAGCGCATCGGCGCCGCTGACCCCGGCGAGCGCGAGCATGGCCGCACCACGGCAGGCTGCCTCCGGTTCAGCAGGCGCACGCAGATCGAGACCGCACACATCTGCTTTGAGCTGGTTCCACGTCGCCGAGGCGGTTCCACCACCCGCCGAGACCATCGCGTCGGCTCGGTGTCCATGGTCGGCGAGATCATCGAGGTTGCGGCGCAGCAGGTGAGCAACGCCTTCCATGACCGCGTAGGCGAGGTCGATCCGATCGTGCCGCAGGCGCAATCCCAGGAATGCGCCGCGGGCGTCGGCGTCGAAATCGGGCGGATTGACGCCGGTCAGGTACGGCAGGAACAACGGCGCATCTCGCAGACTGCGTGCTCCGAGGGCACGTTCAAGCTGGTCGTAGCCCAGCCCTCCGGCGATCTCGCGGAACCAGTCCAGGTTGATACCGCCACTGTCGGCGCAACTGAACAGCACCGTGTCACCGGGGGTCAGCCCGGGATGGAACGAGACGTTCAGGGAAGCATCGAATCGCCACTGCGGGGCGAGCTTCGAGACCGCCAGCACCGTGCCGGCGGACACGCTGACGTCTCCCGGCTGGTAGCTGCCGGATCCCACCATGGCACAGAAGTGATCCAATGCCCCGGCATTGACCGTATACGACAACGCTGGGGGCAGCATGCCGGCAATCGAGGGCAGTACCTGCGCCACGTCGTCGCCGGCGGCCACGACCTCGGGCATCATCTGGGCTCGAACACCACAGAATTCCAGCATCTCGGACCAGTAGGCCCGTTGCTGAACGTCGTAGAGATAGCTGAATCCGCGCGTCGTCATCTCACCGACGGCCACCCCGGTAAGGGCCTGGATCAGGTAGTCCTTGATCATCAGCACCAGATGGGTAGCCGCAAGCCAGTCCGGCTGGTGCTGTGCGATCCATCGCAGCTTGGTTGCCGGCCAGGTAGGGGTGGGCTGCGGCTGGCCTGTGATCGCGAAGGCCTCTAGTGGATCGAACTGCGCGGCGATCTCCTCGGTCTCCCGGGTCGCACGTTCGTCCATCCACGAGATCCCTGGCGCCACCGGGACCCCGGCCCGGTCCACGAGCACCAATGACTCGGCCTGCCCGGTGATGGCGATGCGTGCGTGCTCGGCCGCGGCCGTTCCGGTACTGGCCGCACACCGCCCGATCAGGTCCAGGACATCGCGCACGAGCTGGACCGGATCGAACTCGACGAGGGTGCCGGTGCGCTGATAAGCCATCGGGGCGCGGCACACCGCGACTTCTGCGAGCCCGCCATCTGGGCCTGACTCCCGGTAGAGCACGACCTTGATGTTGGTCGAGCCCAGATCGACGGCATAGATCAGCACGTCACCGCCCCAGGACCGTCAGGTGCACCGTGCGTTCACGATCCCGGATCGAGTCCAGGTCGCCGAAATAGAGGCGGCCGAACTCTCCCAGCACCGCAGCTCCATCGGCCACCGGCACGGTCTCGGACCGCCCCAGGATGGACGAGATGATGTGACCATCGGTGTTCAGCCCCCAGGAGGGGTGTTCGTCCCGCAGGTCGGCAGCGTTCTTGATGTGGATCGGGCCCGGGTGCAGGTACTGGCCTTCGTTGCGCGCCGGCGGGGCGATCTTCGCAAACACATTGAGCGTGTCCTGAAGGATCAGCTGCGTCCCGAAGTAGGTCACATCCTCGGATTCCTCCTGGATGATGACGCAGCAGCTGGTGTGCTGGGTGTACGCCATCACGACGCCCTCGGTGGCGCCGGATGCTTCGACCAGTGCGGTTAGCTCGTCGGTGATGTCGAAGAACTCCTGGCGGGCCGGGGTATTGATGACGAAGGATCGTGATGACACGAGCATGGTGAAACTCCCTGAGTTGTCGGTGGGTGGATGGCTTGAAATCACTCGGCGGAGATGGCACCACCGGTCATTCCCGCGACGATGTGCTTCTGCACGATGAAGGCGATGATGAGTACCGGCAGGATCGTCACGGTGCCGACGGCCGCCACCTGACCCCAGGAGGTGCCGATCGGGGTGATCAGACTCGGAATCGCTACCGGCAGGGTCTCGGTGTTGCGCCCAGTGAGCACGAGGGCGAACAGGAACTCGTTCCAGGAATTGATCAGGCAGAAGATGGAGGTGGCCGCCAGCCCGGGCTTGACTATCGGCAGGATGACGGCGAAGAAGGTCCTCCATTCGCCGCATCCGTCCAGCCGCGCGGCTTCATCGAGCGAGGTGGGCACCGCGAGGAAGAACCCGCGCATCATCCACACCGTGAACGGCAGCGCGAAGGTCAGATGGGCGGCCACCAGAGCGAAGTAGGTATCCCGCACCCCGAGGGAGGATGCCAGCACGAACAGCGGGACGGCCAGCACCATGGCCGGTAGCAGCCTGGCCGCCAGCAAGGCCATCATGAACGACTCGCCGGAGCTGATCCTGCTCAGGCTGTATGCGGCCGGAACCCCGACGGTCATCGCGATGACCGTGGAGATCAGCCCCACCGCCGCTGAGTTGACCAGGTTGTCTGCGAATCCCTTCTCGACGAAGGCCTGGACGTAGTTGTCCAGGGTCGGCGTGAACAGCAGCGTGGGCGCTGAGGAGAAGATGTCGACCCGGGACTTGAACGAGGTGAGGATCAGCCACGCGATCGGTGACAGGTAGACCACCATCAGGGCTGCGGCGATGCTGCCGGTGACGATCCCCAGGACTCGGCGCCGGCTCAGGGCGCGCGGCGCGGTGGCGATGCTCACGAGTCACTCCTTCGGTTCAGGTAGCGGAACAGCACCCAGGCCAGCAATGCGACCGCGACGAAGGTCGCGATCCCCAGCGCCGCGCCGTAGCTCATGTCGAACGCGGTGAAACTCACCCGGTACTGAAAGATGTCGTTGACGGTGGTGGCGGAACCCGGTCCGCCACCGGTGAGGATGTAGACCTGGTCGAACATGCGGATCGCTTCGGTCGCCCGGAACAGAATGGCCACCCCGATCACCGGGCGGATCATCGGCAGCATCACGTGCCAGTAGAGCTGGAGGGTGTTGCACCCATCGAGCTCGGCCGCCTGAATCTGCGCCTGCGGTGCCGCTGAGAGACCGGCCAGCACCATCAAGGCGATAAACGGCGTCCATTCCCACACGTCCATGACCACCAGGGCCACGAATGCGCCCGCGCCGCTATCCAGGACTCCCGCCTGCCCGACCAGCCCCAGGGTTTGCAGTACGTCCGACATGTAGCCGAACTGGGGGTTGAGCCCGAAGCTGAACATCAGCCCGACCACCAGCGGCGTCGAGATCATCGGCAGCAGCAGAAGCGAGGTGACGAGCCTGCGGGTACGGATCAACCGCGACAGCCAGACACCGATCGCTGTGCCCAGCACGGTCTGGATCGACACTGCGCAGATGACATACCCGACGGTCACCAGGATCGCCTGGCCGAACTGGGCATCCTGGAACATCCGCAGGTAGTTGTCCAGGCCGATCCACTGGCCGTTCGCGGTCGGATCGACCGGACTGTAGGACTGCAGGCTCAGCATGATGCTGTAGCCGAGGGGGAACGCCAGCACCAGCGCCAAGATGATCAGGCTGGGGCCCTGCATCCCGATGCGAGTCCAGCGCTGCCTGCGCCGGGCTGAGTTGAGTTCTGCCGGGATGGACATGTCGCTCAGAACGCCGCTAGCGGGAGCTTGTCGCCGAGGATGCTCTCGATCTCACTCTGGGCATCTCCGAGCGCCTGGTCGGGGGTGACGTCACCGACCAGCGCCGTCGAGACCTGCAACGAGAGTTGCTCGAGCATCTGCGGCCATTCGGCGTTGCGCGGACGGGCCAGTGCATTCTCCAGGCTGCTCAGTTGCTGCGGCCAGGACGGCAGGCTCTGCACCAGCTCGGGATCGGTGAACGCCGAACGGGTGGCGGGTACGCCGCCCATCTCCCCGATCGCCCGCTGAACCGGGGCGGACAGCGCCCATGCCATGAACAAGTAGGCGGCATCCACATCGCTGGCTTGCTTGCTGATGGTGTAGGTCCATGCGCCGTGCAGCGCGTGGTGCTCCTCACCCTCCTGGGCCACCGGGACATCGGCGTAGCCCATGTTGCCAACGACGGACGACTGCTCCGGATCCTCCATGGCTCCGGCGGTATCACCCCAGGAGATCGCCTGCACAGCGACTCCCTGCTGCAACTGTGCGGTGACCTCATCCCAGGTCGCGGAGGTGTATCCGGGCGGTGAGAACTCACCCAGGGAACTCATGTACTCCAAGCTCTCGACGGACCCTGGGCTGTCGACGACCAGGCCACCGTCCTCATCGACCACACCGCCGCCGAAGGAGTTGGCGTAGTTCATCCATTCGAACACCGCAGCTTCATGCCGCTTGCCAGCGATCGTCACTCCGTACACCGGCTCCTCAAGGGTCTGTCCGGCCAGCTGTTCTCCTGCATCGCGAGTGAAGAACTCCGCGATGTCGCGGTACTGCTCCCAGGTGGACGCGGGAGCAAGCGGGTAGCCGTACTCGGCCTCGAACGCCGCCCCCTCGGCCTCATCGCCGATCAGATCGGCGCGGTAGATCATCATGGTGACCGCGCTGTTGGAGGGCATGCCGTAGTACTTGCCGTCCCAGAGTGCGGCCGTGTCCCACAGGCCCTCGATGATGTCCTGCTGGTCGAACTCCGGGCTCACCCGATCGGCGTTGGCCTCGATCAGCGGGGTGATCTCTTCCAGATAGCCGCTACCGGCATAGGCACCCAGGTAGTCGTAGGGAATGGAGATGACATCGAAATCACCCTGCGCCGTCGACAGATCCAGCGTGACCTGCTGGACCAGTTGCGCAAACGGTGCCGTCTCGATGGTGACGTCGATCCCGGTCATCTCGGTGAACTCGGGGGCCAACTCGGCCAGGATCTCGGAGTTGAGGGTCGCCTCAGCGAGCACGTTCAGTTCCGTGCCAGCGAACTCCTGGGACCAGCCGCCAGCGGCTTCAGGGTCGACGTCGGAGTTGCCCGCTCCGCCGCAGCCGGCCAGCAGCACCGTTGCCGTGGCCGCTGCCGCGACCGCGGCTCGGCGTCGATGGATCCGGGTTGAGTATCCGGAGGATTGGGGGCGTAAGCAGAACATCGCAGCGTCCTTTCGGTCGGTCGGTGTACAGCGCTCGGTCGCTCTGTGAGTGCGTTACATTTCAGATGTTATCCATTCACATCTAGTTCCCGCAAGAGTGAATTTTTCTCAAACTTGTGCTTGACTGATCCAAGTGCTGTGATGGATTCTCAACTAGGAGGAGAAAATGAGCGGACGAGGCCCGGTCCGACGGCGGACGGCCATCGAGTCACTCATGCGCCGCAGCGACGAGGTTGACATCTCGTCACTGGCCACCCAGTTCGACGTGTCGGAGATGACGATCCGCCGGGATCTGGAGGCGCTGGAAGCCGACGGCCTGGTACGACGGCTGGTCGGCGGGCGCGCGGTTATGGTCGATGCCAAACATCGTGAGCCGGCACTCGAGGCCCGCAGCGACAGCGAGACGGACACCAAAGCGCACATCGGCCGGGCCACGGCCGAACTGATCGCCGACGACGAGGTGGTCTTCCTCGATGGCGGCACCACTGCGCTGGCGATCGCGCGGGCGCTCTGTGGAGCGGACCGCAGGCTCACCGTGCTCACACGCAGCCTGCTGATCGCCGCGGAACTGGCTGTGGAACCGGGGATCGAGATCTTCGTGCTCGGCGGGCGGCTCAAGCCCTCGGAGATGCAGACGACCAGTTCCACGATGGCCGATGACCTGCAGCACTACAACGTCGACGTCTACATCATGGGGATCAGCGGAGTTCATCCCACCCGTGGCCTGACCGACTACGACCCGGATGAGAGCGCAGGGAAACGGCTCGCCATCGAACGCTCGGATCGTGTCATCCTCGCCTTCGACCATTCCAAGCTCGGGCGCGTCCTGCTCTCACGCGTTGCCGGTATTAGCGAGATCGACGTGATCGTGACCGATACCGATCCGGGTGATGAGACCCTCGCTGCGGTACCGGCCGACATCGCGGTGGTGCTGGTCGGCCCGGACGGCGAGCGGGTCCAGCGATGACCGCCTCCCCCAGCGCGCCAGCGAGCACGCGGCAGCTGACCGCCCCGTTCTTCGAGCTCGGACCCAAGAACCTGCTCCGGCTGCCCGAACTGCTGGTTCTGGCCAGGGCCGCACAGGAGGCCGGAGCGCGAACCGGCGTGAGCGTGGTGCTCTCGGTACCGGCGCCACTGATCGCGCCGGCCAAGGCCGCCGCACCCGGGATCCTGGTGTTCGCGCAGGCCATGGACAGCGATGAACCTGGCACCACCGTCGGTACCGTGATCGCCGAATCGCTGGCCGACGCCGGCGCGGACGGCGTGCTGCTCAACCACGACAGCAATCCGCTGGCACCGGCCGCGATACCCCGCGCGATCGACCGGGCCCACGGCAACGGTCTGCTGACGATGGTGTGCGCCGGCGACCAGGAACAGGTGCTGACCATCGCCCGGCTGCGCCCCACGACGATCCTGTTCGAACCACCGGAACTGATCGGCGGCACCGGCGGCGATTCGCGTCCGTGGATAGCCGACATCGACGCTCAGGTCCGCCGGATCGACCCTTCGGTCTTGATGATGCACGCCGGCGGCGTGGCGGCACCACGGGACGCGTACCAGATCATGCGCGCCGGAGCAGCCGGTACCGGCTCCACCTCGGGGGTGCTCGGCGCAGACTCCCCCGCGCGCGCACTGACTCAGTTCATCGAGGCCACACGCGATGGCTACGCCGATCACCGGTCGACTCATCCCTAGGGTGGAGGCGGGCGACGCAACGGCGTGACTAGCCTGGACGCAATGTCGATACAGCCCACGGTGAGCGCACCCCGACCGACCACAGCACCCGTCACGCGCAGCCGGATCGTGGGCGTCGACACCGCCCGTGGGCTGGCGATCATCGGAATGTTCGTTGCGCATCTGAGTCTGGTACGCGACACCGGACTGTTCACCGCCACTGGCTGGCATTGGCTGGCCGACGGTCGCTCGTCGGCGCTCTTTGCAACCCTGGCCGGGGTGGGGGTGGCGTTCATGACCAAACGCGCCTACACCACCGCAGCGCCGCAGGAGTGGTCGGTACAGCGGATCCGATTGCTGAAACGGGCGGGGATCGTATTCGTCCTGGGATGGATCCTGACCATGTTCGGAACACCGGTCGCGGTGATCCTCGGGTCCTACGCCATGCTGTTCGTGCTGGTGATCCCATTCATCAAGCTGCGCCCGGCAGCTTTGCTCGGATGGGCCGCGGCGGTAGTCGTGGTGATGCCACCGCTGTTGCTGACCAGTGCCTACTACCTGCTCGGTGGCGCCGATCCGTACACCTACGACACCGCCGGACACCTGCTGATCATGGTCCCGATCGTGGGCGACCTGTGGGCCGGGTACTATCCGGCACTCAGCTGGCTGAGCTACATCCTGGTGGGATTGGCTGTGGGTCGGCTCGGCCTGACCCGGCCGCTGGTTCAGGTCGCCCTGGTGGCAGCCGGTGTGCTGGTGGCCGGCGCCGGCTATCTTCCCGGGCTGGCATTGGAGTGGGAGACGACCGGGCTGGCTCGGGATCTGGTGACGATCGCCCCGCATGCCGATACCACGTTCGAGATCATCGGCAATATCGGGGTGGCAGTGGCAATCCTGGGGGTGTGCCTGCTGATCGCCTCACTGGCGCCGCTGCGGGTCCTACTGTTCCCGATCTCGGCCATGGGTTCGATGTCGCTGACCGTCTACTGCGCCCAGATCGTGGTGATCGCCGCGCTGGGCGCCGACGTCGTCTGGGATCCGCAATCGAACTGGCCCCTGATCTGGCTGACGATGGGATCGATGATCTTCGCCAGTGGCTGGATGGCGATCTTTGACCGAGGGCCGCTGGAGCGCCTGCTGGCGATCATGACCCGAACGCGCCCGGGTGCGCCATCTGCCGTACCGTATGCCGGGTGAGCACCAGCCGACTCTCCCCCGTCGTGGTCGCAGCGGCCCAGGCGATCCATGACCGCACCCGACTGACCCAGGATTTCCCCAGGCCGGGCGTGCTGTTCCGGGATATTGCACCGGTGCTGGGACACGCCGAGTCACTGGCGACCGTGACCGCCGCCCTGTGCGAGCTGGGTGGGCCGGTCGACCTGTTCGCCGCATTGGAGGCTCGCGGATTCCTGCTGGGCGCAGCTGCAGCGATCCATGCCGGTGCCGGTGTGCTGCCGTTGCGCAAGCCCGGCAAACTTCCCGGCACCGGCACCGAGGAACTGCTCAGTCAGACCTATGACTTGGAGTACGGCAGCACCGCCCTGGAACTGCGCCGGGCCGACGTGCCACCGGGGGCGCGAGTCATGATCGTCGACGATGTCCTCGCAACCGGCGGTACCGCCGCTGCCGCGATCGACCTGATCCACCGCGCCGGCGGGCGGGTCACCGCCGTGGTGGTGGTGCTGGAACTGGCTGCGTTGCACGGCCGAGCCAAGATCCCCGAGGGCATCGATGTCCGCGCCATCGTGACCGTCGACTAACGCTGCTGCTTCCTCCTACCTATCCGCGCGGTGCATACATGATCACCGCGACGCCAACCAGGCAGATCGCGGCTCCGGCCAGATCCCAGCGGTCGGGTTTGAAGCCATCCAGAAGCATCCCCCAGGCCAGCGAACCGGCAACGAACACGCCGCCGTAGGCCGCCAGGATCCGACCAAAATTGGCGTCCGGCTGCAATGTGGCCACGAACCCGTAGAGGCCCAACGCAATCACGCCCAGGCCGATCCACACCGCCCCGCGATGCTCGCGAACCCCCTGCCACACCAGCCAGGCGCCGCCGATCTCGGCAACAGCTGCGAGCAGGAACAGGCAGATCGAGCGCAACACATCCATGAGGCCCCATGATGCGCCATGAGCCCATACAGCCAGCCCAGTACAGCCAGCTGGCAGGACCCGGACTCAGGTCGATGGCGAGTCCACCAGTTGCTGGCTCAGCAGCGTGCTCCCCGCGACCGCCGCAGGGATGGTGAGGATGGCGCCGAACGGAATCAGCAGCATCACGTGGGTCGCGACGCCGAAGCCTAGGACGCGCGCCCGCGCAGAGGCCCGCAGCGCACTTCTGGCCTTGGCGTCGAGCCCGCGAGCGATCAGCGCCCGGGAGGTCAGTTCATCGCTGAGCACCCATCCGCTCAACGATGCTCCGACCACCGCTGCCAGCACACCTCCGAGCATCGGCACGAAGCCCAGAATCAGCGAGAGCACGGCGATTCCGATGCCACGAGCGATCAGCGACAACGAGTCGGCGACCGTGGCCCAGAAACCATACGCGCTCTCGGGCACCGAACCGTGTGCCGCCTCGACCGAGCGCCAGATGCGGTCATAGAACGGCCCTCCGATCAGCAGGGTCAGGCCGGTGAACGTGGTTGCCGAAGCCACCGTGGCGGCGACGAAGAGCGCGAGCCCGACCCCCGCCCGCAGCACCATTGCCCACACCGGGTCCCAGTCATCGGCGAACGGGGTGAGGTAGGCGGCGATGTCCGCCATGTTGGTCACCAGCACCACCAGAGCGGCGAGCACCACGACCATGACCAGCACAGCTGGGATCAGCGCCGCCGCCATCACTCCGGGCCGTCGCCGCCACCAGCCGAAGCCCCGCCCGAGCAATCCAGCGCCGCGCCCGAACTCCGTCAGCAGCCCGCCCTTGGCCCTCATGACGGCGGCCTGGATGCGGCTGCCGCGAGCGCGGCCGCCGGTAGTGCCGCCACCACTCGCGCCAGCGCGGCATCATCATGCGCGGCGGAGACGAACCAGGCTTCGAACGGTGACGGCGGCAGGCTGACTCCACGTTCCCGCATGGCGTGGAAGAAGGCCGGGTAGCGCCAGTGCTGGCTACGTTGCACCTGGCCGTAGTCGGTCGGACCGGGCCCGGCCCACGCGCAATCCTCCGGGCTGCCGAACGCGATCGAGAACAGGTTCCCGGCCCGCTGCACGCGGGCCTGGAGACCGGCACCGGCCATCGCCATCTCGACATGTGCCACCACGTGCGAGGCGACCTCGTCCAGCCGCCGGTAGACATCCGCATCGGCGTACCGCAGGGTGGCGACACCCGCCGCGACCGCCACCGGGTTGCCGCTCAGAGTGCCGGCCTGGTAGACGGGGCCGCTCGGGGCGAGGCGGTCCATCAGAGTGGCCGGTCCGGCGAGCGCCGCCACCGGCAGACCACCGCCGATCACCTTCCCGAACGTGAACAGATCGGGCGACCACTGCTGCTCGGTGCCCCACCAACCGGCGGCACCGACCCGGAAGCCGGTCAGTACCTCATCGGCGATCAGCAGCGCACCGGCCTCATGCGCCACGTCGGTGAGCGCGGCGTTGAACCCGGCTGCTGGTGGCACCACGCCCATATTGGCCGCAGCGGCTTCGGTGATGACCGCGGCGATCCGGCCCGGATGGGCGGCGAACGCCTCTCGCACCGCGTCCAGGTCGTTGTAGGGCAGCACGATGGTCAACGCCGCGAATGGTTGCGGCACCCCTGCCGAGCCGGGCAGACCCGCAGTGGCCACCCCGGATCCGGCAGCGGCGAGCAGTCCGTCGGAATGGCCGTGGTAGTGCCCGGCGAACTTGACGATCAGGTCTCGCCCGGTCGCGGCTCGCGCCAGCCGGATCGCGGTCATCGTCGCCTCGGTACCGGTGGACACCAGCCGGACCTTCTGCGCCAACGGCACCCGGGCACCGATCAACTGCGCCAGCTCGGCTTCGGACGGTGTGCTGGCACCGAACGATAGGCCATCCCCGGCGGCCTTCCGCACGGCTGCGACCACGCCCGGGTGGGCATGCCCCAGGATCGCCGGACCCCAGGAACCCACCAGATCGACGTAGTCGCGACCGTCCGCGTCCCATACCAGTGGGCCTGCCGCCGATGTCAGCATCAACTGCTCGCCACCGACTGCGGTGTGGGCACGCACCGGGGAGCTGACGCCACCGGGCAGGTACTCGCTGGCCCGCGCCAACGCCGCCTGAGAGCGCGTCTGCTGCGAGCTCATGCCTCACCCCGTAGCAGGTCCACCAGGTCCAGCGCCCAATAGGTCAGCACCGCATCGGCCCCGGCACGGATGATCGAGGTCACCGACTCGGTGATGGCGCGCTCCCGGGGGATCCAGCCCTGGGCAGCTGCCGCTTCGACCATGGCGTACTCCCCCGAGACCTGGTATGCCCACACCGGCACCGATGACCGGGAAGCCACGCTCGCCAGCACATCCAGGTACGGCAATGCCGGTTTGACCATCACGACGTCGGCGCCTTGGTCGATATCGAGCAGCGCCTCCCGCAGCCCCTCACGGGCGTTGGCGGGGTCGAGTTGGTAGGTCCGACGATCCCCGGTCAGCTGGGAATCCACCGCTTCGCGGAACGGGCCGTAGAACGCCGATGCGTACTTGGCGGCATAGGCCAGCAGCGCCACATCGGTGTAACCACCACGATCCAACGCTTCCCGGACCGCAGCGACCTGACCGTCCATCATGCCGGACAATCCGAGCACCTGGGATCCGGCTGCCGCCTGCGCCAAGGCCATCTGCGCGTAGCGCTCCAGGGTGGCGTCATTGTCTACCTGGCCCCGTGCGTCCAGTACCCCGCAATGACCGTGGTCGGTGAACTCGTCCAGGCACAGGTCGGTCTGGATCACCAGGGCCTGCCCCACCTCGGCGGCAACGACCGCCGTCGCCCGGTTGAGAATGCCATCGGGATCGTCGGCTCCCGAGCCCGTGGCGTCGCGCTCGGCCGGTACTCCGAACAGCATCAGGCCACCGATCCCGGCCCGGGCCGCCTCGACGGCCGTGCGGCGCAACGAGTCCAGCGAATGCTGCACCACCCCGGGCATGGCGCCGATGGGGCGCGGCTGGGCACTCGGGGAGACGAACGCAGGCAGCACCAGCTGAGCTGGGTGTAGCCGGGTCTGGCTGACCAGCCGCCGGATAGCGGCGCTACTGCGCAAGCGGCGTGGCCTGATCGGCATCCTCATGTGACCTCCTGAGCAGCGTGTAGTAGAGACGCGACCGTCGGCGCGGACGCCACGATCGTCGGTGGTATCCCAGCGGCATGGGCATCCTGCGCGGTCTGCGGACCGATCGCGACCAGCCTGGTTGTGGCAGACACCGGGATCTGAGCCAGTCTGCGCGCGACGGTGCCGCTGGTGAGCAGCGCGACATCCGCCGTTCCGCTACGCACTGCGTGTTGTTCGGCGTCGGTCAACGTGGTTGCGATGGTGCGATAGGCACTGACCACCTCGACCGAGCAGCCGCGCTTGCGTAGCCCTTGTGCCAGCGTGGGCTTGGCACGATCGGACTGGACCGCAAGTACCCGTTGCCCTGGTTGCGACGGCCACACGTGAACGAGCTCGGACGCGCCACCCGCGCCCACCAGGTCGACTGCTATGCCAGCTGCCCGTAGCGCGGCTGCGGTGCGTTCGCCAACCGCCGCGACCTTCCAGCCGCGCGGGTCCTGACCCGTCCGACCGGTCGGCATGCCCGCCAGGGCGGGAACTGCGGCCGCACTGGTGAGCACGAGCCAGTGGTAGTCGCCAGCGGCCAGCCTGCCCAGCGCTGCGGTCAGGGCCGCGGACGGCATCGGCACCGTCTCGATCAGCGGCATGATCCACGGCGTCAGGCCCACCCCGATCGCATCAGCGGCGACGGTGGCACCCCATGTTCCGCCCCGCGGAACCAGCACCACGCTCACGCGCTCAGCCAGCGGGCGATGCCAGCGGCCAGCAGCTCGGCCGCGACCGCACGGCCCAGCTCGATCGGATCGCCAGCGGAGGTCTGCGACACCTGCTGCTGCGCTGAACCATCGGCGCGGTAGGCGACCGCCTGCAACCGCAGTCCGTCCCCACTCGGAGTCGCGGTTGCCGCCAGCGGCGCGGCGCACCCGGCTTCGACAGCGCCCAGCACCGCCCGTTCAGCCAACGCCGCGCGGTGGCTGGGTGAATGGTCCAGGCTCACCATCAGGTCGGCTGTGGCCTCATCCTCGGTGCGGATCTCCACCGCCAATGCCCCTTGCGCCGGTGCCGTGGGCCAGTCGAGCAGCTCGCTGGCAGCATCCAGCCGCCCGATCCGGTCCAGGCCAGCGACCGCCAGCACGACAGCCGCCAGGTCGCCGTCGGTCACCAGGCGCAACCGGGTGTCGACGTTGCCACGGATATCGACGACGTCCAGGTCACCCCGCTCCGCGAGCAGTTGGGCGCGGCGGCGGGGTGACCCGGTACCGACTCGCGCGCCGCGCGGTAGCCGGGCCAACGGCAGCCGGCCGCACAGTGCATCACGCGGATCTGCCCGTTCCGGCACAGCCGCGATACGCAGTCCCGGCTGCGGTGCGGTCGGCAAGTCCTTGAACGAGTGCACCACGGCATCGCAATCGTGCTGCGCCAATGCCCGCCGCAGCGTCGTGGCGAACACCCCGGTGCCGCCCAGCCCGGCCAGCGAGGCCGCGGTGCGGTCACCGTCGCTGATCATTGGCACCAGATCGACGCTCACACCAGATCTGCGCAACGCGGAAGCGACCAGCTCCGCCTGGGTGCGTGCGAGCAGGCTGGAGCGGGTGCCGAGACGCAGGCTGCCGGTACTCACCTGGCCACCCTAAGCGGCAAGAATTGGCAGACCGGCGCATCACACCCGACCGCCACATGTTGGAAACCTGATCGTAAAGCCGGCCGCCTAGCCTGGCGGCGTGATGGTATGCCTGTCTGCGAACCACCGCACCGCGAGCCTGGGGATGTTGCAACGGCTCTCGGGGCTCGCGCAATCCTGGAGACCCACCGTTGCCCGCGGCTGGGTGATGTTGGCGACCTGCAACCGCTACGAGGTCTATCTCGACATCGCCGAAGGCCACGATCCCAAGCGTTTTCGCCACCAGCTGGCCCTGGCCGCCGGTCTTGACCAGGCCAGCGAGAGCGACATCCGGATCATTGGAAGCGACCGCGTCAGTGCCCACCTGTTCGCGGTGGCTGCCGGTCTGGAGTCGATGGTGTTCGGGGAACGGGAGATTTCCGGTCAGGTTCGGCGCGCCCTGCGCGATGCCCACCTGTCCGGCACCGTGACACCGGCTTTGGACCAGTTGTTTCAGGCAGCGACCGCGACGTCGCGGCAGGTGCGGGCGGTCAGCGGGATCAGCACCGGCAGCCAGTCGGTGGTACGGGTCGCGCTTGACCTCGCTGCCGCCGCCATCGGCCCGTGGAAGCGGCTGCGCGTGGTGGTGGTGGGCTCCGGCAGCCACGCACGTGCGGTGGTGGATGCGCTATCGCTGCGGGGTGCTATGAGCATGTCGGCGTGGTCGCCGTCGGGGCGGACCTTGCGGCACCCGGCCATCGGCATGCTCGGGGAGCATGCGCTCGGCTCCGCATTCGGTTCGGCGGATCTGATCGTGACTTCGACGAACGGACTGGCCCTGACGACCGCGCGCCTGGCCGCTGCCCGGCAGGCGGCCGATGCCCGCCATCGGCTGTTGCTGATCGATCTGGGCCTACCCAACAATGTCGAGCCGGAGGTGGGCGCGCTGGATGGCGTCGAGCTGCTGGATCTTGCCACCATCGGCGATCATGCCCCCGCCCCCGAATTGCACGCCAGCGCTCGGGCGCACGCTGCGGTGGAATCGGCGGCGGCGGCCTTCGATGCCGGTATCCAGGCGGCTCCGGTGATCACAGCGTTCCGAGATCATGTCCAGGCACTCCTGGAGCAGGAGATCAGCCGCGTGCAGGCACGCGGCAACGGCCAGGGCTGGTCCGGCGAGGCGACCGAGCAAGCGCTGCGCCGCTTCGCCAGCGTGCTGGTCCACGGACCCAGCACCCGCGCCCATGCGTTGGCGGCCGAGGGTCGGCTGGCCGAGGTCGAGGCCGCTATCGCGACCTTGTACGACCTCCAGTCACCCGCCCGTGCCGCGCGGGAGGTAGATCGCCCCGATTCCGCCGTCGACGCTCAGTACCTGTCCGTTGGTTGAACCCGACCGTGGGCTGGCCAGGTAGAGCATCGCATCGGCTACTTCATCGGGATCGATCAACCGGCTGTGGGGCTGGCGAGCCTGCAGGGCGGCGCGGGCCGCTGCCGGATCCGGGGCGGACTGCAGCAGCCGGGCGACCCACGGCGTGTCGGCGGTACCCGGGCTGACGCAGTTCACCCGGATTCCGTCGGCCAGGTGATCTGCGGCCATCGCCCGGGTCAGCGCCAGCACCGCCCCCTTGGTTGCGCTGTACAGAGCGCGATTGGGCAAGCCGATGGTGGCGGCGATGGAGCAGGTGTTGACTATGGCGGCCGCCTGGGATCTGCGCAGGTGCGGTAGGGCGGCGCGAGTGACGCGGGCGATACCGACCACGTTGACGTCGTACACCTGGTGCCACTCATCGTCGTCGTTGTCCGCGATGGTGCCCTGAGCGCCGATACCGGCGTTGTTGATGAGGATGTCGATGGCCCCCAACTGCTCGGCAACCCGGCCAACCGCGGCCCGGACCTGCCCATCCACACCGACATCGGCCTGGACGGCCAGCGCGTGCGGTGCGGCACCAGCGATGTCGCGGTCCAGCACCGCGACCTGCGCACCCTGCTGCGCCAGGCGGCGGGCGACGACCTCCCCGATCCCGGCCGCACCGCCGGTCACCAGTGCGTTCAGGCCCGCGAACTCGCTCATGGGTTGCCTCCGATGACGACATGGACCTTCGGACCGGGGCCTGCGGTGGGCGGCCTGCGGCCATCGAGCACATCTGGCAGATTCTCCAGGCCGAGGGTGGCCGCTACCAGTGGATGCGGATCGACGCTTCCGTCGGCGTACGCCGCAATCGCCCCGTCCAGTCCCGGTGAGGCGCTGAGGATGCCGACGGCGGTGACATCCGCGAGCGCCAGCGTGCGAGTGTCGAGCAGGCTGGGACTGCCCGCCAGGCCGATATAGACGACCCGCTTGCCCGGCTCCACCAGCGCAACCGCGCGGGCGGGTAGATCTGGGTCAAATGAGGCATCGATTACCGCATCCCAGGCCAGGTCGGGCAGATCGTCGTGTTGCCATGTGTCGGCGAACCCGAGGGAGCGCGCGAACGAGATCGAATCGATCGTGTGGGCGAGCAGGTGCACCTCGGCACCCCGGGCGCGCGCGAACATCGCGCACAGCAGCCCTATCGTGCCCGGGCCCATGATCAGCACCCGGTCGCCGGGAGCCAATTGCGCAGCCTGCACGCAACGGAAGGCGTTGCCGCCGGGTTCGACCATCGCACCGGCAGCGTCATCGACACCATCGGGCAGCGCCCGCAACGAGGTGGCCGGGACAGCCACCTGTTCGGCCAGCGCGCCCGGGCGCCCCCCGAGAATGCCGAGTTCGGCGCGATTGGCACACACGTGCTGGTATCCGGTGGTGCAGCGGCGGCAGTGACCGCAGCCGAGCATGGTGTCTCCGGTGACCCGCCGCCCCAGCCAGGAGGGATCGACACCCAGCCCGACAGCGCCGACCTTCCCCATCCATTCGTGGCCGATACGCATGGGGAAGGTGGCCAGACCCTGATGCAAGTACTGCATCTGCCCGGTGAAGAACTCAACGTCGGTACCGCAGATCCCGGCCCGGCGCACATCCACCACCACCTCCCCCGGTTCGGGCACCGGCGGCTGGACCTGCTCTACCTGCGCCTGACCGGGCCCGGCGATGACCAGGGCCTTCATCGTGGGCTGATGACGTTCTGCCGCTGCGTTCCAAGTCCGTCGATCGCCAGTTCCATCACGTCGCCGGCCTGGAGGAAGATCGGCGGCGTGAACCCCATTCCGACCCCTGGCGGAGTACCGGTGTTGATCAGGTCTCCGGGTTCCAGCACCATGAACTGGCTGATGTAGTGCACCACGAAGTAGGGGTCGAAGATCATTGTCGAGGTAGAGCCGGTCTGGCGGCGCACGCCGTTGACATCCAGTGACATCCCAAGATCGGTGACGTCGGCCACCTCGTCGGGGGTGACCAGCCACGGGCCGGCCGGGTTGAACGTCTCTGCTGATTTACCCTTCATCCACTGACCACCCCGCTCGGTTTGGAAACTGCGCTCGCTGACGTCGTTGACCAATACCCAGCCGGCGATGGCATCAGCGGCCTGCTCGACCGAACCCAGGTACGAGGTGCGCTTGCCGATGACCATTCCCAGTTCCACCTCCCAGTCGACCTTCGTGGCCGCGCGCGGGATCCGGACGTCGTCGTTGGGGCCGACCAGGGTGTTGGGCGACTTGGTGAACAGGATCGGTTCGGCCGGAACAGGCTGTCCGGTTTCCTTGGCGTGGTCGGAGTAGTTCAACCCCACGCAGATGATCTGGTGTGGCCGCGCGATCGGGGCGCCGATGCGCTGCGATCCGATCGGCAGCACCTGGCCAGCTGCAATGCGCTGCGCGATCACCGGGCTGATCCGTTCGATACCGCCGTCGGCAAAGAACGCTTCGTCGAAGTCGTTGACCAGGTCCGACAGGTCCACGTACTGCGCCCCTGGGGCGAGGGCGGCGGGCCGTTCGGCGCCGGGAGCGCCGATCCGTAGCAGCTTCATTCGGTTTCCTTCTCTATTGGCGGGTTGCGGACCAGGGTGCGAATCTCTTCGGCTGCTGCTGTGAGCGTCGACAGCGGGGTGCGGTAAGCCAACGCGCTGACGCTGACGGCCCCGGAAGGCTGCGTCGGTGAGCCGAGGAAGACGGGAAAGGCAATGCAGTTGATGCCCGGCTCGTTCTCTTGATCGTCGACGCCGTAGCCACGTTCACGCACCCGAGCCAACTCCTGCGTCAGCGCGGCAATGGTGGTGATGGTGTTGGCGGTGCGTTGCGTCAGCTCTCGGCCTGCTAGCCAATGCGTGACATCGTGCCGATCGGTCAGGTGAGATGAGAGCAGCAGTTTGCCGACGGCGGTGCAGTGGGCAGGATTCCGGCCACCGACGGTCGAGGTCAGGCGGACCGCACCTGCCGGTGGGTCGAGTTTGGCGCGGTAGACCACCTCGTCGGCATCGAGGACCGCGAAGTGAGCGGTCTCGCCGAACCGCTCGACCAGCCCGCGCAGCACCGGCTGCACCCGCACGTGTTCGGGGCGGGCCTCATGGTGGGCGAATGCCAGCCTGAGGAATTCGTCACCCAGGATGTACCGGCCTCGACCGACCTTGCGGCACAGGCCCGCTCGCTCCAACGACGCCAACGCACGGTGCACCGTGGCCTTCGGATGACTGGACACGCGCACGAGCTCATCGAGCGTGGTGCCAGCGGGATAGTCGGCCAGCAGAGTGAGCACCGCGAGCACGCGGTCTGCACCAACGAGCTTCTGGGTCGTCATCGACATCCGGTCCCTCCCTGGCCATAGGCTAGCGGTAGTTTCATATGACGAACTAGTATTCCATCAGTTGGTAATCGACTGTCGATGGTGAGGTGGGATCACGATGGAGTCGTCGCTACGCAGTGCGTCGTCGCTACGCAGTGCACAGTGGTACGCAGGCGAGGACCGCAACGCCTACATACACCGAGCGTGGATGCGGCGTGGGGTCCCGGACGATTTCTGGCAACGTCCGCAGATCGCCATCGCCAACACCGGCTCGGACCTGACACCGTGCAACAGCCACTTGAACGAGGTCGCCCAGTCGGTCAAGAACGGCGTCTACGAGGCCGGGGGCATTCCGTTGGACCTGCCGGTGGTGTCGCTGGGCGAAACCCAGGTGCGACCCACCGCCATGTTGTGGCGCAACATGGCGGCGATGGCCATCGAGGAGATGCTGCGCGCCAACCCCATCGATGGTGTGGTTCTCCTGGGGGGTTGCGACAAGACCATCCCCGCCCTGCTGATGGCCGCCGGGTCGGTGGACCTGCCAGCGGTCGTGGTGCCGGGCGGGCCCATGCTGACCGGCCATTTCCGGGGTGAGCCGCTGGGCTGTGGCACCGACGTCTGGCGGCTCTCCGAGGAGGTCCGGGCAGGGACGTTGACACCGGAGGCTTTCGGCAGTTCCGAAGGTTGCATGATCCGTTCCCGCGGGCATTGCAACACCATGGGGACGGCGTCGACCATGGGGTTGCTGGCCGAAGCGCTCGGGACGGTGATTCCGGGTGTCGCCGGTACCCCAGCACCCGACAGCCGACTGCTCACCTCGGCCCAAGCAACCGGCAACCTGGCCGTCGACCTGGTGCGCGCCGACCGGCGTCCGAGCACGTTCCTGACCAGAGCCAGCTTTCACAACGCCATCGTGGCATTGGCCGCGATCGGTGGGTCCACCAACGCCGTGGTGCACCTGCTGGCTATTGCCGGCAGGCTCGGGATCGATCTGACCATCGATGATTTCGACCGGATCGGAGCGCGTGTGCCGCTGCTGGTCGACCTGTTGCCCGCGGGCAGATTCTTGATGGATGACCTGCACCGGGCGGGCGGGTTCCTGGCGGTCTTGCGCGAAGTGCGCGACCTGCTGGATCCGGACGCGCTGACCATCACCGGCAAGCCGCTGGTGGACTACCTGCAGGATGCGCAGATCTGGGACCATGAGGTCATCCGCACGCGCGAAGAACCGCTGCAGCAGGAAGCCGGGATCGCGGTGCTACGAGGATCGCTCGCTCCCGGCGGTGCGATCATCAAACCGGCGGCTGCCACCGCGCGACTATTGCGGCACCGGGGGCGGGCGGTGGTGTTCGACTCCATTGAGGACTTCCGCGCCCGCATCGATGATCCCGACCTGGATATCGACGAAGACTCGGTGATGGTGCTGCGCGGGTGCGGCCCCAAGGGCTATCCGGGTATGCCGGAGGTCTCGAACATGCCGCTGCCCACCAAACTGCTTGAGCGAGGCGTGCGGGATATGGTGCGCATCTGCGATGGCCGGATGTCGGGGACGGCGTATGGCACGGTGATCTTGCATGTGACTCCGGAAGCCGCAGCTGGTGGACCGCTGGCGCTGGTACAGACCGGTGATTGGATCGACGTCGACGTTCCGGGCCGCCGCCTCGAACTCGACGTGCCGGCAGAAGAACTGGCAGCCCGCTCCCCCAATGCGGCGACCCTCGCCGGCTACGCGAATCCGCGGCGAGGGTGGGAGCGGCTGTATGTGGATCGCGTCATGCAGGCCGACACCGGCGCCGATCTGGACTTCCTGACCGGATCCGCGGGCTCGCAGGTGAGCCGCGAATCGCACTGAGTGGGATATCGTCTCGTCGCGGCACAGGGTCGAGGACAGACAGGGTCGAGGACAGAACAGGGTCGAGGACAGAACAGGGTCGAGGACAGAACAGGTAGGTAGTGGCGCATTTGCTGGGGGCCGAAGCCCTACACCTGGAATTCCCGACGAAGGTCGTGTTCGATTCCGTGACGCTGGGCATCGATGAGGGCGATCGCATCGGGATCGTCGGCCGCAACGGTGACGGCAAGTCGAGTCTGCTGGCGATGCTCGCGGGAAGCCAGCAGCCGGATTCGGGACGTGTCACCTCCCGCGGTGGCGTGACCGTCGGAGTGCTCGACCAGGCGGACACGCTCGACGATGAGGACACCGTCGGCCATGCTGTGGTCGGCGACGTCCCGGAGCATGAGTGGGCCGGTGATTCACGTACCCGTGACGTGATCGTGGGACTCCTGGGCGATCTGGACTGGGCGGCAAGCCTCGCGACACTGTCCGGGGGCCAGCGCCGCCGTGTCGCGCTCGCCAAGCTCCTCATCGGCGATCACGACATTCTGGCGTTGGACGAGCCGACGAACCATCTGGACGTGGAGGCGATCGCGTGGCTCGCGGGCCACCTGAACGGGCGCTGGGCAGCTAACGCGGGTGCGCTGCTGGTGGTGACCCATGATCGCTGGTTCCTGGACGAGGTGTGCACCGCTACCTGGGAGGTGCACGACCGTGTCGTCGAGCCGTTCGAGGGCGGGTACGCGGCATACATCCTGCAGCGGGTCGAACGCGACCGGCAGGCCGCCGCAACCGAGCAGCGGCGCCAGAACCTCGCCCGCAAGGAGTTGGCGTGGCTGCGCCGCGGCGCACCGGCTAGGACGAGCAAGCCGAAATTCCGAATAGACGCCGCGAACGCACTCATCGCCAACGTGCCCGAGATCCGCAACAAGACCGAGCTGCAGTCGTTGGCACTCTCGCGCCTGGGCAAGGACGTCGTCGACCTGATCGACGTCTCGGTGGCCTTCGACGGCCAGCCGGTGCTTCGGGACGTGGAGTGGCGCCTCGCACCGGGCGAACGCACCGGCGTCCTCGGCGTCAACGGATCCGGCAAGTCGACCCTGCTGGGCCTGATCGCAGGCACCATCGGCCCGACCTCCGGGCGCGTCAAGCCGGGCAAGACGGTGAAGGTCGCGACCCTCACCCAGCGGATCGACGAGTTGGCAGACCACCTGGACGAACCGGTGCGCACCGTCGTCGGCCGGCTACGCACGAGCTACACCGTCGGCTCAGGATCGAAGGCGACCGAGCTCACCCCGGGCCAGCTGCTGGAGCGGCTCGGGTTCTCCTCCGCACATCTCTCGACTCCGGTGAAGGACCTCTCGGGCGGGCAGCAGCGGCGCCTGCAGCTATTGCTGATCCTGCTCGATCAGCCGAACTGCCTGATCTTGGATGAGCCGACGAACGATCTGGACACGGACATGCTGGCGGCGCTGGAGGATCTGCTGGACTCCTGGCCGGGCACGCTCATCGTCGTCAGCCACGACCGCTACTTCCTGGAGCGGGTCACCGATCAGCAGTACGCGATTGCCGATGGCCGGCTTCGGCACCTTCCGGGTGGCGTAGACGAATACCTCCGGCTGCGAGCGGACCAGCACCCGGGGTCGGCCGCTGCGGCACCCTCACGGCGAGAGCAGAGCAGCACCAAGCGCGGTCCGTCCGGGGCACAGCTGCGGGCAGCTCGGAAGGAACTGATGTCGCTGGAGCGAAGGATCGAAAAGCTCCACCGGCAGATCGATGCCTCCCGGACGGCGCTGGCCGAGCACGATCAGTCCGACTACGTCGGGCTCGGTGCGGCGATGGAGCGGATAGGCCAGATGGAGTCCGAACTGCGCCTACTCGAAGACCGGTGGTACACGCTCAGCGAGATCGTCGAGTAGCTATAGCTGAGGGTTGAGGACCGCGCGTCCCGGAACCGCCCCGCGCTCCAGTTCGGCGAAACCGTCGTTGATCTGGTCCAAGCCGTACACCTGAGTGCGGGATACCAGTTTGCCCGCCTGCGCCAATGCGAGCACTTCGACCAGGTCGTTGAGGTTCCCCCAGGCGCTGGTGGTGACCGAGGCCTCCATCGGGAGGGTGTAGAACGCGATCGGCAGGCTGCCGCCACCGATGCCGATCAGTACCAGCCGCCCACTTTGACCGAGCACTGCCAGGCCAAGGGCCAAGGTGGGATCAACGCCGACGAAATCGAGAACGGCCGCAGCCCCGCGCGGACCGGTGATCGATCGAATCTGATCCGCCGCGTCCGGAGCAGCACCGTCGATCACCGCATCGGCGCCGAGTTCCAGGGCTGTTTGGCGCTTGTCGGCGGAATTGTCCACGACCACCACCTGCGCCGCGGTGAGCAGCTTGAGGAACTGCACGCCATACTGCCCGAGCCCTCCGGCACCGATGAGCACAGCGGTCGACCCTGGGTAGAGGTTGCCGACACTCGAACGGACTGCTCGATAGGCCGTGAGCCCGGCGTCGGTGAGCGATGCGGCCATGGTGAGGTCGAGGTCGCCTGCAGCCAGCAGGTAGCCGGTAGTAGGCACCCGCACATACTGCGCATAGCCCCCGTCGAATCCCATCCCGACCCATCGGGCGACGCTGCACAGCTGGGTGTTTCCGGCGCGGCAGTCACGGCAGTGCCCGCACCCCCAGCCCCCGAATACGACTACCGGATCGCCGGCTGCGAATCCCGCATCGTCAGTACCCTGGCCGAGTTCATGCACCCACCCGGCAATCTCGTGGCCAAGGATGTGCGGGAGCCGGAATGTCGGCGAACTGCCATCCATGATGTGCAGGTCGGAGTGGCACATTCCGGCGGCAGCGACCTTGACGATCACCTCGCCCGGGCCCGCCTCGGGGGTCGGGACTTCCTCGATAGAGAGCGGGGCACCAACCTCACGGAGCACTGCGGCCTTCATGTGCGGATCCTCTCCAGTCAATCCCTCCGGTGAACTCAATCGAGCCTATTATTCGGGCGCACGCCTGTCAGGAGATCGTCGATTGCGGGCTGATTTGTTGCGAAAGCTAGTGCCGCCACGATCTCAGGTGCCGCCACGATCTCGGGCATAGGTCAGGCCCAGTGGTGAGGTCCAGTGGTAGACCCCGGGATCGACCATGGTGTAGTTCCAGCCGCCGTGGGTCTTCAACCGGTGATGGTGGCGACACAGCACCGCAAGGTTGCCGGTGCCGGTGGGGCCGCCCCCACCCTGGCCTCGCGAGAAGGGGACGATGTGGTCGATGTCGGCGCTTCGGGCGGGGTGCTCGCACCACGGGAACACACACGTCACGTCCCGCAGCATGACCTGCTCGCGTAACCGATCCGGTACCTGATACGACCTGACCTGGCATTCCTGATTCAAGTCCAGCACCGGGCGAATGCTCACCAGCGCGGCCTCGCCGCACCAGGCTCGAACCTGGTCGGTCAGCACCGCGGCCCGGGTGTTCTCACACCGACCCAGCGGGCCGATACCGGTACCAGAGCTGGAGCCAGTGAGCTCAGCGCTAGCGGAGGCCGCGTCCAGGTGCAGATAGAGCACCACCTGCCGGCCCGTCGCGAGCCCCAGCGTTGACCCGGTGGCGGTGGGGTGGGCAGCAGGCTCCGTCTGGCCGAAGACGCTCCTGGCCAGCACCCCCAGCGCCATAGAGCGCCGCACCTCCAGGCTGGGCCGCACCTCGTCGTCGGGGGCGCGACCCCCAGACCCGGTGTGATCCAGCGCGGCAGCGATATGGTTCAGCGCTCGATCCAGGTCCAACGCGTCCGCGACATTCAATACCCCGGAAAGCTGGCACACCCCGTCCAGCATCACCTGCCCGGTATCCACTTCTACCCGACGTCGCTCGCTGGCTCGTTGGTACTGCTCTGCCGCAGCGTCGGGATCAAACCTCGCCAAGGCCTGCTCGACCAGCCGTTCGGTGAGAACCTGCGAGCCACGACGCTTGCCCGCCTGGGCCAATTCGGTATCCACGAACGTCACCGCGGGCATCGGCAGACCCCTGGTCGCGGCAGCGACCCTGCGTGCCCGCCACGCCTCAAGATCACCCTCGACCATGGCCGACCAGGTCAGCGGTAGCCGGTAGGCCAGCTCCAGCACGTCCCCGATCAGCGACCGGGCGGCAGCCGTGGTCCGGCCGATCGCCGCCCCGAACTCAGCCACGCAGAACTCCGCCACCCCGGGAGCCCCGTCACCTGCCAGCGCCACCTCGGCCTCACCCGCCACATGCGTGGCGGCCTCGGCCTCGCCTGCCGGTACCAGATGAAGCTGCGCCCACGACAAGGCCGCCAGGGCCACCTGCACTCCGGCCACCTGCTCAACCCGGCGCGCTCCGGCAGCCAATCCCAACACCGCCTCCGCAGCGGCATCGGCACTGGCCCGATCGCATGCCCCATCATCGGCCGGATACACCATCTGCGCTGCCATGAATCAAACATACGTTCGACCACTGACATTCGCGTGATACTGCGACGTGCGGCGGGATTGCATCGTCAACCCGAACCGCATCCGGTCTAGGGGAGCTGGTCAAGCCAACTATGCATCACCGTGCGGGCACGCTGCGCCAGCGCCGGACCGTGGCGCGCCGCATCCGCCCGGATTCGGCTCGGATCAATGCCCACGGTCGCCAGTTCGTGAGCGTGGCCGATGAGCCATTGCTCTATGCGCCTGTGATCGGCCTCCAGATGAAACTGCAGCCCCAGGGCGTGCGGCCCGGCACTGAAGGCTTGGTTGGGGAAGCCCGGCGTCTGCGCCAGCCGCTCGGCCCCCGCTGGAATCTCGAACTGGTCGCCATGCCAGTGCAGCACCGGCTCCGAGTCGAGCGCGGCCAGTACCGACGACCGTCCTTGGCTGGTCAGCGTCAGCGGGCCGTAGCCGATCTCGGAGCGTCCAGTCGCGGTGACCGGCGCGCCGAGCGCCCGCGCCATCAATTGTGCTCCCAGGCAGATTCCGAGCGTGGCACCACCCGTGGCTAACCGATCGGCAATGGCCCCTTGTTCGGTATCCAAGAACGGGTATCCCTCGCCGTCATAGACACCGATGGGGCCGCCCAGGATCACCACCAGTTCCGCTTCGGCCAGCACCTGCGCCGAAACATCGTCGATCCCGGCGTCCAGGTACCGGATCCGGTAGCCACGCGCGTTCAGCAGGTCGTGCAGCAGTCCCAGGTCCTCGAACAGCAGGTGGCGGAGCACGATCGCAGTAGACCCCATTCCGCGACCCTATTCCCCGCCGCCGCGACCCGCCCCCGGTCAGTCCTCCTCGGCACTGCCGCGGAAGGAGTGCACCAGGGTACGCATGCCTGCCGGCTGAGCAATCGTCCACAGCACCTGGTCGGCGACCATGTCGGCAGTCATCATCGCAGCGAGTTCAGGGGATTGCTCGGTGCGCCCGGCGCCCATGGCGAACTCGGTGACGATGCCACCCGGGCACAACGCGCTGACCCGGATACCCTTGCCATGCAGTTCGCGGTCCAGGCCGCCCGCCAGACCCATCTGGGCGTGCTTGGTCGCGGCGTAGACAGCCTCATTGCCCCGGCCGCGCAAGCCCGCAACCGAACTGATGATGACGATGTCGCCGTGTCCGGCGTCGAGCATCGATGGGACGACGGCCCGTATCGGCCAAACGGTGCCGGCGATGTTGGTATCCATCATCTGCGCCAACTGGTCATCGGTGGGGTCCATGATGCCGCCGTAGATTCCGATACCGGTATTGGCGACCAACCCATCGACGGTCCCGAATGCAGTCAGCGCCTGGTCAACCAGACGGCGCGAGTCGTCCCGGTTGCGCACATCCATCTCCACGCCACGGAAGCTCTCGCCCAGGTCGCGTTCCAGTGCTCTGAGCCGGTCGACTCTACGCGCACCGCCCACAACCTGGCCACCTTTGCCGACGATGGCACGGGCGGTCGCTTCGCCCACTCCCGCAGTCACGCCGGTGATCACGGCCACATAGCCATTGAGGTCCTTCACGATGCTCCTTTCGGTGCGGCGACGAACAGACCATCGACCCGCCGCGGGATCTGTCGGGGATTGGAATCCTGCAGTTCTGCAGGCAGTAGCTGGTCGGGCATTCCCTGATAGGCGACCGGCCGCAGGAACCGGCGCACCGCGGTCGTTCCCACCGAGGTCGTCGCCGCATCCGTGGTCGCCGGGTAGGGCCCGCCGTGCACCTGGGCATGCGTCACGCTGACTCCCGTGGACCACTGATTCCACAACACCCGGCCCACTCGATCACCGAGCAGTGCCAGCAATTCGGCGACCTCAGCTCCGCTCTCATCGTCGGCACCCTGGACCGTTGCCGTGAGCTCCCCGTGGAAGAGCGCCGCGAGCGCAGGCAATTCGGACGCGTTCCGATACTCCACGAACAACACGGTCGGCCCAAAGCACTCGGTCCCGAGACGTTCGAACTGCGAGGCAAAATTCGCCGACGGCGTACTCAGCACCGTCGCACCGGGCGACATGTCGTCGGTCCCAGGCACCTGCGTCACGGTGCTCACCCCGGCGCTGGAGCGAAGCGAGCTCAACGTCGCCTGGTAGCCGGAAACGATGCCCGGGTGCAGCATTGGCGCCGGGACGGCGTCGGCGAGAATCCGGGTGGTCTCGGAGATGATGTCGCTGCTGTGGGGCAGGAACACGATGCCGGGCTTGGTGCAGAACTGGCCCGCACCCATGGTGAACGAACCCGCCAGGCCGGCTGCCACCTCCGCAGCCCGGGAGGCCGCAGCCGCCTCGGTCACGAACACCGGATTGACCGAGCTCAGCTCACCGAAGAACGGAATCGGATGTGGTCGGCTGGCGGCGATGTCGAACAGCGCCCGCCCGCCGGCGAGCGACCCGGTGAACGCCGCGGCCGCGATCCGTTCATCGAGCAATGCCGCGATCCCCTGGTCACGACCGGCGATCAGGGCGAACGTTCCATCCGGCGCCCCCGCTGCCCGGACACCCTCCAGCACGGCCGCCGCGGTCATCAGTGACAGCTCCGGGTGGTAGGGATGAGCCTTGAGCACGACCGGGCAGCCAGCCGCCAGCGCCGATGCCGTGTCCCCGCCCACCACGCTGAACGCGAACGGGAAGTTGCTGGCGGCATAGACCAGCACCGGGCCGACCGGGACATTGATCCGGCGCAGGTCAGGCCGGGCGCCCATGGGCCAATCCGGGTCGGCGTGATCGATGATCGCGTCGGTGAACACAGCCTGTTCCACCTCTGCGGCCAGGAACCGCAACTGGAAAACGGTACGCGCAAGCTCTGCCTGCAGCCGTGGCTGCGGCAGGTTCGTCTCCCGGCCTGCGACGTCGATCAGCGCCGGGGCCTGGACCTCCAGTCCGGCTGCGATCGAGCGCAGCAATGCGGCGCGCTGCGCCGGCGTCTGATCAGCCAATGGCCTGGCGGCGGCCGCAGCCGCTGCCAGCACGGCCTCCAGGCTGGACGCGTCGGTCGGTGATTCCTCGATCATCTGGCTGCTCCAGGGTGCTCTGTGCGGATGGTGGTCATGTCGCGGTCAGGCCCGCGCGCTCTCGGCTGTTCGGACGGGTTCTCCCCGCAGCACTGCGCCACCTTGATGTGGCGGCGGCGCAAGGGTGCCGTGAGGATGTGGGGCGGAGACGATCTGGCGGAAGAATGCTCGCTCTGCAATCGAGTGGTAGTGGCCGGTGTACCAGCACAGCACCACCTCGCGAATCGCCTGCGGGTGGTCGATCTCGAAGGTACTGACGCCACGGGCCTCACCGGAGGCGATGGCGAGGCTGTTGGCGATCCCGACCCCGATCCCGGCCCGCACCATTGAGATCAGGGCCTGCGGTTCGGAGGTGAAGATGACGCGCGACACATCTACCCCCAATGCCTCCAACGCCAACACGGTATCGAGTTCTCGGGCACCGTGGGGGTGCTTGTCCGGGCTGAGCCCCACCGAGATGACGCGCTGGTCCGCGATCACGTCCCGGATCGGCGGTGGGCCGGCCGCCAACAGCCGATGTCCCGTCGGCAACGCCAGCAGAATCGGCTCACGCCACAGTGTGCGCGACTGCATGCCCTGCCCCAGCGGCGGGTAGGCGGTGCGGATCGCCATGGAGACCGCCCGGTTGCGCAACGCCTCTTCGACCTCCAGCGGACCGGTCTCATACAGCGAAAGTTGCAGCTTCGGGAAGCGCCGCATGAACTGGTTCATCACCTCGGGCAAAAAACTGGCGCTGACGCTGGCATAGCTGCCGATACGTACCTGGCCGTCGTCGAGATTTCGTAGCGCCTCCACGTGGCCGAGCCCCAGTTCCAGTTCCGCCAGCGCCTTCTTCACGTGGTCGTACAGTGCCTGGCCGGTATCGGTGGGCGCCACCGGGCGGGACCCGCGATCGATCAGCCTCGAACCGAGGAGGCGCTCCAGATCGGACACGTGCACGCTCACACGTGACTGCGACTTGTGGATGGCTTCGGCCGCCTTGCCGAACCCGCCCGACTCGATGACGGCGATGAAGCTGAGCAATCGCTCCAACGTCAGGCCCGTGAGTTTGCTGGCTGGAATCGGCCCTTCCATCGCGTCATAACCCCAGTAGCGCTGGAATCGCCAGCGTGACCTGCGGAACGAAGGTCAGCAGCAGGATGCACACCAGGATCGGTACCGCGAACTTCGCCACGCCCAGCACCACATCCTTCATGGACGCCTCGGTCACCGACCGCAGCAGGAACAGCAGCAGCCCCAGCGGCGGTGTCAACAGGCCAACCATCAGGTTGAACACTACGACCACACCGAAGTGCAGCGGGTCGATTTCGAAACTGGCCGCCACCGGCAACATCACCGGCACTAGGATCAGGATCAGCGCTGCGGTCTCCATCACTGCGCCCAGCACCAACAGGATCAGGTTCAGCAGCAACAGGAATTGCCACGGCTCGGACACCACCCCGAGCACGGCGTCGGCAATGATCTCGGGCGCACCCTCAACCGTCAGAATCCAGCCGAACAGCGCCGCCGCACCGATGATGATCATGACGCTGGCGGTGGAGTGGGCCGATGAGCGCAGCACCTCCGCCACGCTTTTCAGCGTGAACGAGCGGTACACCAGGCCGAGAATGAACACGTAGACCACCGACACCCCGGCCGCTTCGGTCGGGGTGAAGATCCCACCGAGGATGCCACCCAACAAGATCACCGGCGTGGCCAACGCCGGCAGCGCCTTCAGCAGTCGCAACGCGATCTGCCGCGGACCCACGCGCGGTAGCCGCAGATGATCGTGCTTACGGTTCAAGATCCACACCCAGCCGACGAGAGTCGCGGTGACCAACAATGCCGGGCCGACTCCGGCCAGGAACATGGCACCGATGGAAACGCTGGCCGTCATCGCGTAGATCACCGCCGGGATGCTCGGCGGCATGATCGGCCCGATCAACGCCGAGGCCCCGGTCAGGCCGACGGCGAATCGGCGGCTGTACCCGTTCTTGACCATCATCGGCACTTCGATCTTGCCAGTGGCCGCGACATCGGCGAGTGCCGACCCGTTCATCCAGGAAAAGCCGAGCGAGACGAAGATGTTGACGTAGCTCAGGCTGCCCCGGACCGGGCCCAGCGCGGCCTTGGCGGCGTCGAACATCCGATCGGTGATACCCGAGGCGTTGGCCAGGCTCCCCATGAGAATGAACATGGGAACCGCCAGCAGGACGAAGCTGTCGACGCCGCTGACCACCTGCTGCATCAGCACCGAGAATGACAATCGGTCACTGGTGAAGATGTAGATCACCGAGGGCAGCAACAAAGCTGCGGCCACCGGCAACCGCAGCACCAGCAGACCGGCGAACAGTCCGAGCAGCAACAGGGCGATCGTCATGACTGCGCCCCCTCATCGGTCGCATCGCCGGTCGCATCGCCGGACAAGTCCCGTTCCAGGTGCGCGGGCACGGTGTCTCGGCGCAGCGCGATCACGTCCCGGGCAATCAGATGGATGCAGTGCACCGCCATGAGCCCGAAGCCAACCGTGATACTGCCGTACACGAAGGCCATCGACAGGTTGCCGGCGGCACTGTGCTGCTGCGAGACCCGAGACAGGAAGTCGGGGCTGTAGAAGAGGATGACCCCGGCGATGAAGGCCTGCACCGCGAGCGCCACGATGTCCAGCACGATCTTGCCGCGCCGCTTGAGCAGCAGGTCAGCAGCATGCACGGTGAGGTGCTCACCGTTGCCCGCCAGCCAGGCCGCTCCGAGGAAGGTCAGCCAGACCAGCGCGTATCGGGCGAACTCCTCGGTCCACAGCGGCGGTTGCGCCAGGATGTACCTGGTCACCACCTGCAGGACCACGAGTGCGACCACAAGCCCCAGGAACAGCATCGTCCCGTACTTCTCCAGCGCACTCAGGAAGCGCATGATGCGCTCCCCGATTGCTCCGAATGCCCTCTGTGCCATTCTCGCGCTCCTTTGCACGCCGGGAAGGGAGTGGCCGGGCCACATTCTGGCGACCGGCCACTCCCCCGTCCCTACCCGCTAGCTTGCCAGTTCCCGCACTCGCGAGTACAGGTCGCCCCAGCTGTCCTCGAACTGCGGCGGAAGCAGTTCCTCGCTACGAGCGCGGAAGGCGTCCAGATCGATCTCATCGGGTTCGATGATGTCCTCCCAGACGCCGGATTCCTCCCACTCGGCGATCTTGTCGGCCTCGATGTCCTGCACGCACTCGCGCACTCCCTCACCGGCGGTCTCCATCGCAGCGGTCAGGGCCTCCTGCTGCTCGGCGCTCAGGGTCTGCCAGGTGCTGTCTGAAACCACCATCACCGTTGCCTGCAGCAGGTGCCCGGTGAGGTTGAGGTAGTCCTGCACCTCGTACAGCTTGATTGAGTCGATGGTCGGGATGGGGTTCTCCTGCCCGTCGACCACGCCCTGGGATAGGGCGATGTACAGCTCATCGAAGGCCACGGGTACCGGATCGGACCCGAGGGCGGAGGCATTCGCAAGGCTGACCGGGGTGTCGATGGCGCGGATCTTCATTCCGGCCAGGTCATCGGGTGAGGTGACCGGAGTGCCGTTGGTGGTCAGATGGCGGGTGCCGTACAGCCACATGTCCACCGGCATCAGCCCAGCAGCTTGTAATCCGCCCTGCAGTTCGCTGCCGATGTCCGACTCCCACACCGCGCGCATGTGATCCCAGTCATCGACGACGTAGGCGGCATCGAGCACACCCCACGGCTCATACCAGTTGGCGACCGCTCCCGGCCCGCCCAGGGAGATGTCGAGGTCACCGGACGCGGCCGACTGCAGCGCTTCCTGCTCATTGCCGAGCTGACCGGCCGGGAAAATCTCGATCTGCAGCCCGGAGTCCCCGGAGTTGATCTCCTCGACCATCGGTTCTGCGCCGCAGGTGTGGAACGGGTGACTGGTCTCGTAGAGATGGCCGAACCGCAGTTCGACGGTCTGCGCCGAGGAGTCACCCTGATCATCGCCGCCCGCGTCGCCGCCACCACCGCCCTCGGCGCTGCAACCAACCAGAACGGCGACCAGTGCCGCGGCACTGAGAGCCGTATACGTCCTTGTATACGTTTTCATCTTTCTCCTGTTCTTGCTGCTATGGGTTGGGAGGGTGATCAGGAAAAGGCGGGAGCCAGCAATCCCGCGTACTCCAGCGCGGCCTTAATACGGGCACGTTGCTCATCGGTCACCGGGTCGATGGGCCGGCGCGGGTAGCCACCGGTGCGGCCGGAGAGGGTCACCACCTCTTTCATCAGCGCGGAGTTGTTCGGTCCTTCCACGGCACGCCAGACCGGTAGCAGCTTGCGATGCAACTCCCGAGCGGTGGCGTGGTCCTCGGCCTGGACCGCGTTGAACAGATCGATCACCAGTTTGGGTGCCAGCGAGGAGGTGCCCGACACCGAGCCATGGGCGCCCATGGTGAACGCCGGATAGAGCAGGTCATCGACAGCGCTGAGGATCGTGGTCGTCTCCGGCAGATGCCAGAGCAGATCCGCCACCTTGTGCAGGTCTCCCCCGCTCTGCTTGACCGATACCACCTGCGGGACCTCCGCGGTCAACGTCAGCAATGCCGGGACTTCCACCATCGACCACGGCACCACGTTGTAGATCACCAGCGGCAGCCCGACGGCGTCAGCAATCGCCTTGTAGTGATAGACGGTCTCGTCCGTGCCCGGCTTGAACAGGTAGTGCACCGGCGTTACCTGCAAGCCGTCGACGCCGGTTGCCGCGATCGCTTCGGCGAATTCGATCGAGACCGCCGTCGAGTTCTGAATGATCCCCGACAGCACCGGAACCCGGCCCGCGACCACATCGACCGCGATGGCCGCGACGGCGGCCGAATCCTCCTTGTTCAGGGTGTGCCCCTCACCGGAGGTACCGGTGACGCAGATCCCGTCCACGCCCACCGACAGGTGGTAGTCGATCTCGGCCCGCATGGCCGCCTCATCAATGCTTCCATCCTGATGAAACGGCGTTACTAGAGGCGGAATGATGCCCCGGAAACCTTCTGGCATGTGTTGTCCCCATCGTCACGAATCCGGTCCGCGATGACCGGTCTTGCCAGACTGGCATAGCTGTCAGACCGTCGGAAAGCGCAACTTTCCGATGCATTTCATTCGGAAAACGCATGATGAGTGCCCGTTTCGATGGCTCCTAGACTCACACGGGTGACCGACACCGCAGCTGCCCAGGCCGATATCAATACCGTGCTGGCCCAGGTGACCGGTCGTGGCCCCGATGCCGCCATGGAGGCGGTGACCGCCTGGGCGCTGCAGCACGATCTGGAGCTGTACCCGCACCAGGAGAGCGCCCTGCTGGAAGTCGCCTCGGGTGCCAACGTGATCTGCTCCACCCCCACCGGATCGGGAAAGTCGCTGATCGCGCTGTCCGCGCACACGGTCGCGCTCTCGCAGGGATTGCGCAGTTACTACACCGCACCGTTGAAGGCACTGGTAAGCGAGAAGTTCTTTGATCTGGTGCAGGCCTTCGGTGCCGAGAACGTCGGCATGGTGACCGGCGATGTCGCCGTCAATGCCGATGCGCCGATCATCTGCTGCACCGCCGAGATCCTGGCCAACCTGGCGCTGCGGGAGGGTGAGACCGCCGAGGTCGGGCAGGTCGTGGCCGATGAGTTCCACTACTACGCCGACCCCCAACGTGGCTGGGCATGGCAGGTACCGCTGCTGGAGCTCCCGCAGGCGCAGTTCGTGCTGCTGTCGGCCACGCTGGGCGACATGAGCGCTATCGCCGACGACTTGCGCCGCCGTACCCGGCGACCCTGCGCGATCATCGACGACGCCGAGCGACCGATACCGCTCTCCTACAGCTATTCCACCCAGGCTCTGCCGGACCTGTTGACCGAACTGGTGCAGACCCATCGGGCACCGGTCTACCTGGTGCACCCCAGCCAGCGCACCGCCGTCGAGCAGGCCCAGGCGCTAACCTCGACCACCATCGCCACCCGATCCGGGCGCGACCAGATCGCGGCCGCGCTGGATGCGTACCGGGTACGGTTCAGCGCAGGATTCGGCACCACGTTGTCGCGATTGCTGCGACACGGTGTGGGCGTCCACCACGCCGGCATGCTGCCGCGCTACCGGCGGTTGGTGGAACGTCTGACACAAGCCGGGCTGCTGCCAGTGATCTGCGGCACCGACACGCTGGGAGTCGGCATCAACGTGCCGATCCGGACCGTGGTTCTGACCTCATTGGTGAAGTTCGACGGCCAACGCAATCGGCATCTGAGCGCACGGGAGTTCCATCAACTCGCCGGGCGGGCGGGCCGAGCCGGGTACGACACCTCCGGGGAGGTGATCGTGCAGGCTCCCGAGCATGTGATCGAGAACGCGAAAGCACTCGCCAAAGCCGGCGACGACGAGCGCAAACGGCGCAAGATCGTGCGCAAGAAGGCACCACCGGGGCAGGTCAATTGGACCGACGCGACGTTCGAACGGCTCCGGGACGCCGATCCTGAGCCGCTCGCCTCACAACTGCGCATCACGCACTCGATGGTGTTGTCGGTGCTCTCACGCTGGGGTGACCCAGTGGCGGCGATGACCAAGCTGCTGACCGACAACCACGAACCACCCGCCCCACGGAACCGGCTGCTGCGCGAAGCCATCGGGATCTACCGGTCGCTGCGAGCGGCCGGGATCGTGGAGCGCCTGCCCGAACCGGACGCGCAGGGGCGCAGGGTGCGCCTGGCCACCGATGTGCCGCCGGATGTGGCCCTGGACGCACCGCTGGCACCGTTCGCGCTGGCAGCCCTGGAACTGCTGGAGCCACAGGAGGCCGGATTCATGCTGGACGTGGTCTCCGTCATCGAGGCGACATTGGACGACCCCCGCCCGGTGCTAATCGCCCAGGAGAAGGCGGCACGCGGCGAGGCGGTCGCGGCTATGAAGGCCGAGGGCGTGGAGTACCTGGACCGGATGGAGGCCCTGGAGGAGGTCACCTACCCCCAGCCGCTGGCGGAACTGCTGCAGGCAGCTCTGGCGGAGTACGCCACCGCGCACCCGTGGGTACGTGAACATGACCTACACCCGAAGTCGGTGGTGCGGGAAATGGTGGAGCGGGCGATGACGTTCTCCGAATTGATCTCGGCCTACGGTCTTGCACGGAGCGAAGGGGTGGTGCTGCGCTACCTGTCTGACGCCTACCGGGCGCTACGCCGTCTGGTACCGGCGCAGATGCGCACACCCGAACTAGACGACGTCGTGACCTGGCTGGGGGCGACTGTTCGGGGGGTCGATTCCTCGCTGCTGGACGAGTGGGAGGCGATAGCCAATGGCGAACCGATCGCGCCCAGCGAGCAGACGCTGGACCTCACACCACCGAGCGTGCTCACCGATACCCGGGCGTTTGCGCTGATGGTTCGCAACGCCATGTTCCGCCGGGTGGAACTGCTCGCCCGGCGCGCCTATTCGCAATTGGGCGACCTGGAGCCCGATGGCTGGGACGCCCAGGCATGGCAACAGAATGCCGAGCCGTACTGGGCCGAATACTCCGATATCGGTATCGGTCCGGACGCTCGGGCCGCCACGATGCTGCACATAGCCGAGGAGCCCGGGCATTGGCTGGTCACTCAAGTCCTCGATGACCCCGAAGGCGACCGGGACTGGCGGCTACAAGCCAGCGTCGACCTCGCACGCAGCACCGAGGCCGCCGAACCGGTGCTGCGTACGATCTCGCTCGCGCCTGCGGCTGACCTGTAGCGCGATCGCCGCTTAGAGTGGCGGGGTGAGTCAGCAAGCCGCCGGTTGGTACCCCGACCCCGAAGGTGACAATCAGCAGCGGTACTGGGACGGCGATTCCTGGACCGACTACTACTCACCGCTGGTGACCGCCAGCGCTCCGACCGCACCGGTGCACGGCGAACAGAGCGCGGCGCAGGACTACCCGTACCTGACGACGGCACATGCGAATGCTCAACCGGTGGCGACCGGCGCCGCCGGGTCCGGCTGGCCCACGGTGGCCCCGCAGACTGGGCACAACGGTGAATTCCGTGGTGGCGACTCTCGCGCCAAGGCGGTGCGGTGGGCGATCATCGTGGCAGTGGTGCTGGTGGTGGCACTGGTCGTCTCCCTCGTCTGGCTGGCCGTCAGGCTGGTCAGCGACGACCCCGCGCCCACCGCCACCGGCACCGCCGCCACTGCCACCGGCACCAGCGATCAGAACGTCGTCGACGGCGGTGCGATCGGCCTGGAGGAGATGGTCACCGCCGAGCTTCCCGAAGCATCGATCTGGTCTACGGAGCTGACGCTCGAGCGTGACACCACGTTGCAGATCGACGTACGCAGCCTCGCCTTCGATGCCGATCTTCTGGTCACCGTTCTCGATAGCACCGGGACCGAAGTCGCAGCCAACGACGACCGCGGCCCCACGCTCGCAGGCACATCAGTCAATTCGCTCGATCCCCTGGTGCTGACGGTACTCCCAGCCGGGACTTATACCGTGCGGGTCCAGGACCGCCAGAGCCAGGAAGGCGACTTCGAACTGGAAGCCGTCCCCGTTGCCCGGCAACTCGACCTCGGAACCCATCAAGTGGAGGTGCCTGGCGACGGCTACTGGATAGCCAGCTTCGACGTCACGGCGGACGATGCCGGTACCTACGAATTCGCCATCGACTCCTCGGACTCGGACGGTTCCCCCGACTCATTGATAGTGCTGGTGGCACCCAGCGGGCGCACCTACTACAACGACGACCGCAACGTAGACACCCGCGATTCGTTCCTGGAGCAGGAGATGACCGAGGGGACGTGGTTCGTGATCGTCGTGGAGTACTACTCCGATCCCGCCGAGTTCGACCTGGAGGTCAGCGCACGGTGACGCATGACGCGACCGGCCAGCACGATTCCTTGCACGCAGCACTCGCCACCGTCCGTGCCCGGATAGCGGCCGCTGCCCGGACAGCGCAGCGCGATCCCGATTCCATCACGCTGCTGCTCGCCGTGAAGACGTTGCCCGCGACCAGGATCCGGGAGGCAATAGCGGCAGGTGGGACGCTGATCGGGCAGAACCGGGCCCAGGAGCTGACCGCCACCGAACCCCAGCTGGAGGATCTGCCCCATCAGACCCACTTCATCGGCCACCTGCAATCGAACAAGGCCGGGCAGGTCAGCCGTTGGGTCGATTGCGTCCAGACCGTCGACTCCATCGCCCTGGCCCAGCGCCTCAACCGGGTCCAGCCCCAACACAGCTCGCATCCGCTCGGCGTCATGGTGCAGGTCAACACCTCGGCCGAGACGACCAAGTCCGGGGTGAGCCCGACGGCGGCCCTGGAGCTGGCTGCCGACATCGCCCAGCTGCCCGCGTTGCACCTGCGAGGGTTCATGACGATCGGCGCCAACTCCCCCGATACCGGACGGGTGCGGGCTAGCTATGAGGCGCTGGCGCACGTTCGCGCCAGCGTGCACCAGGCCGGGATCGCCGGCGCCGAGGACGCCCAGCAGTTGTCGATGGGGATGAGCGGTGACCTGGAGCTGGCCATCGGGGCCGGGGCAACCATGATTCGCGTCGGGTCCGCGATCTTCGGGGCACGGCCACCAGGCCCGCCGGCGGAATAGCTGGTCACCGGTGGTGGTTGCAACCACTGGAACACCCCGTATGGGGCAGGATCGATCACGCTAGGAGCACTGCATGGCAACCGTCGACATCACTACTGAGAGCTTCACCGACACGATCGAATCGAACGACATCGTGTTGGTCGACTTCTGGGCCGAGTGGTGTCCGCCGTGCAAGGCATTCGGCCCGGTGTTCGAATCGGTTTCGGCGGACAACACCGATATCACCTTCGGCAAGGTCGACACCGAGGCGGAGTCGGTGCTGGCCGGACAAGCCGGAATCAGTTCGATTCCCACGCTGATGGCGTTCCGCGAGGGCGTGCTGGTGTTCAATCAGGCCGGAGCATTGAACAAGTCCCAGCTGAACCAGGTCGTCGAGGCCGTTCGCGGCCTGGACATGGCCGAGGTCCACGCCGCTGTGGCCGCCCAGAAGCAGGAGCAGGGCGCCGAGTAGCCTCCGGTCACCTGTACCAGGAGACTCCGCTACTCGTCGGTGACGGGCGCGACCAGCACGGTGACGCCCAGGTCACGCAGTTCGGCGACGTGCCCCGGATCGGTCCGGTCATCGACGATGACATAGTCGAAGTCGACGGTGGAGGCCACCTTGTGCACCGCACCGGCACCTATCTTGGTGTGGTCGAGCAGCAGCACCTTGGTTGCCGCAGCACGCATCATCGCTTGCTTCACCCGCACGATCCGCTCGTCCTGGTGCATGACGCTGCCACCCATGAGCGCCGAGGACGAGACGAACAGCGTGTCGGCATGCAGCGAGGTGAGCGCCTGCTCGCACAGCAGCCCGAGGAAGGCACGGTGCCGCCGGTCGAAATCACCGCCGAGGCACACCAGATGGACGCCATCGGCATTGGCGACGGCGTCGAGCACCGGTGCTGAATTCGTGATCACGGTCAACTGATCGAAGGCCGCCATGTGCTCCGCGATCAGCGCCACGGTGGATGAGTCACCCAGAATCAGCGCGTCGCCCTCATTGATCAGCGTCGCTGCCGTACGAGCAATGGCGAGTTTCTCTGCCCGGCATTCGATCTCGCGCGCGGAGAAGTCGCTCTCGAACGTCGCGCTGCGCTCGGCCGAGGCGCCTCCCCGGACTCGCTGGATCTCCTGTCGGCCGACCAGCTCATCCAGGTCACGATGGATGGTCATGCGGCTGACACCGAGCTCGCCAACCAGCTCCTCCACCGATACGAACCCGCGGGCTCGTACCAGATCGGCGATGCTGCGCTGCCGCTGCGCGCGCCCGCGCCCCGGCGATACCGCTGGGATCGTCGCCTCACCGGGAATTCTGGCTTCGGGCATCGATGCCTCTAATCGTCGAGATGTACTGCGGGCACAGACTAGCAACCTGACGGCATAGCCGAACGGGCAGGCTCCGCGATCGTTACCTCAGTGTTACATATGTCGCTTCATCGACGCCAGACGGGAATTTGCCGCGCATGTAACACATGCCTTGGACCGCCCCAACCGCAATATTTGGCCACTACGGCCCCCACTCAACCGTTAGCAATCTGTGACTTGTTGTGCGACATAGCGCTGGCTAATGTTACATCTGCCACACAGTGGTGTGAAGCAAATCCTGATTTCGAAGGAGAAATACTCATGAAGAAGAGCCTTCGCCCTGCCGTGCTCAGCTCGGCAGCCGCTGCGCTCGTCGTCGGCCTGGCGGCCTGCGGCACCACCGGCGACACCTCGACCGGAGGCTCCGACAGCGATTCGGGAGGTGACTCCAGCTCGGATACCTACATGATCGCTACCGTGCCGAAGGTCGAAGGGATTTCCTGGTTCCAGGCCATGGAGGTCGGCGTAGACCAGTTCAACGAGGATCAGGGCGAGGCCGTCGACGCCTGGCAGATCGGTCCCGACACCGAGGACGCCGCGAAGCAGGTGCAGATCATTGAGGACCTGATCGCCCAGAACGTGGACGCCATCGTCGTGGTTCCCAACGACCCGCAGGCTGTCGCACCGGCGCTGACCAAGGCCCGGGAAGCCGGAATCGTCGTGATTTCCCACGAGGCCCCCGCCTTGGCCGGTACCGATGCGGTGGACTACGACCTCGAAGCCTTCGACAATGCCGTCTTCGGTGAGGCGATGTTCGAGCAGCTGGCCGAGGGTATGGGCGGAGAAGGCACCTTCGCGGGCATGGTCGGTTCACTGACCTCCGAGACGCACATGGCCTGGTACAACGCTGGTATCGCCTATCTGGAGGAGAACTACCCGAACATCACCCCGGTGACCGACCAGCCGTACGAGGACAACAACGACGACGCCACGGCGCGCGCCAATGCCCTGGAGATCCTCAACGCATACCCCGACCTGGATGGCTACGTGAACTGTTCGGTCTCCGCAGGGTCCAACATGGCGGCCGTGCTGCAGGAGAAGAACAACTCCGATGTGAAGATCTCCGGTCTATCGCTGCCGTCGGTGGCCGCGCCGTTCCTGGACGAGGGCTGGATGTACTCGGCACAGACCTGGAACCCCGCCGGTGCCGGATATGCGGGCAACGCGCTGGCGCTGATGATCCTGCAGGGCGAGGCCATTGAGACCGGGGCCGACCTGGGCTTTGACGGATACGAGTCGGTGACCGTCGCCGACGGCATGGTTGTGGGCGACGCCATCATGATGCTCACCGCCGATCAATTCCCCGACGGCGACTACCCGTTCTAGTCACCGCTCTCCCGGGGTCCGCGCCATGGCCGGACCCCGGGAGCAGTTGTCACTTCAGGCCCTCAGACGCGAAGCGCGGATATGACCGAAACTCTGCTCTCCGTTGAGGACGTCACGATCTCCTTTGGCGAGGTCCGCGCTCTCAACGGCATCGACATGACCATCAGCACTGGCGAGATCCGCTGCCTGGTTGGTGAGAACGGCTGCGGAAAGTCCACCCTGGTCAAGATCATCTCGGGGGTGTATCACCCCTCCGCCGGAGAGGTGAGGATCGCCGGCCAGAAGGTGGACAACCACGATCCGCGGGCCGCCATCGCCGCCGGGATACAGGTGATCTACCAGGATCTGTCACTGTTCGATCACCTGACCGTCGCCGAGAACATCGCCATCAACCTGATGTTGCACAACGGCACCCGCCTGGTCAATCGACGCCAGATCCACGAGATCGCTCGCGAGCAGTTGGACCGGATCGGGGTTGACCTGCCCCTGAATGCGATGGTCTCGACCCTCTCGATCGCGAGCAAGCAACTGGTCGCGATCGCCCGGGCCCTGTCGATGGACGCCCGGCTGCTGTTCATGGACGAGCCGACGACGGCGCTGACCACCAAGGAGGTCGAGCGGCTGCTGTCGATCGTCCGCCAGCTCAAGGCTCGCGGCCTCTCGATCGTGTTCATCAGTCACAAACTGGACGAGGTCTTCGACGTCGCTGACACCATCACGGTGTTCCGCGATGGGTACAAGATCGGTGACTTCGCGGCCGATGAGCTCGACTCGGCCTCGCTCGCGTACCACATGACCGGCCGCGAGGTGCTGCACCTGCCCTATCAGCGCACGGTGCGCGAGGACGATGAGTCCGCACCCGTGCTCGAAGTCGAATCCCTGACCCGCGACGGGCATTACCGCGATGTGAGCTTCGCCATCCGCCAAGGCGATGTCCTCGGCCTGACCGGCCTGCTCGGAGCGGGTCGTACCGAACTTGCGCTCACCCTGTTCGGTCTCAACCCGGCTACCTCGGGCCGCACGCTCATGGACGGCAAGCCCATCGACATCGATGCCCCGTGGACGGCTATGCACGCCGGAATCGCGCTGGTGCCCGAGGACCGTTCGACACAAGGGCTGTTCAACGAACAAACCATCTCGGGGAACGTCTCATCGACGCGTCTTGACTTCATCCTCAACCGTTGGCGGCTACTGAGCCGTTCCAAGGAAGCCGAGCTCGCGACGCAGACGGTGCATTCGATGGGTGTGAACAACAAGAACATCGAAGCCATCGCCGGAAACCTCTCCGGTGGGAACCAGCAGAAGGTCGTCATTGGCAAGTGGATCGCCTCCGATCCACGGGTGTTCATCCTGGACTCCCCCACCGTGGGGATCGACATCGGATCCAAGTCCGAGATCTACGACAAGATCCAGCGCCTGGCGGCTGCGGGAATGGCCGTCGTCCTCATCTCGGACGAACCGGAGGAGATCATCGCCAACTGCAACCGCGTCCTGGTCATGCACGAAGGCGACGTCATCGCCAGCTTCGATGACCAGCAGCGTCAGGCCTCCGGATTCAAGGAGCAACTCGCCGCGATCATCGCCGACCCGACCATCGCTGAATCAGGGGCACCACGATGAAGGTCTCCGTGTTCGAGAAGTTCATGCACCGTCGTGCCACCACGATGGAGAAGTACCTGTTCAGCATCATTGCGGTCTACGCCGTGGTGGTCTCCATCCGGAACCCGCTGTTTCTCAGTTTCGAGACGGCCTTCGACATGATCCGAGGCGGGTCGGGCACGATGTTGCTCGCCCTCGGCTTGGTCGTGGTACTGATTTCCGGCGGCATCGACGTCTCGTTCACGGCGGTGGCCATCGTGTCCGCCTACCTGACCGTGCTGACGATGGACGCGATGGGAGTGGACAACCTGTGGTTCGCCCTGGCCATGTCCACGGCCATCGGCCTCAGCCTGGGCTGCCTCAACGCGTTGCTGATCCAAGCCCTACGGCTACCGACGCTGATCGTCACCCTGGGCACCGCCAGCGTCTACCACGGTGGCATGGCGGTGCTGGTGGGGACCACCGACTTCACCATGAACGAGATGCCACGATCATTGGTCGCATTCGGTTCGAGCAATCTGTTCACGCTCACCTCCGAGTCGGGGCAATACGGGCTGACGGTGTTCCTCCCGGTGGTGATCGGTGCGGTCGTGCTGACCTGGTTCATCCTCAACCGCACCATGCTCGGCCGCTCGATCTATGCCATCGGTTCGTCGCAAGAGTCGGCTTCGCGCCTGGGCATCGGCATCCTGCGGACCAAGCTATTCGTGTACGGCTACATCGGCGCGCTGGCCGGGGTCATGGGAGTCATGTACTTCGCCGAGATCAAGTACGTGAACCCGACCTCGCTGGTGGGTACGGAATTGATCATCCTGGCGGCCGTCGTGGTCGGCGGCGCGAAGTTGACCGGCGGTGAGGGGACGGTGCTGGGCACCGTGCTCGGAGTGGTGGTGTTCGTCCTATTCCAGACGACGCTGGTCTTCCTCGGTCTGGATTCGTCCTGGAACGACTTCTTCTTCGGCGGGGTGCTGCTGGCGAGCCTCGCGCTGATGTACGGACGACAACGCGTCGCAGACCGCAAGAACCTCGTGTTCGCAGAGAACTGATCCCGGAGAACGTTCATGAACCGAATCAAGCAATTCGCTGCGCGCGACCCGCATGCCGTCATCCTCGCCGGGCTCACGTTGGCCGTGCTCGCCACCCTCATCGTCATCCTCGGCGATCGTTTCCTCTCGCCGAACAATCTGCAGTCGATGGCCACCCAGGTGGCCGAGTTCGGCCTGCTGGCGCTGGCGATGGGGCTGGCGATGCTGCTGGCCGGGATCGACCTGTCCATCGTCTCGGCCGCCGTCCTGGCCGCCATCGTGGGCGGCAAGTTCATGTCCGGCGACATCATCGCCATCACACCGACCAATGAGGTGATGGTGATGACCCTGGGGGTGGTCGCCGCACTGTTGACCGGCGTGGCCTGCGGCGCTGTGAACGGCCTGCTGATAGCCAAGCTCTCAGTACCGCCGATCCTGGCCACTCTGGGAACGCTGATCTTCTTCGCCGGCGTCGGCATGGTCGTCACCGCTGGGCGGTCGGTACCGGTGGAGATTTCGGGCTACAAATTGCTGGGGGTATCGACCATCGCGACGATACCGGTGATCTTCGTGCTCATGTGTGGCGTCTACGCCGTTGCCGGGCTGCTGCTCAGCCGCACCCGGCTCGGACGCCGGATCTACCTCTTCGGTGAGAACTCGGTCGCGCTTCGCTTCGCCGGCGTCCGCACGGAGCGAACCGTGATCCTGACCTACCTCGGAATCGGGCTGATCGTCGGCCTGGCCGGGATCATCATGTTGTCGCGGGTCAACTCGGCACGTGTCGGCTTCGGTGAGTCCTACCTGCTGCAGGCGATCCTGGTGGTGGTCCTGGCAGGGTTCAACCCATACGGCGGCCGGGGCAAAGTCTCCAGCCTGCTGCTGGGGCTGGTGCTGCTGCAGTCGTTGCAGAGCGCATTCACCGTCATGCGGTTCGATCCGTTCATGAAGACCTTCATCTGGGGGGCGAGCCTGCTGGTGGTGATGGCGATAAACCACCTGGTGCACCTCCGGGTCCAGCGCAGACGCCGGTCTAGCGCCCCACCACCATCCGAACCTGGCGAACCCGAACCGGCCGCGACCGCGGCCAGTGCATCGTGACCTGGTTCCAGGACGACGCTCGCACCATCCTGGGCGAGCTGGGCCAGACGTTTGACCGGATCGATGCAGCCCAGCTGGATCGAGTGGTCGAGATCCTTGCCGCCGCAGGCCGGGTCTTCGTCATCGGCGTCGGCCGCGAAGGACTGGCAGCACGTGGATTCGCCATGCGGTTGATGCACGCTGGACTAGAGGTGCATTGGGCGTGGGACGACACCACCCCGGGGATCGGGACCGGGGACGTGCTGCTGATGGTCAACGGCTCCGGCTCGATCGGGCATCTCGACTACGTGTTCGGGCAGATCAAGCCGACCGGGGCCACCACCATCGTGGTCACCGGAGTGCCCCAGGAGGCCACACCGCAAGCCGCCGACGCGGTGCTGCAGGTTCCGGCCACCGTGTTCCACGGACGCGGCGATCTGGTACCGAGCATCCAGCCGATGGGAAGCCTGTTCGAGCAGGCCTGCATGGTGACCTTCGACATTCTGGTGGTGCGGGTCGCCGAACGCCGTCGCACCGACGCGGCCGCGATGACCGCCCGGCACCGGAACTTCGAGTAGTCCGGGTCGGGTCAGCCGATCGGAATACTCGCCAGACCTGCCGCATTGGTCGGCAGGACATCCCGGTGGATCAGACCGTAGGTGATCGACTCCACCAGCGCCTCCCAGGAGGCCTCCAGGATGTTCGGTCCCACGCCGACGGTGTTCCAGCTGTGCTGGCCATCGGTCATCTCGATCAGTACCCGGGTGATTGCATCGGTGCCGTGTGAGGAGTCCAGCAACCGGACCTTGTAGTCGATCAGCTCGAACTCTTCCAGCACCGGATAGGCGGCGAGCAACGCCTGCCGCAACGCGTGGTCCAGGGCGTTGACCGGGCCGTTGCCCTCGCCGGTAGAGACCACCCGCTGGTCGCCGGTATGCAGTTTGACCGTGGCTTCGGCAGTGACCTCGCCGCTGTGCCCGGTGTGCTCGGCCATGGCCCGCCAGGATTCGACCTGGAAGTAGGACACCCGGGCACCGTCGATCTCCTCGCGGAGCAGCAACTCGAAGCTGGCGTCGGCGGCATCGTAGGTGTACCCGCTGGCCTCGGCGTCCTTGACCCTGGTGGTGATCCGGCCCAGCAGTTCGCCCTGACCGGCCAGGTCGAAGCCGAGCTCCCGGCCCTTGAGCTCGATGGAGGCCCGCCCTGCCATATCCGAGACCAGCATGCGCATGTCGTTGCCGACCGCGCGCGGGTCGATGTGCTGATACAGGTCGGGGTCGATCCGGATCGCCGAGGCGTGCAGTCCCGCCTTGTGCGCGAACGCACTGGCCCCGATATAGGGCTGGCGGGCGAACGGGGCGATGTTGGTGTGCTCGCTGATGGCGTGGGCGATGCGGGTGATCTCGGACAGGTTGCCCTCGGGCAGGATCTGCCGGCCGGTCTTGAGTTCCAGGTTGGCAACCACGGCGAGGATATCGGCGTTGCCGGTGCGTTCGCCGTAGCCGTTGATGCAGCCCTGCACGTGCCGCGCCCCGGCTTCGACGGCGGCGATGGAGTTCGCGACGGCACAACCGGAATCGTTATGGGCGTGGATCCCCAGCCGGCCACTGGTCTCGGCGCGGACCCGCGTGACGATGTCGTGGACCCAGCTCGGCAGCATCCCGCCATTGGTGTCACACAGCGCGACCACCTCGGCCCCGGCACCGAAGGCCGCCGCTACCGCCCGCAGCGCGTAGCTGGAGTCGAATCGGTAGCCGTCGAAGAAATGCTCCACATCGACGAAGACCCGCCGGCCGGCGTCGTGCAGGTAGGCCACCGTGTCGGAGATCATCGCGAGGTTCTCTTCGCCGGTGGTGCGCAGCGCGCGCTCGACGTGCCGGATGTCGCTCTTGGCAACCAGGGTCACGACCGGGGCTTCGGAATCCAGCAATGCGCGCACCTGCGGGTCATCGTGCGGGCGCACTCCAGCCTTGCGGGTGGCGCCGAACGCCGCGAGTTCAGCGCTGAGATCGACCTCCTTGGCGACCCGTTGGAAAAATTCGGTGTCCTTGGGAATAGCGCCAGGCCAGCCTCCCTCGATGAAGCCGACACCGAGTTCATCCAGCAGCGCGGCGATGGCGAGCTTGTCGGCGACCGAGAGATTCATGCCCTCCTGCTGGGCGCCATCGCGCAACGTGGTGTCATAGACGTGGACGTCAAGGTCGCCTGCGTCGGCTGGGACCGGGGTGGTGCTCATGTCTGCCTTCTGGTCGGCGTGGAACGTGGGAGTAAACCGGGTTCTGCAACAAAAAAACCTCCCGGGTCGGGAGGTTGGCGCGTCCGGGGTGTCCGGACGCGCTAGCTGATAATGAGGCCGCTGTGCCGTGGATGTGCCACGCCCTCATTGTGCCACAGTCATGCCCCGGTCAGGCCCGCCCCAACCGGCGATGCGCTACCCCGAGCGCCACCAGGGCGGCCGCGAGCGCCAGCAACTCCCCGGAACGGACCCCGGAGACGGCAAGCGTGCCGTCGTTGCCCGCCGCCGCAGCGCCGCCGCCGGCGGTTGCGTCCGGCTCGGGGGTGCCGGTGGGAGGTAGGTATGCGGACAGCACCACGCTGATCTGGAACTCCAGCTGGCGCATCTGGGAGCCATTGCCGGCAGCCGGGTCGAAGGTCGCACGCAGGTGGACCGGCTCGCTGGCGCCGACGGCGATCTGTCCGGGCAGAGTGCTTCCGGTGGCATCCGCAAGACCCACCCAGGCACCGTCGCCGACCTTCACCGTGAACCTCAGATCACCCTGCGCCATCAGGTCCGCTATACCGTGGCTGGCGACCATGATGGTCAATGCCGCTGCACTCTCGCCACGATTGCGTACCCAGAAGGACGCCGTTCGCACATCACCAGGCACCCAGTGCACACTCGGGTCGAACAACGGCGCATCCAACTGGGTATCCCAGGTCAGGCCGTCCCAGCTGAAGGCAAGCTCGTCGGCTGCGGCGGCCGGAGCTGCGCACAGGGCCACCAGCACGGTCGTCACAGCGACGGTGCACGGGACCGACCTGTTGACGCGCCCCGGTTCCGCTTCGGCTCGCCGCCTCTTGAGCCGATCTCGCACGGCGCTGATGAACATGAAGGTGGCGTAGCCGGCCAGCAAACCGGCCAGGAGGTAGGTACCCGCCTGCCGCACACCAGCAGGCAGGATGGTGCCCACCAATCCCAGATAGGGGATGGCGTACCAAACCCGGCCCCGGACCTGGACCGGGAGTACCGGGGCTGGGTCCACGGCACTGTTGGCGTCACCCCGGGTCACCAGCTGCGGCTCGCCGGTCATCGAGACGGCGTATCCCACCACGCGGTGAGTGGCCACCTCGGGCTCACCGGACCGCAACTGGTAGGTAATGACGTCACCGACGACGATGTCGTCGAACGGCACCGGCTTGACCACCACCAGGGTGCCCGGCGGTAGGCCCGGTGACATCGACCCGGTCAGGACGGTGTACGGCTTGGCGCCTGCGAAGACCGGCACGAACACACCCGCCACCAACGCCAGGGACGCTGCGGCCAGCACCAGCCAGCTGACCCAGCGCACGAGGTGGTGGATCAGCCGTCGTGGGCGGCCCATGGCGGCTTAGGTTTCGCTTTGAATCAGCGAGACGGTGATCGCGTCCAGACTCGCCACGACATCCTGGGTGTCATTGGCATTGATCGTGGTGTCGTCCCCGAACGGAAACTCCACCTCGATCGTCGCCGTGACCGTGTCGCCGTCATTGGCCTCAGTAATGGTTGCCGGTGCAGTAGTACCACCAATGGTGTAGGTGGCAGCCACATTGGCCGAGAACGTCGACGATGCCGGAACGGTTGCTATCGGCACCGTCGCCGGGGTCGAGAACGCGGCCTCCAGGTTGTCGCCCTGCGCCCCGATGGTGAACGTGCACTCCTTGACGATCGTGTCGCCAGGCACGATCAGGGTGACAGTCGAACCGGCGCTGGCATTGCCAGCGGCATAGACCCAATCAGAATCGCAGGTCGGTGCGCTGAGCGTGAGTTCGCCACTGGTGACCGAGCCACCGCTGAGCGTCTGCTCGGCAGTCCAGTACGCGAGCGTCCCGGCACCGCCGACCAACAACAGTGCAGCTGCTGCGGCAGCCAATGCGCCCCGCGTCGTCTTCTTCATTCGAGGGAAATCCTTCTTGGGAGGTGTTTCGTGATTGCGCCAGAGATAACGGCCAGTGGAAATCCCTATCCGCGCCCCTCCCCGGGCGTGGCCATTCTGACGACTATTTAGTTGATAGGACAAGATTATCAGCGCGATGGCTGAAGAACTACCCCGAGTAGGCTGATTGGCATCGAAGAGGAGCACAGCGGATGATTCTGGTCACCGGGGCGACGGGATTCATTGGTTCGTACATGGTGCGCGCGCTGCGCCGACGCGGCGATGAGGTGGTGGCACTGAGCCGGTACGACTACCGGGCCGAGGCACTACAGGTCATCGGGCAGGAACCACCGAGGCTGATCCGGGCCGAGCTGGGTGACAGTGAGGCGCTCGCCAACGCGTTCGACGAGGTGTCGCCCGATGTGGTCATCCACCTGGACGCCTACGTCAATCCGGTGGCACTGCGCACCGATCCGGTCAAGGCCTTCCAATTCAACGTCGAACCTACGCTCAATCTCCTGCAACTGTGCCGTACTCGCGGGGTGTCACGCTTCGTGTTCGCCTCGACGGTGGCAGTACTGCCGTCGGTGCGCTACCAACCCATCGACGCGGACCATCCGCTGGTCACCGCTGCAGAAGGGCCCACGGGCGGGTTCTACGGAGTATCGAAAGGCATGTCCGAAATGCTCGCCCTCGGATACGCCGACGCCTTCGGTCTCGACGTGCGCATCATGCGCCCGAGCGCGGTATACGGATTCGGGATGCAATGGCCGATCGGCGTGAAGCCGGTGATCGAGGACATCGTGGCGGGCAAGCGGGTTCAGATCGTGGCCCGTGGCCCCCTGCGCGACTTCACTCCGGTGCAGGACGTCGCGGAGATCGGAGCTGCGCTGGCCCATTGCGATTCCGCGTGCGACAGGGTCGTATACGCCGGAACAGGCAAGCCGCTGCTGAGCCCGCTCGACTTCGCGGCGACCGTGCGCACGGCATTTCCCCAGGCCCGGATCGACGTCATCGACGGCGATCTGGACCCGACGGGTATCGAGAGCCGGTATCGCGGCGTGCTCGACATGACCCCCGTGCGGGAGCAACTGGGCCTACAGCCGACCTTTCCGTCCCTGGCCGAGGGGCTACGGCGATACGCGGCGGACTACCGCGCCTTCATCGATTGATGATTCACCCGGGTACGGCACTCAGCAGCCGCCGTACTGCATGCTCAGCCCACAGCACTTCCTCGGCGATGGTCGTCTCCGAATCGCCCTGCCAGGGCACCCACTGTTCGACGATGAGATTCACTGCACGCTGCTCTGGCCGTACCGACCGCAACAGCGAGGTGAGGTCGAGCAAGCCCTCACCCAGCCGGACACCAGCAAACCGGAAACCCACCATGTCTGGGCTTCTGCTGAACGCGAAGTCCTTCACATGCACGTTGAGCACATACGGTGCGGTCATCGCAACCGTATCGGCGGGATGTTCGAGTCGTGCCACCACGTTTCCCGGGTCGAGGCAGATGCCCACAGCATCGCAGCCCACCCGGTCGACGATCTCCACCAGCTCGGCCGTCGCGATCTGCTCGTATGTTTCCAGCGCGAGCGCGACCCCAGCGCTCTGGTAGCGCGGGGCCACTTCCCGCAGCAGCGCCACGGCCTCATCGGTCGAGGGCCGATGGCCGGCCGTGACCACCATCGACCGCACCAGGCGGCTTCCCAGCGCCTGCGCCATCTCGAGGTAGGCCGTAAGCCGGTCGACCCCCACTCCCTTGGTGCCCAGTTCGTACTGGATCCCGTGGCTGGCGGCGACCTCCGAGAGCTGGCCGAGTCGCCCAGCGGCGGCATTGCGGACTGGCGTACCGGAGCCCGCGAAGAAGTCCAGTTCGGGGAGGTCGCACAGCTGCACCAGTCCGACGCCTAG
>JBKDZO010000041.1:0-16010 GCA_047971285.1 Beutenbergiaceae bacterium | reverse complement strand
TCAGACCAGTAGCTATTGAGGCCAAATTTATGCCGGTGAACTACTGACGTGTCGGTGGCCACCGTGTGAGACTGACACGATGTCGTTATCGGAACGTGACCTAGACCGGCGTCGGCCCCTGGCCGCAGTACTAGCCGCAAGTTTGACCGTGGGTGGCCTGCTCGCCGTGGCGATCGGTGGTTCGCCGGCCGCGGCGGATGAAGCCGAGTGCGCCGGTTATTACGCGGAGAATCCGGACTTTGAACTCGACGACGGCCGCGACATCGACCCCATCCCGACGACGGAGAAGCCCGCGTCCGGAGAGTCCTACATCGAAGAGGCTTATGGCACCTGCGTGACCCGCATGACCGACCACGCGACGGACTTCCAGGCCGGTCGGGACGACGAGATTACGTTCACGCGCACGGACTACTCGCGGCGGCAGGGGTTCAACGCGGACAGTTCGATGTACCTGATCTACGACAGCTCTGGCTACTGGCACGTCTACGAGACGGCCACCTCGACCCACATCAAGCAATTGGAAGGTCCGTCCGGCGACGCCGAGCCGCAATGGCATCCAAGCGACCCAGACACGCTCTACTACTTGTCGTCATGGGGCGAGGACGGGCTGATTTACCAGATGTCCATCGAAAGCAATACCGGCGAATTGATCGGTGACCTGGGAGACAGGCTGCAGGCACTGTGGCCCAGTGCGGACCAAGCCTTCACCGGCTCGGAGGGATCACCGTCCGCCGATGGCCGGTACTGGTGCTTCGAGGTCCGCAACCGCGAACAGAACCAAACCCTGGGGCTGGTCACCTGGGATCGGGAGAACGACGAGATCGTCGGGAGCCACGACCTCGACGGTGAGGATCCGGACGCCACCAGCATGAGCCCCAGCGGCGACTACTGCGTGATCCAGACAGCACCAGACGACACGCAGAAGATGCGCACCGTCGCATTCAGCCGGGACTTCACCAGCGAGACGTTCCTGCACGAGAGCGTCGAGCATGCCGACATGGCGCTCGCCGCCGATGGCACCGACGTCTGGGTCTCGATCGACTACTCCTCGCCAACCGGTGCGATCTACATGATCAATATGGCGACCGGCGTCCGGACCGATCTGCTTGAGACCTACATCAATGGCAGTACCACGTCTGTACACATCTCCGGGAAGGCCTACAACAAGCCCGGCTGGGTGCTGGTCTCGACTTATGGCGATGCGGAAGGCGACCGGCAATGGCTGCATCGCAAGGTCTTCGCGCTGCAACTGGACGCAGCAGCCCTGGTGCAGAACCTGGCGTTCACGCGGTCGGAGGAGTATTCGGACAAGGCGTACTTCGCGGAGCCCCACGCCACCGTCAACCTGGACTTCACCCGGGTGATGTTCAACTCCAACTGGGAGAACCAGGCCGATGAGGAGGATGTGGACGCGTACATGATCACGCTTCCGGAGGACCTGTTGCCGGACAGTGCCGGTGAATTGTCGCTTTCCAGGCTGCCCCGGGATCCGGGCGCGCCGACTCCGGCGCCCACCGATCCGCCGTCCGATGATTCACCGTCTGATGATGCGCCGGCCACACCCGAAGAACCGGACGACGGCGGTGCTGACGGGATTGACCCGGAGTTCACCGTGGCACTGGTGTCCTCGTCGCTGTCCGGCTATGACGCCGAGTACGAGGTGAGCACCACGATCGCCGCCAGTTGTATGCAGGCGACTGAGCCCGGCCTGCCATACGACGCCCTCTATGACCCGGTCGATTCCGCCGACGGACTGACCCACACCAAGTCCTTCTCAGTGGGTTCTGCCGATGGTGAGACCGTGTACGTGGTTTGCCGTGCCGGTGGGCAGGAACAAGAGGTCTCCGTCGCGCTGGTGCCGTGACCTGATCCTGCCGTCGCAGGCGAATGTCGGTGGTCGAACGTATGTTTGATTCATGACCCAGAACCTGCAGTTCACCGCACCGGCCGACGGCGACGATCCGCCCGCGTCCGTGCCAGCGTCCGGGTCCGCTGATGCACCAGCGGCGGTGCTGGGGCTGGCGCGTGGTGCGCGGAACATCGAGCAGGTGGCCGCTGTCCAGGTCGCTCTGGCCGCTCTCACCTGGGCGAACCTGCACCCCGCTGGGGAGCTTGGCGATGCTGCAATCTACGTCGCTGGGGAGGCGGAGGTGGCCTTGGCCGGCGAAGGCGCACCGGAGGTGGCCGAGTTCTGCGTGGCGGAGTTCGGGGCGGCGATCGGCCGGACGACGGCCGCGGCGAGAGGGCTCATCGGAGACGTGCTGGAGTTGGCGTATCGGTTGCCGTTGACTTGGCAGGCGGTTATCGACGGGGAACTGGCCGTGTGGCGGGCGCGGCGCGTTGCCGGGGCTACGAAGGACCTGTCGATACCCGCTGCGGCATACGTCGATACCCACCTGGCCGATGCTGGCCGGCGGCGCGGGTCTGAGGCTGTGATGGAGCGGCTGGTGGCCGAAGCTGTCGCGAGGTTCGACCCGGATGCTGCTGAGCTAGAACAGGAGCAAGCCCAGCAGACTTGCCGGGTCGACGTCGAGACCGACCAGGTGATGCTGGATGGGCTCTGCCACTTCTCCGGGCTACTCGATGCGGCGGACGCTCTTGATCTGGACCGCGCCCTGGCGCTCATCGCGCGTGATCTGCGTAGCGCGCAAGCCGCCGGGCCCGGGCTCAGCGAATTGAGCCTGGACATCCGTCGCAGCATGGCACTGGGGGTGCTCGCCCGCAGCTATCTCAGCCATCCAGATTCTCTCTCGCCTGGCGGCGAGGTCGGTCGTGCTGACCGTCGGGTCGTGCTCTACCTACACCTCAACCAGGCCGCGCCCGGTACCGCAGACACCGCGACCGGCGTCGAAGATCGGTTGGCATGGTGCGAGAACACCCGTTCCAGCGTCCTGGCCACCCAGGTCCAGCGCTGGTGCGGCACCGCCGGGAGGATCACGGTCAAACCTGTCATCGACCTTCACCGGGCCGAGCGATCCGACGGATATCTGATCCCCGATGGTATGCGGGAGGCGGTCATTCTGCGGGACCACACGTGCGTGTTCCCCTGGTGTAACCACCCGGCCCGCACCGCCGATATCGACCACATCGTCCCGTACAACCACAGCGATGCCCAGCATGGCGGCCCTACCAGCACCGCCAATCTCGCCGCCCTCTGCCGACACCACCACCGGTTGAAGACGCACTCCGGCTGGGACTACGTCATGACCAGCCCCGGGGTCTACCAATGGACTTCGCCATTGGGCCAGACGTTCGTCCGTGACCACAGCACCACCCAGCCCCACAGCAATCCTTAGCTATACGGTGGGGGGTATGCTGAGAGTGTGGAGCTCAAGCCAGAAGACATGAAGGCGGTCGTCACACGTCTCAAGCGGGCCCAAGGTCAACTGGGCGGGGTCATTGAGATGATCGAATCCGGTCGGGACTGCGCTGAGATCGTGACCCAGATCGCGGCTGTGTCCAAGGCCGTGGACCGTGCGGGTTTCCTCACCATTTCTGAGGGCATGCGGCAGTGCTTCGAGGACCCGGAGCAGAACTCGCTCGACGCTCAGCGGCTAGAGAAGCTGTTCCTGTCCTTGGCCTGAGGCTTCGGCCCAGGTGGTGTAGCCGCCGTCGAGATTGGCGACAGCGCGACCGTGCTGGGCGAGAATTTGACCGAGCCGAGCTCGCAGCTGATCCAGCTCGATGTGGAGCGATCCCGGGAATGGAACCGGCTTCGTATTCGGGCCCGGTGCGCAGGTTGTCCGCTACGTACCCGAGCATGCTCACCGGGTCCTTCGCCGAGCCGAACTGCGGTGCATAGGCCAACTCCAGATCGGCCAGCGCCGAAGCGCTGATGCCACCGGTGATTACCGTTGCCAGCACATCGATGCGTTTGTCGACACCCTCGCGGCCGACGCCTTGGGCGCCGAGGATCGCGTCGGGTATCGGCATCTACGAGCAACTTCAGCGACATCGGCCGCCCGAGTTCGTTCAGTTGCTTCTCGTTGATACCCGTAGCCGCGACCTGTAGGCCGAAGACGCCCACGATGGCCGTTCCCAGGACCGGCCGGGCTGCTGTGGCCAGCCCGCAGATGTGGTCGGCGGTGCGGCGGCCAGCCAAGTTCGCTGTGTTCCCTAGCGGTACCAGGGCCGCCCCGGCGGTGATGGCGTCCAGCTTATGGGTGGCGTCGCCGACGGCGTAGATGTCCGGGTCGTTGGTGCGCTGGTGCTCGTCGACCGCGATCCCCCCGCTGGTGCCGATCGCCAGGCCGGCGGAGGTTGCGAGCGCCGTCTCGGGCCGGACGCCGAAGGCAGCCGTCACCAGGTCGGCGGGCGACTCCGAACCGGACGCAGTGGTGACCGAGTCCGGCCCGATGCACCGGTGCCACCATTTCGGCGTCGAGAGGTGCCATGACCTGTGGCTGAGCCTCAACCAGGCCGACCCGTAGCCCCCGGTGCACCAGGTTCTCGGCCATCTCGATGCCAATGAATCCACCCCCGATGATGACGGCGGACTCGGCCGCCGTGGCGGCCGCCACGATGCGATCGATGTCGTCCATATCCCGCAGGCTCATGGCGCGTTCGATACCCGCGATTCGCGGAGCGAATAGGTGCGGCGCCAGGAGCTAGCACGAGCTTGTCGTAGCCGAGCTCGGACTCGATAGCAGCCGCATCGCGGATGCGGATCGTGTGGCCGGCACGGTTGATTGCGACGACTTCGGTCCGTACCCGGACGTCGAGATCGAACCGGGCTGCCAACGACTCCGGGGTCTGGAGCACCAATGCCGACCGATCGGTGATGACGTCGCCGATGTAGTACGGCAGGCCGCAGTCCGCGAACGAGACATGCCCGCCGCGTTCCAGCACCGTGATCGTTGCGTTCTCGTCCAGACGGCGCAGCCGGGTAGCAGTGCTCATACCCCCGGCGACGCCACCAACAATGATGATTCGCATGTCTCGAATATACCCCCTAGGGTATATGGTTATTGCAACGTCTCACCAAAGGAGGCTCGCGCGATGTGCCGAGCAGTGACCTGTTCCCAATGCGGCAAGATGACCTGGGCCGGCTGCGGCCAGCACGTGGACGATCTCAAGCGCAGCGTCCCGGCGTCTCAGTGGTGCGGCCACCAGGCCGATGCTGCTCCCAAGGGCGGTTTCTTCCAGCGCCTGTTCGGCGCCAGCTCGGGGTGAGCCACCGCGCACGTCAGCCCGTGGTGGGACTCCGGATCCGGCCCTGGTAGGACGATTCGGCGCGATCCGGTCCCTAGGCTAGTAGGCGTGTCCCAGGAAACGGATGGTTCGCGCGCGCAACGGGACCGCCCGCCGGTTGCTGACGTGTTGCTCGCGGGTGGACTGATTCTGGTCCTGGTCCCCATATTGCTGGCCATCAGCACCGGCTTCTTGGCTGGCCTGTTCGGGATCGGGCAGCTGGCCGCACTGGCGTGGCGTCGGACGAAGCCGGGCTGGGCGGCCCTGGCTGTCGGAGCCTTCGCCGTCGCGCACTTCGCCACCGGGCAGTTCTTGCTCCCGTCCGACATCGCGGTACTGATCGTGCTGTATTCGGTCACCGCCTATGGCCGCGAAGGAGCAGGCCGCGTTGCCCTGTTGGCGGCCATGGGTGGCGCGTTGCTGCAAGGTCTCGGAGCAGCGTTCGCCGAGGTCGGTTCCAATCCCGCCGATGTGGCCGCTGTGCTCTTCGTTTTCTTCGCCGGTGGCAGCGCCGCCTTGGCGTTGCCGGCTTGGGGTTTGGGGCTGATGCGCCGGGCGCGGCTGGTGCAGCGGCATGCGCAGGCCGAACGTGAAGCCCGGATCGAGGCCGAACGTGAGAGTCACCTGCGCCTTGCCAGCCAGTCCGAACGCAACCGGATCGCCCGCGAGATGCACGACATCGTGGCGCACTCGCTGTCCGTGGTCATTGCGCAAGCCGATGGTGGTCGGTACGCCGGCCAGTCTGATCCGGCCGCCGCGACCCGGGCACTGACGACCATCTCCGAGACCGGGCGGGCGGCCTTGGCGGACATGCGTCGGATCCTCGGCGTACTGCGGGCCGAAGACGGCGACGCCGCCGCGCTGGTGCCGCAACCCAGCGATACCGACATCGCTGCCCTGGTGGAAACGATGCGCGAGACTATCCCGGTGTCGCTCGTTGAAATGGGAACTCCCCGACCACTGCCACCCGGCGTCGGCGCGAGTCTGCACCGTATCGCCCAAGAGGCCTTGACCAATGTGCTCAAGCATGCCGGACCGCAGGTCAACACCACGGTCATGCTGCAGTGGGCGCCCGATCACGTGGTGATCAAGGTCGAGGATGACGGGCGCGGTGCCGCAGCTCAAGACCCCGGTAGTGCTGGTCATGGAGTGCTCGGAATGCGGGAACGGGCAGCCATGCTCGGCGGCACGCTCAGCGCCGGACCTCGTCCTGGTGGCGGCTACCGTGTTCGGGCGCAAGTACCGATTCAAGGTGGCCCAGCCGCATCGCGGCTGCTGAAGACCGCATGAACGAGATCCACCATGAGTCGCCGATTCGGGTGGCATTGGTCGATGATCAGCAGTTGGTCCGTGCCGGATTCGCCCTGGTCATCAATTCCCAGCCCGACATGACTGTGGTGCTGGAGGCCGGGGATGGTGCGCAGGCGCTGCGGCTGATTCCCAGCCATGAGATCGACGTCGTGCTGATGGATGTCCGCATGCCCAACCTGGATGGGTTGGCCGCGACGGCGTCGTTGACCGAGCAGACCCGTGGCACCGAGCGACCCATCAAAGTTGTCATGCTGACCACCTTTGACCTGGACGAGTACGTGCTGGCAGCGATCAAAGCTGGCGCTTCCGGCTTCCTGCTCAAGGACACTCCACCAGAGGACATGCTGGCGGCCATCCGCACGGTGCATCAAGGCGACGCGGTGATCGCGCCGTCGTCGACCAAACGCTTGATCGGCCACCTGGCCAGCGTGCTGCCAGACTCCGAACGAGCCGAACCGACGGTACTGGATCACCTGACCGAGCGGGAGCGCGAGGTCTTGGTGCTGATGGCCCGTGGCCGCTCCAATACCGAGATCGCCAGCGATCTCTTCGTCGCCGAAGCGACGGTGAAGACCCACGTTGGTCGGGTACTGGCCAAGCTGGCCGCGCGTGACCGGGTTCAGGCAGTTGTCATCGCCTACGAGGCCGGTCTGGTCAGCCCAGGCAACTAGGGCGGGCGCATTCGTCCGCCCACGGGATGACATCAGATACCCGCCCACCGTCTGACGCGCGCTGTCCTCGGCTTGCCTAGCGTGGCTGTCATGACACAAACCGCGCCCATTCCGACCGGAACGTCGGCTCCTCGAACTGCTGTCAGCGCCGTTGCGTTGAGCAAGACATACGGCAGCGGTGACGTTGCCGTCCATGCTCTCGACGCAGTCGATGTTGAGTTCATGGAGGGCGAGTTCACCGCGATCATGGGCCCTAGTGGCTCCGGCAAGTCGACCTTGATGCACTTGTTGGCAGGCTTGGACTCGGCCACCTCGGGCAAGGTACTCCTGGGTGAGACCGACCTGACCGGATTGAATGACGACGCTTTGACCACGCTCCGTCGTGAACGGGTCGGGTTCGTGTTCCAGTCGTTCAACCTGCTGCCCATGTTCACGGCCGAACAGAACATCGCGTTGCCGGTCCAACTGGCGGGAGTGCCTGCGGACCCCCAATGGCAGGAGTCGTTGGTACAGACCCTGGGGTTGGCGGATCGATTGCATCACAAGCCATTCGAACTCTCCGGCGGACAGCAGCAGCGGGTGGCCATTGCGCGAGCACTCTCGACCCGACCCGACGTCGTCTTCGCCGACGAGCCCACGGGGAACCTCGACTCCCGTTCCGGCACTGAAGTGTTGGCCTTCCTGCGGCGGTCGGTGCGCGAACTCGGCCAGACGATCGTCATGGTCACTCACGATCCGGCTGCTGCGGCCTATGCCGACCGGGTTGTGCTGCTGGCCGACGGCGAGATCGCGGGCCAGATTTCCGATCCCACGCCCGAGTCCGTGCTGGCTGGCTTGGATGCGCTCCGCAGCGGGACCGAGGCGCACTGATGTTGCGGCTGACGCTGGAACAGATGCGAGCAGCGGTCGGCCGGCTCGCTGCCGCGACCATCGCGATCGTGCTCGGAACGGGATTCGTGGCCGCAGCGTTGCTGGCGTCCGCCGCAATGGAACGGGCCACCCATGAGGCGTTCACCGCCCACTACGCCGACGCGGATCTGGTGCTCTCCAACGCGAATGGCATGACCGAGGAGGATCTACGGGCGGTGCGGGCCACACCCGGTGTCGATGCTGCTGATGGCTGGGACTCCTCCAGTATCGAACTGGTCAGTACCGCCAATATCGAGTACGTCGACCTCGGAGTCGTCGCCAGCGACCCGCGCCTGGACCTTGCCACCCTCAGCCAGGGCCGGATGCCCACCGGAACCGGTGAGATCGCCATCAGGGTCGACATCGCAGAACGGTTCGATCTGGTGCTAGGAGATCGTGTTGAGGGGATCCGCGCCGATTCCGGCAGTATCGACTTCTCCTTCACAGTCGTGGGCCTGTTGGAACCGGCCGCCTCACCTCTTCTCGACTCGATGCCGACGGCGTTCGTCAGCGAAGCGGATTGGGTAGCGAACCTCACGGCTCAATGGGGCCACGACGGCATCTACTCCGAGATCGTGGTCGCAGCCTCGGATGATACGCAGGCAGTGCGGGATTCGTTGGTGACCCTGCTCGCCGCGACCGACACGCGGGTCGAGACCGTTGCCGAGATTGCTGAACGGCTGACGGTCGCGAATACGGGCTCGGAGGTGGTGTTCCTGGTGCTCATGCTCGGATTCGCCTCGGTATCTCTCGCCGTCGCCGGACTGGTGATCGCCAACACGTTCCAGGTGCTGGTCGCACAGCGCACCCGGACCTTGGCATTGCTGCGGTGTGTGGGTGCGAGCCGTCGGCAGATCCGTGCTTCGGTGCTGACGGAGGCGTTGTTGCTGGGTCTGCTGGCCTCCATCGGCGGTTTGGCGCTGGGAACGGCAGCGGTGATGGGTGGCGTCCGGGTGCTGGCGGCGCTCGCGCCCGAGGCCTCGTTCGGCACGGACGTGCCGTTCAGCATCTGGGTTCCGGTGGTGACCTTGGCCATCGGCATCGGTGTCACGGTCGCGTCCGCATTGGTTCCGGCCAGGATGGCGACCCGGGTGGCACCGGTAGCAGCCCTGCGGCCACTGGAAGGAAAACCGGAAGCCAGAGCCGGAGGCAACCGTGCGATCCTGGCGCTGATCGGAATCGGCGGCGGTGTCGGCATGATGGCAATCGCTGTCGCGCTGGTGCTGGGCAGCAATCAAGACAATCTCGACGCCGCCATGCTAGGAGGTCTGGCGATCGGGGTGATGGGGGGGATGGTCTCGCTCGTCGGCCTCTTGCTGGGCTCGGTGTTCTTGGTCCCCGTGCTCCTGGCCCGGTTGGGCCGGCTGTTCGGCACAGGGGTACCGGCTCGGCTCGCGGAGGGCAATGCCATTCGCAACCCCCGCCGTACGGCCGCAACCATGAACGCGCTGGTGATCGGCGTGGCGTTGGTGGTCATGATGTCGACCGGGGCCCACTCGGCCCGAGTGAGCCTCAACAGCGAATTGGACGAGTCCTTTCCGGTGGACGTGATGGCCAGTTCCGTCGACACTGAGAGTGCGATCGCCGACGCGCAGGTGGAGGCTCTGCGAGGCCTGGACGGCGTCGCCGCCTCCGCCACCGCGCGCTACGACGATGCTGTGGCGGTCTCCAACGATGAGTATCAGATCGCGGTCGAGGTACTGGCGTTCGCCGACGGTGATGGTGAGCAGGTGTTGCGGAACGCCACCGGCTACTCGCAGCTTGGTGATGACGTCCTGGTGATGGACGCCGAAGCAGCCTCCGGGTACTTCACCGCTGGAAGCACGGTGTCGGTGAGCATCGACAGGGAAACCGAACTCACGGTCGTGCTGGCGCGTACCGGCGGGATCGCCTTCATCACGCAGGAGACGATGCAGCAGATCGCTCCGGACCTGCCGGTGAACATGGCGTTGCTGCGCATCGACGACCAGGCCGATGCCGAGGCGGTCGCCACTGCTGCCCAGGCGCGGATTACCGAGCTGACCGGTACGAACTTGGACCTACCGGTGCTGAATGTCGGCGGCGGGGTCATTGCCCGGCAGGCCTACGCACAGGTGATCGACATGTTGCTAACGCTGGTGCTGGGACTGCTTGGTGTGGCTGTGATCATCGCGCTGGTCGGGGTGGCGAACACGTTGTCGTTGTCCGTGATCGAGCGACGTCGTGAGTCGGCGACCTTGCGCGCCATCGGTCTGACACGGGGTCAACTGCGTTCGATGCTGGCGATCGAAGGGGTGCTGATTTCGGTCGTGGGCGCCGCCATCGGAATGCTGGCCGGCCTCATCTACGGGTGGGTCGGCTCGGCGATCCTGCTGGGCGGGCTCGACGAGGTCCGTCTCGGGGTGCCATTGGCACAACTGATCGCGGTAGCGGTCTTTGCGGTGGCCGCAGGGCTGATTGCCTCGGTGCTGCCGGCACGCTCAGCTGTCCGGCAATCCCCAGTGACGGCGCTCGCCACAGACTAGTGCTCAGCCCTTGAGGTTGAGGTGAATGAGCACCCGGGCTTGCTGCGACTCGGTGGCACCCGCAGCCACCAGGCGTAGCCAATTTCCGAACCTCGTCACCCCGATCTCGACCAGGTGTTCGTCGGCTGTCAGATCCACTGAGTCCCCGCGCGGGATCCACGTGATCCCGTCGGGTGATACCTGCACGGTGATCGTCAGGTTCGGGTGCTCGCCTTCGGCCTGGACGAAGAACAGCGCCTCGCTGGCCCAGCCCGCCTCGTACGGGAGCGTGTGGTAGTCCTCGGCGATCCAGATCCGGCGGGCGAGGACGGAGGTATTCGTCGTCAGCATGATCGTCCCTTCACTCGGTCGAGTAGACGATGGAGTCGAGGTAGAGGTGCACGGACTGATCGGTATCGGTTTCGATGAAGAACACCGGATTTATCAGGTTGTCGATCGATCCGTACGGTTCCTGCAGGGTCGGCTGTATGCCCCGTAGGTCAAAGATCCTGTCCATCGACTGAAATTCGACATACTCGCGCTTGGTGACATCGACCGTCAGTCGCAGGTACTGCCAGTTGATCTTGTCCGGAGTCTCGTTGTAGATCAGGTTCTGCCGACCGTCGGGAATCCACTGGAATCCGTCGGCCGACCCGTCCGGATAGCGACGCCCGTACCATTGATTGTCGATTCCGACCTTGCACCAGCCGTTGCGTACTCCGAAGTTCCAATCCTCGCGCGTGACTCCGTCGCGGACCTTCCAGTACTGCCACTTCCTGACCATGTTGCCACCCAGGCAGTTCACGTACCGGATGCCGGGCATGTACCGGCGCTCGCCGTCCTGGACATCGAAGAAGAAGCCGAAGGCGCGGATAGCATCTTCTCCCAGCCCTTCACGCTCCTGAGCCGCGGTGTAGGAGTACCAGGCCTCGATCTGGATCTTCGATGGGTCCCCGAATCGCGATAATCGCTTGATCGCCATACCCATGGACCCAGGGGCCGGAGGCAAGGTATGTGATGCACCTGTTGGTGCGGTGGTCAGCTTGAGCGAATACGTTCCCTCCATCGACCCGTGTGATGCTGCGAACCGATGTGCGGCTGAACTGAGCATCACCGGCGCCCAACTACTCAGATCGACGACCGAGTCGAACGATTCGAAGTTCTCGTAGACGTAGTTCGGGGTCAGGTCCAACCACCCGTTGAAGCCCTTGTCGAAGTCGTCATAGGTGATGACTCGGTCGAGTGGATTGAACTTCTGCAATTCGCGCTCATAGCTGATGACCTTCTGCACCATCATGAAGCTCCTTTGCAACATGCACATCGTCGGGTACTGACATTCATAGGCGGGCCGCGACGTCCATCTGGTCGGAGTCGACCACCGCCCCCTGGTCGAGGAGCAGGGTGCGTAGTCGCCCGAGATCAATGGCGGTGATCGCGGCCCGTTGTTGGATTGCTAGTGCGGCGGCAGTCCCTGCACCTTGTCCCATGGCCATGCAGGTCGCCATCACCCGGACCGAGCCGAAGCCGTCCACGTCCGCGCAGATGCACCGGCCAGCTGTCACCAGGTTTGTGCTGCCCTGCGGAATCAGTGACCGGAGTGGGATGTTGTAGGCCCGGTGCGGTGTTTCCAGCCCATCCTGGTCGCTGGTGCGTGTGGAATGCACATCGATGACGTGCGCACCCTTGGCGATCGTGTCTGCGAACGCCTTCGGCCGCACCACATCGTCCCGCACGAACCGGTACTGGCCCACGATGTGGTGCGTCTCGCGCACGCCGGTTTGGATACCGCTCTTGGCCAGCCAGGCGTGGCGGAACTCAGGAAATTCCCGTTGTAGCAGACCGATCATGGCATGCAGTTGTTCCCGGAGACTGGTCTCGGTGCTAGTGAACCGCGCCGGGTCGCTGGCGTCGGTTGCTTCGCGTAGCAGGTTGATGCTGACCATGCCGTCGCGGAAGAAGGAGTTGATCCACGGCCCGCCGAAGATCGGTATCTCGCCTTGTGAATGCAGCTCCAGCAGCCGGTTGCGGATGTCCGCTGAAATAGGCAACATGCCGAATTCCGCATCGGCGAACAGTGGTCGCAACGCACGGGTGTCCACGCCGCCGAGCTGAAACCACAGAGTCGCAGGCTGCAAGACTTCCGACTTCGTGGTCGGTAGTCCGGCGGCGCGCACGACATCGGCGTCCCCGGTGCAATCGATGAAGACCGTACCGCCGTAGGCGACCCGTCCGGCCTTGTTCTGGACTACGACGTGGGTGATGCCGCTCTGGTCGGATAGGACGTTCGAGAACCAGGAGTGGTAGAGCAATTCCACGCCGCTCCCAATGAGCAGTCGTTGGGCAGCGAGCTTGAACAACTCGTCGTTGATGGGCCAGTTTCCGCTCTCACGGGTGGTTTCGGCTCCGCCGAGTGCAGCGGCCCGATCCATCAGCTCGGCGGGAATGCCACCGATGTGCTGCTGGCCCGCATGCCGGAACTCGCTCACCGGCGTCACCAGCGCGCTGGTTGCCATTCCTCCTACGAAGCCGTAGCGCTCAATCAGCAGCGTGCGAGCACCGTTGCGAGCAGCAGCGACCGCGGCGATGATTCCGGCCGGGCCGGCTCCACAAACGACGACGTCGTAGGAATCGACCACCGGAATTCTCCGGCCAGGTTCGGTCACCGAGGTCACTGCTGCCCTCCATCATGCTGGTTTCAGTCGGTCAGGTAGACCGTGCTGAAGTCGATGAACTCATTGGCCGGTAGCTCCAGCCCCTGCACGGTGTTCCGGTAGGCGGCGTTGATGTTCGACTCGAACAACGGAATGGCGGGGGTGTCCTGCGCCATGATGTCCACCACCTGCTGGTACAACTGCAGCCGCTCATCGGTGTCGGTTGATTGCTGCGCCTGGGTCATGATTGCGTCCAGGTCGGGGTTGCAGTAGCCCAGTCGCTCAGCAGCACAGCTGTACAGCCGATTCAGGGTGTAGTCGGCGTCGCCGGTCACGGTCTGGTTTCCCTGCAGGTCCATGTCCCAGTTGAGCGCGACGAACTCGTTGAGCCACGTTGCCGCATCCAATCCACGTGGTTCCACCGTGACCCCGATCTCCTGCCATGACGAGATCAGTGCCTGGGCCAGCGCATTGTCGGTGGCGTTGGCGGTGCTGAAGATCATGTCGACCGTGATCCCGTCGGGGTACCCAGCATCGGTGAGCAAATCCTGGGCGCCCGCCTGGTCGTAGGTTGGGAGCCCATCGGCGGCGACACAACCGAACGCGGCAGACGGACAGAACGAATCCATCGGCCGGCGGGTATCCCCGTACAGAGAGGAGACGATGGTCGGGAGATCCAGAGCCATCCACATGGCACGCCGCACATCGGGGTCGTCCAAAGGCGGGCTGTCGTTCATGAACCACAGGAAGTAGTAGCTCAGGCTGTCGGCCTGCTCCAACGTGACGTTGTCGAGTGCCTCCACCGCGGCGAACTGGTCATAGGGAACGCCGCCGACGATCTGAACCTCGTCGGTCGACAGTGCGGTGATCTTCTGGTTGATATCCGGAATCTGCTTCATCGTCAACGTTTGCAGCAGCGCGGGCTCACCCCAGTAGTCGTCATTGCGGGTGAAGACGAACTGATCCTGTGGCACGTAGTCGGTGATGACGAAGGGGCCCGTCCCGATCGGCAGCGACCAGTATTCGTCGTCCTGCGCGCTCAACTCCGCATGGGAGAACTCGGCCTTTCCGATGTAGACGATCGACAGCACCCCGACGAGCGTTCCCGTGGGTGCGCTGGTGGTGATGGTCAAGGTGTAGTCATCGGTCGCCTCGACGGTCTCGATGGGTGCTAGCACCGCAGCAAGAGCGGCTTGAGCGCCGATATAGCGCTCGATCGACCCCTTCGCGTCGGCGGCAGTCAGCGGGGTCCCGTCGCTGAAGGTCACATCGTCGCGCAATTGGAACACCAACGTGGTTGGCGTCTCCCACTCCCACGAGGTCGCCAGGTGCGGTTGTATCGTCTTGTCCGCGTCGATCTTCACCAGTGGCTCCATCACCTGTGAGATCGCGATGTTCATGCCGATCTCCAGTGGTGCCTTGGAGATGTCCGACGCTGCCCAGCCCCAGTTGATGGCATAGGTCAGATGCTGCTGGTCGTCGGGCAGGGGCTCGCCGCTACCTGAAGAACCTTGATCGGAGGTACTCCCGTCATCGGAATCACCGGGGGTACAACCCGCGAACGCCAGGGCCGCCACCAATCCTGCGGCGGCGATGCCCACGAATCTCTTGCGCAGGGTTTTCATGCCCAACTCCTTATCTGTGTGTTGACCGCGTCGAACATCAACGCCCCGATTCCAACCACGGGCGCACGACCGGGATGGCGTCGAGCAGCGTCTTGGTATAGCTATCCCGCGGTTTGTCGAAAATGTCCGCCACCGGCCCTTCCTCCACCACGACGCCCTGATTCAGCACCAGCACCCGATCGCAGAGATGCTTGATGACCGAGAGGTCGTGGGAGATGAACAGGTAGGACAGGCCCAGGTCCTCCTGTAGGTCGTCGAGAAGGTTGAGGACCTGCGCCTGTACCGAGACATCGAGGGCGCTGACAGCCTCGTCACAGATGATCAGCTTTGGCCGCAGGGCCAGGGCGCGGGCGATCCCGATTCGTTGTCGCTGTCCGCCAGAGAACTGATGCGGGTAGCGATCGGCGTAGTCGGGGTTCAAGCCGACTCGTGCCATCAGCTCCTTGGCTTCCTCGGTCCAGGCTGACCGGGGCACGACAGCGTGGTGCACTCGCCAGGCTTCGGCTATCAGATCCCGCACCGTCAGGCGGGGGTTGAGGGAGGCGAACGGATCCTGGAAGACCATCTGCATCTCCCGGCGAACCTGCTTGAGTTCTCGTGCACCGAGCCCAGTGATGTGGCGACCTTCGAACTCGATCGTGCCAGCGCTGGCTTCGACCAGCCCGATGATTGTGCGTGCGATGGTCGATTTCCCCGATCCGGATTCCCCGACCAAACCGACCGTCTCGCCCGGCACGACATCGAAGTTCACGTCGCTGACCGCGACGTTCTCGCCCACCTTGCGTAGCAGAACCGAGGACCGAATTGCGTAGGCCACCTTCAGGCCGCGTACCCGCAGCAGTGCCTCGGTGCTGGGTGCCCGGGTATCAGTCATGCGCCAGCACCTCCTCGGACCGGTGGCAGGCAGCGGCGTGCCCCGGCTGCCAGCCGCCGGGTTCGCGCAGTTGCGGCACCGTGGTGCGGCAGGTGGCATCGGAGAATGGGCAGCGGGGGTGGAAGGCGCAGCCGGCAGGTAGATCCAGCAGGTTCGGCGGTGCCCCATCGATGGAGGTCAGGCGCTCCCCGTGAGCCACCTCGCCCGGGATGGACTGGAGTAATCGTCTGGGATAGGGGTGCGCCGGATGGTCGTAGATCTCCCGGATCGTGCCGGTCTCCACGACCCGGCCCGCG
>JBKDZO010000040.1:0-45071 GCA_047971285.1 Beutenbergiaceae bacterium | reverse complement strand
CATGGCTGACGGTCTGGACCTGGCACCGTCGCATGACCACTGAGGGAACCTGGGATGCAGTACTCGCCAAGCTCACTTCCGCTGCCGACGCCGCCGGGGTCTTGGATTGGTCATTGTCGGTCGATTCCACGATCGCCCGCGCGCACCAGCACAGGACGAACATGACGCGCCCAGCAGAGACCGAGTCGAGCTACGGGGACTCTAGGAAGGAGCCATCCGGAGGAAGGCCGATCGCTCTCGACAAACCGACTACCGCCAGCGCAACCGCTGTCGTCCTCAACGCGGTCATCGCGTGGACGAGGCAATTGTCAGACACGCCCTAGTCGCGCAACCGGAACCGCCTCGAACGCGGCGATGTCAGAGGTCGAATGTATGTTCTATTCATGACGAAGGAGCAAGCGTTCGGAACCGACTCAGCAGTGCTGGCTCAGTTGTGTGCAGCCGCTGCGGCGGTGGCGGTTGCCGAGGTGGAACGGATGCTTGCAGTGGTGCGGTGGGCGCTCGCTCACCCGCCCGCGACCGCAACCGATGCCGCCACGTTTGCGCTCCCCGGCGGTAGTGGCCAGCGGTCGATGGAACGCGTGCCGTTGAATGAGGCAGAGGTGCCGACGGTGGCGGCGTGGGCGGTTGCGGAGATGGCTGCGGCGTTGGGCCTGTCCGCGGAGGCGGGTCGGCGGTTGGTCTCGGAGGCGCTGGAACTGGCGTTTCGGTTGCCGCGGATCTGGGCCAGGCTACGTGCCGGTGAGGTGGAGGTCTGGCGAGCCCGGCAGGTAGCTCGGGCCACCGTCGCGCTACCGGGTACAGCTGCCGATTTCGTGGATCGGCACCTAGCGGCGGTCAACGGCACCGTTCGGTACAGCCAGATCGAGAACGCCGTCACCGAGGCGGAGGCACGCTTTGATGAGGAGCGGTTCCGCCGATCGGCCGCGGCGCAGCGGGAACGCCGCCACCTTGAGGTAGGTCTGAGCCAGACGTCGCTGGGTGGCTTGACCCCAGTCGGCGGCTCCATGGACCTTCCGGATGCCCTGGACCTGCATGCTGCCGTTGCCCACGCGGCACGCCAGCGGGCCGATCGTGGAGATGCCGCCCCGCTGGAGGTGCGGCGGGCCAGAGCGCTGGGGGATATTGCCAGGGAACACCTGCTCCGTGCCGGGCAGGCCCTGGTGGGCGGATCCGTGGTGGGCATCGATTGTGATCCCGGCGCGGCTCAACCGGTCACCATCCTCGATCACGCACAGCGACGGCCGCACTGGCCCTCGGCTGATCGGGCGCCGCGAACCGCACGTCAGATCATGCTCTACGTACATATGAGCGAGGAATCGGTCATGGGCCAGCACGGATTGGGGCGCGTGGGAAATACGCGTGCCCCGGTGCTGGTGGAGACGATCAAACAGTGGTGTTCGGACGATGTCGAAGGTGGCACCAGGGTGATCGTGCGGCCGGTGGTGGACACCGCTGCGGATGTTGCCGTGGATCGGTATGAGGTACCGGACCGAATCGCCGAACAAGTGCTCCTGCGCGATGAGACGTGTGTGTTCCCCTACTGCGCCCGTGATGCCAGAGGGTGCGATCTCGACCATATCGAGCCCTACCGAGACGGTCTGGCCTCCCAGACCAGGCCGTCAAACCTGGCCCCGCTGTGCCGGGAGCACCACAACCTCAAGACCCAACGTCGCTGGACGTACGGCAGGCTGCCAGAGGGTGGGGGATACGAATGGGCGAGTCAGGTGAGCGGGCGAAGATATCGCAGAGATTCGCGCGGAACGTTCGGTCTGGATGATCCAAGGATCGCCGCAGGGCTAGACGAGATCGTCTGAGTTGCTAGCCATGATGTCGCTGGCCGGGCGACCCGCGCGTACCAGCTTGCCCATCTCCTCCATGGCTGGCTGGACGTGGGTGTAGAACCCGTAGTATCCGGGGCAGAGGTAGTTGAGTCCTGGTTCGCCAGTACCAGTGCAGGCGAACCGATCCTTAGGGCAGCCGCCATGGCAGGCCCACCTGACGGGGCACTGCACGCATTGGGGCGGCAGCGTGGTGCGCTTGGCGCGGCCGAACTCGCGCTGGCGTGGTGAGCGCACCAAGTCCGCCATGGAATCGGTGTCCACGTTGCCGAGCAAGTAGTCCGGCTCGACGTAGTGGTCGCAGGAATAGACATCGCCGTTGTGTTCCACCGCGATCGCGGAGCCGCATTCGGGCGCATGCACGCACAGCGAGTGCTGTCCGAACAGGTTCGCGAGTGTGACATCGAAATCCTGCACGAACACCTCGCCGACGTCCCGGCCGACCCACTCGTCGAAGATGTCCGAGAGGAACCGTCCGTAGGCTTGCGGGTCCACGCTGCGAGAGGTCACCCGGTCGCCGTGCTGGCGATACAGCAGGGAACGTTTCCCGTGCGGTCCGGGCCGCCATCCCTGCTCGGCCAGCGCTAGCTGTGCGGCCGGTACCCGCTCCACGATCGGTATGAACTGCAGGAACCGCGCCCCCAGCCGATCACGGAAATACCGGTAGACCTGCAACGGATGATCCTGGTTGCCGCGATGCACCGTGCACAGGATGTTCGTTTCCACGCCATACCGCTGGAGCACCTGCCAGCCCCGCGCTACCTGAGCATGGGTGCCGCGGCCGGCCTTATTGACTCGGTAGACATCATGCAGGTGCTCCGGCCCATCCATGCTCACACCCACCAGGAACCGGTGTTCGGCTAGGAACCGCGCCCAGTCGTCGTCCAGCAGGGTCGCGTTCGTCTGCAATGCGTAGCTGAGCTGTTGGCGCGGTCGCCGCAATTGTTGTGCCAGCTCGACCGCCCGGCGGAAGAACGCCAGCCCCCTCAGTGTCGGCTCGCCCCCCTGCCAGGTGATCTCGACCGGCCCGTCGGGCTGGCTGTCCAACAGGTTGCCCAGGTAGGTCTCCAGCCCGGCTTCGCTCATCCGCTGGCCATCGTGGTCGTAGAGCAATTCCTTGGAAAGGAAGAAGCAGTAGCTGCAGTCGAGGTTGCAAGCCGCGCCGGTCGGCTTGGCCAAGACCGAGAACGGCAACCGCCGCTGCTGGGAAGTCTTCACCGTCTGCTCCGTCTCGTTGCGTGCGCGCTCTCGCCAGCATGGCACGTCTGCTAAGCTGGGATCGACCGAATGGTCTTGGTTGCTATGCAACCGGGACCATGATGCAAGCGGAGATCCCTCCCACCTTGGTCCGACTGGTTCGCTGCGGCGCAACACGACAGGGCCTGGGTCTGAACGGTTGCCCCCTGGGCAGCCTGTGGGCCTCCGTGTGCATCCGCACCGGGGGCCTTTCCCGTGTGTGATGGCGGATCCACGAACCCAAGGAGTACACATCAGCGAGCCACGCATCAACGATCGCATCCGGGTTGCCGAAGTGCGCCTGGTCGGCCCGAACGGCGAGCAGGTCGGCATCGTCCGTGTCGAGGACGCATTGCGGTTGGCCGCGGAGGCCGATCTCGACCTGGTCGAGGTCGCACCAGACGCGCGTCCGCCAGTCGCCAAACTCATGGACTATGGCAAGTTCAAGTACGAGTCGGACATGAAGGCACGCGACGCGCGTCGCAATCAGGCGAACACCGTCCTGAAAGAGATCCGGTTCCGGCTCAAGATCGACCCACATGACTACGGCACCAAGAAGGGGCACGTCGAGCGCTTCCTCAAGGGTGGCGACAAAGTCAAGGTGATGATCATGTTCCGCGGTCGCGAGCAGTCGCGCCCCGAGATGGGTATGCGGTTGCTGCAGCGGCTGGCAGAGGACGTCGCGGAGCTGGGCCACGTTGAATCCACACCGCGGCTGGATGGCCGCAATATGACCATGGTGCTCGGGCCGAACAAGAAGAAGTCCGAAGCGCAACGAGAACAGCGCCGACGCGCCAAGGAGTCCAACTCCAGCGAATCGGCGGCCGAAGCCAGCTGATCAGCAGGCCAGCACAGGTAAGAGAGAAACGATGCCGAAGAACAAGACGAACTCGGGCGCCAAGAAGCGCTTCCGTGTCACCGGGAGCGGCAAGATCATGCGCCAACGAGCCCGCCACGTGCACAAGTTCCAGGAGCGCAGCGCCCGCCAGGCCGCGCGTCTGGCCAGCGACACCATGGTCGCCCCCGCCGACGTCAAGAACGTCAAGAAGATGCTCGGCAAGTAACGCCGGCGCCCCCATACCTCACAACGCAAGGAGTACGACGTGGCACGCGTCAAGCGGGCGGTCAACGCCCAGAAGAAGCGCCGGACAACCCTCGAGCGCGCCAGCGGATACCGCGGTCAGCGCTCACGCCTGTACCGCAAGGCCAAGGAGCAGGTCACTCATTCGCTGACCTACGCCTACCGTGATCGCCGGGCCCGTAAGGGTGACTTCCGTCGGCTGTGGATCCAGCGGATCAACGCAGCCTCCCGCGCCAACGGGCTGACCTACAACCGGCTGATCCAGGGTCTGAAGGCCGCTGGTGTCGAGGTGGACCGGCGTGCGCTGGCTGAGATCGCCGTGAGCGATGCGGCAGCGTTCACCGCGTTGGTCGAGGTTGCCAAGAAGGCCCTGCCGGAGGATGTCAACGCCCCGGCCGCCTGAGTGCACTCTGCCGGATGCCCCCGTCACCTCGTGGTGGCGGGGGCATTCGCGTGCAGGCCCACCATGAGAGCCTGGCCAATCGTCTGTGGGTCCACGAGCGTGCTCAACGCGGCATCGACGACGTCGGCTCGGGTCAGGCGATCGCGCATGGGGCCGGTATAGGAACTGTCGACGGCGATGACCTGCCCGCTGGGCTCACCATCGCTGAGGTAGCCCGGGCGCAGCAGCGTCCAGTCCATCCCGCTGTCCATCACGATGGCCTCCTGCGCTCTGTGATCGGCCATCGCCGGTGCGAGCAGCAGCGGAAACACCAGATAGCGGGTGATCAGGTTCAGCCGGGTATGGGAGTCTCCTATACCCAGTGAGGACTGGACCAGCAACCGCCGCACACCGGCCCGGTTCATTGCCGCCACGACGGCACGCGTCGTCATGGCGCGGACCTGTGATCTGTCACGGCCCGGTGCTCCGACCATGATGATGACCGCGTCAGCGCCGCTGATCGGCTCGGTCAGTGCCGCTGAGTCGGTGGCATCCGCGCGGTACCAGCTGATCCGGGGGTGCTGGTAGGCGGGGGCGCTACGCGCCACTGCCCGTACCAGATGGCCCGTCCGTGCGGCCCGCTGCGCGAACAAGGCTCCGGTGCCCCGGCTTGCTCCGATGACTGTGAGTCTCTGCGTGTTGTCCATGAACAGCATCCTTCGCGCAGATGGCTGGATGATCCATGCTGAAACGTCGTCTTGTCATGTGCAAACGTCCATGCTGGAATGGGTCGATGGACCTGATGGCCGAGGTGCTCGCTGGCGTCCACTCTCACGAAGCGGTACTGCACCGCTCGGTGCTCGCGGTGCCCTACGGGCTGCACGTGGATGAGCGGTCACCGTTGACCGTGATCGTCGTGCTGGACGGACCCGCGTGGGTGGAGCTTGGCGACGGTCAGCGCCACCAGCTGGGTTGCGGCATTGTGCATCTGGTCACCGGCGATCTGGCCGGCGCCGAGCCATACCTGCTCACCGATGCTCCGGGAAGTCCGGTCCGCTACCGGATCGATCGGTCCGGTGCTGCGCGGGTCGATGGCGAACCGCTCCCACCTCCGACGGATCAGGTGCGCTGCCTGGTGGAACCCATCGAGCCGGGGGAGCCGAGCGCGACGGTCATCAGTGGCAACTACTCCCTTTCGGCGGGGCTCGGACGGCTGGTGCGCAACGGACTGCCACCCCTGGCCAGCGTCCGGGTGCCCGAGACCAGCGCATTGATCAGCCTGCTGGAGGCAGAGCTCGATTCAGGTCGGCCCGGGCAACAAGCGGTGCTGGACCGCTGGCTCGACCTGCTGCTCGCCACCGCGATCCGCAGCTGGTTCACCGACGAGCGCACCGGTCCTGCCTGGTGCCTGGCGCGCACCGACCCGCAGGTCGGTCCAGCATTGGCGGCAATGCACCGGGCTCCGCAGCAGCGCTGGACCGTGGCGTCGCTCGCCCGGCAGGCGGGAAGCTCCCGGAGTGCGTTCTCGGCACGCTTCTCTGACCTGCTCGGTCAGGCTCCGATGTCCTATCTCACCGAACTGCGGATGGACCTCGCCGTCGATCTGTTGCGTCGCGATGACGCCTCGTTGTCCGCGGTGGCGCAAGCGGTGGGCTACGCCGACCAATTCGGATTCAGCGCGGCCTTCAAACGCCACCGTGGTCTAAGTCCATCCATGGTCAGGCGCCGTACGGCAGGATGAGCGATGTGCCGCAGATATTGACCAACCCGCGCGCGGACCGAGTGAAGGCGGTGCGAGCGCTGGCCCGGCCGCAGGCGCGGAGCAAGTACCGGCAATTCCTGGTCGAAGGTCCCCAGGGCGTACGCGAGGCGGTCCGGTATGCCGAGGACCGGATTCGGGATATCTACCTCACCCCCACCGCCTCGCAGGACTATCCGGGGATCCTCGACGAAGCAACGAAGACCGGCGCACACGTGCACCTGGCCAGCGCCGAGGTGATAGCGCAGATGAGTCCGGACGCCCAGGGTGTGCTCGCCGTCGTGCGGATCCAGACGGCCGGTGAGGTTCGGTCCGCCCGGCTGCTGGCCTGCCTGGAACAGGTGCGTGACCCCGGCAATGCCGGCACCGTCATCCGCGCCGCCGATGCGGCCGGTGCCGACGCCGTGCTGCTGACCAGCGGCAGCGTGGACCCGTACAACCCGAAGGTGGTCCGCTCGACCGCCGGGTCGCTGTTCCATCTGCCGGTGCGCGGCGGGCAGGACCTTTCGGAGGCGGTGGCGATCGCGCGTGCAGGCGGACTGCAGGTGCTGGCCGCCGACGGTTCAGCCGGCCTGACGCTCGATCAGGCACCGCTGGCATCGCCGACCATGTGGATCTTCGGCACCGAAGCCCGCGGCCTGTCAGACGAAGCACGCGAACTCGCCGATGCCGCCGTCCGGATTCCGATCCATGGCAAGGCCGAGAGCCTGAACCTTGCCATGGCTGCCACCGTGTGTTTGTACGCCTCCGCGACCGCTCAACGGGAAGTCCCGCGCTGATGACCACCATTGCCGAACTCGCTGCCCGAGTTGCCGCACTCGCCGAGGGACGCCAGCGGGTGATCGTTGGGGTCGTCGGTGCACCCGGTTCCGGCAAGTCCACGCTGGTCCGGGCCCTGATCCCGGTTTTGGCCGACGCCGGGCTGAGCGCGGTCAATGTTCCCATGGACGGCTTTCACCTGGCGCAGACAGAACTGGAACGGTTGGGCCGGGCCGAACGAAAAGGCGCGCTGGATACCTTTGACGGCGAAGGCTACGTTGCGCTGTTGCGGCGCCTGCGTGCCAACGACGACGCCGTCGTGTACGCGCCGGAATACCGCCGTGCCGGAATGGAGGAGTCCATCGGCTCGGCCATCGCGGTACCGCACCAGACCCCGGTGGTGCTCACCGAGGGCAACTACCTGCTGGTAGACAGCTACCCATGGGCAGGCGTGGCTGACCTGCTGGATGAGACCTGGTTCGTCGCACCCGACGACGAACTGCGTCGCGGGCGGCTGTATCAACGTCACGTCGACAGCGGCAAGACGCCGGAACTGGCCCGGAGGTTCACCGATGGTTCGGACGAGACGAACGCGCAGGTGGTTGCCAGCACCCAGGCTCGCGCCTCGCTGCTGGTGCAAGGTTTCTGAAGCCGCGCCCGCGCCCTAGCTGGTAGCTGCCACGCGATCGAAGACCGTGGTCCCGATGCCCGCCCGCACGGCGGGAACGATTTCCTCCGCGAATCGCCGGGTCGTGGCCAGGTCATCACCACCGATCAACACGCCATCCAGAGTCCCATCGCTGATGGTCTCGATGAGCTGATCGATCCAGGCCTGGGCCGGCCCGTTGAGGAACCCGCTCACGGTGGGGCTCAAGGTGGCGTTCATGACATTGACCAGCCGCAGGATCTCGGTCGGCGCCCGGCCGGCTTCGGTGGCCGCGGCGTCGATGCGTGCGTTCATGGACCGCACGCCGTCCAGGCCGGTGGGAATGTACTCGAGTGTCGGCAGCCAGCCGTCGGCCATTCGCCCGGTCACTCCCAGCATCCTGGGGCCGTAGGCGCCCACCCAGATATCGATCCGGTGCGGTGTGGCGGGCCCTCGCTTGGCGCCACGAGCATGGAAGAACTCGCCATCCAGCCGCACTCCGCCCCTGGTTTCGGTATCCAGCAGCTCCCGGATCAACGTGATGGCCTCACCCAGCGCCTTGACAGCGTTCCCACCCTTGAGCGGTTGGCCGCCGATGGCCTCGATAGCCTCGGCGAAGGCGCCGGTGCCGATACCGAGTTCGAACCGGCCGCCGGAGAGGATGTCCAGGGTGGCTGCTGAGCGTGCCAGCATCGCGGGAGGCCGCAGCGGCAGATTCGTCACGTTCGCGCTCAGGTGCACTCGACTTGTGCGCGCTGCGACGAAGGACAACAGGGTCGGGGTGTCCATCAGAGCCGGCTGATAGGGGTGGTCCTGGAATGTCACCAGATCCAGGCCGCCGTCGTCGGCGGCAACCGCGAGGTCGAGTACCTGCTGCGGATTGGCGGAGCTGGGGGTGACGAACGTGCCGAACAGCGGTGCCTGCATTGTTCTCCTCTTTAGTTGAAGATGTCCGCCAGGTCGTAGCCGACGACTTCCTCGAGTTGGTCGAATGTGCACGAGCGCGGCTCCCGGTCTGGACGCCACCGATTGAACTGCGCCATGTGCCGGAACCGGGTGCCCTGCATGTGCTCGTATCGCACCTCGACCACCAACTCCGGCCTCACTGGTGTAAACGACAGATCCTTCTCGCTATTCCATCGGCTGTGCTCGCTGCTGCGAGGGGTGCGGATGCCGGACTGCGGGTTGGCCCAGGCCCACGGATGATCATCGAACGTGGTGACCAGCGGCTGCATCTGGGCGAACAGTTCTTTGCGGCGAGCTGCCGTAAACGAGCCGATGACTCCCACCGAGGCAAGGTCGCCGTCGTCGTTGTACAGGCCCAGCAGCAGGGAGCCGACGGCTTCGGGGCCGCTCTTGTGGACCCGGTAGCCGGCCACCACGCAGTCGGCGGTGCGCTGGTGCTTGACCTTGGTCATGGTGCGCTTGCCGGGCAGGTAGGGGCCGTCCAGTGGTTTGCCGATGATTCCATCCAGGCCCGCACCCTCGAATCGTTCGAACCAGTCAGCGGCTTCAGCCGGGTCGGTGGTCAACGGGGTCAGGTGCACCGGGCTGCTGGCTTCGCCCAGGGCTTGCTCCAGCCGTGCACGACGCACGGCGAACGGCTGGCCGGTCAGATCCTCCTGATCCAGTGCCAGCAGGTCGAAGGCGACGAACGACGCCGGTGTCTGTTCGGCCAGCAACTCGATCCGGCTCGCAGCCGGATGGATGCGCTGCTGCAGGACCTCGAACTCCAGCCGGTCCCCGATCGCGACCACGATCTCCCCGTCCACGACACAGCGTTCGGGCAGGTTGCCCTTGACCGCCTCGACCAGCTCCGGGAAGTAGCGGGTCATCGGCTTGGTGTTGCGCGAACCGATCTCGACCTGATCGCCATCGCGGAAGACAATGGCCCGGAAACCGTCCCACTTGGGCTCGTAGGCGAACTCGCCGAGCGGAATGGATTTAGCAGCCTTGGCGAGCATGGGGGACACCGGCGGTGTGACAGGAAGATCCATACCGCTCAACTTAAGGTAGGCGCCATGTACCCAGTCCCCGAGCAGTCCGGTCGCATCATCGTCGTCACCGGGGCCAATAGCGGCACCGGTTTGGAGGCCAGCCACCGGCTCGCGACCGCCGGTGCGCGGGTGGTGATGGCGGTGCGGAACCGAGCCAAGGGTGAAGCAGCTGCGCGGCAGATACAACAACGTCACGCCGACGCCGATCTCGAGGTCCGGGTGCTGGACCTGGCCGACCTAGCCTCGGTGCGGTCGTTCGCCGACGACCTGGCCCGGGACCACGGCAGGATCGACACCCTGCTCAACAATGCGGGGGTGATGGTCCCGCCGCAACGGCTGGAGACCGCCGACGGGTTCGAACTGCAAATCGGCACCAACTTCCTGGGGCCGTTGGCACTGACCAACCTGGTGCTTCCGCTGCTGCTGGCGGCACCCACGCCACGTGTGGTGACCATGTGCTCCGGGGTGGCGAATTTCGGCCGGATCGACCTTACGGACCTGAACTGGATGCGGCGCCGGTACAGCCCCGAAGGTGCCTACGCTCAGTCCAAGCTGGCCGATGTCCACCTGTTCCGGCATCTGGCGGTGCTGGCTGAGCGCAGCAACTGGAACCTGACCAGCGTGGGTGCCCACCCGGGCTACACCCACACCAACCTGCAAACCTCGGGCGCACAATTGGCGCCGGGGCGCTCGCTGATGACCCGGATGACCGCCAGCGGCCTGATGCCGGGGCAGCCGGTGGAGCAGGGCGCCGAACCGATGCTGATGGCTGCGGCCGAACCGGGGCTGGCCGGGGGGAGCTACTACGGTCCGACCGGCAGGTTCGGACTGGCTGGACCCCCAGGGCCTGCCCGGCTGAACAAGCGCATGTCCGACGCCGAGACCGCGGCCCGGTTGTGGGCGTATGCCCAGTTGCTCACCGGGACTGCTGCGGGGTAGCCAATCTGCGCTCGATGGCTGCGATCAAGGTGCGGGCATCGTGGGGACCGTGATGGCGGATCCCGTCGATGTAGAACGTTGGGGTGCCACGTGCGCCGCTGGCATGCGCCGAACGGGCCGAAGCCCGTACCCGCTCACGGACGTCGTCGTCGGCGCAATCGGTTCGGAACAGGTCCATATCCAGCCCGATCGCCTCGGCGTAGGAGTGCAGATCTCCGGGCTCCAGCGCCGACTGATGATCGAACAGCACGTTGTACATCTCCCAGAACCGGCCCTGATTGGCTGCCGCTTCACTGGCCAGCGCCGCTTCACTGGCCAGCGCCGCTTCAAAGGCGCGCGGGTGCACGCCGGTCAACGGCAAATGCCGGACGGCGAACTGGACCTGTTCACCGAAGTGCTCGTGCACATCGCGCCACATGCCGGTGGCCCGGGCGCAGAACGGGCACTCGAAGTCGAAGTACTCCACCACGTGGATGCGAGCGTCGGCGGTGCCGAGCACGTGGTCCAGTTCTGGCTCCACCGCTGGCGTGAGCTCGATCGGTAGGTCTGCGGCGGTCTCACCCCAGCGTGTGCGCGCGAAGCGGAAGATCAGCTACCCGGCCGCGGTTGCGCCGACGATGGCGATCATGACTCCGATGGTTGCGTCATCGGCGTGTTCACCGCTCAGGGAGAGACTCACGATCAGCAGCGACATGGTGAACCCGATTCCCGATAGCGCTGCACCACCGGCAACGCTGCCCGGACCGACACCATCGGGGAGCCGGCCCAGGCCGGTGCGCACCGCCAGCCAGGCGCCCACCGAGATACCGAGCAGCTTGCCCACCACCAGACCAGCGACCACCCCCCACATCACCGGCGAAGCCACGGCCGCACCCAATACTCCGCCGCGCAGGTCCACGCCGGCATTGGCGAGCGCGAAAATGGGCACCACAACGAGCACGACCGGGCCCTTGAGGACCTCGTGCAGGCGCTCGTTGACCGAGATGGAACGAGCTAGCCCGGGACTGCACACTGCGGGCGGCTCCGGCCTGCGGGGACTGCCAGTAGTCGCGAAACAGGTCGCGCGCATCTCGCACGCGTGCCCGTTGGGTCACCGCCGCAGGTACCAGCGGTGTCGGTGCCGATCACCGCGCCCCAGCCCGCGGCTGCTTCCCGGCCCGCGATCGCCAGATAGATCGCCGTGGGAATCAGGACGCCGGTGAGTCCGGCGATCAGCGGCACCATGAGCTTGCTGCGGTCCTGTAACGATCCGATGGAGAACTCCTGCCGCACTTCCAGACCGATGGCGAAGAAGAAGATCACCATCAGGCCATCGTTGACCCACCCGTGCAGGCTCAATTCGATCGCGAGATCTCCGACGGAGATGCTCGCGGGCATCTGCCACAGATCGTGGTACTGCTGCGAGAGCGGCGAATTCGCCCACAGCAACGCCGTCGCCGCCACGCTCACCAGCAGCAGGGCACCGCCAGATTCAGTGCGCGCGGCGGCTATGGCTCGATTGAGCCAACCGGATCCGCTCTTCATCGGGCCTCTGCCTCCAGGTCGATTAGCCAACCGGACGGGAGAAGGAGTGCAACCCCAGGCTACTGCCGGTCCTCGGCGGAGGTCAGAGCGTGGTGGATGCGCGGATCAGCAGTTCGGGCTGGACCATGGCGGAGGCGGTTTCGCGAGCCGCGATGACGTCGAGCATGGTCGTCAGCGCTGCGCGCCCCATCTCATGCATGGGTGAGCGGATCGTGGTCAACGGCACGCCCACCGAGGCTGCCAACGGGGTGTCGTTGTAGCCGACCAGAGCCACGTCCTCGGGCACCGACATGCCGTGCGTGATGAGTACCCCGAGCGCGCCGATGGCGGCGAAGTCGTTGGCAGCGAACACGGCATTGGGCCGGATGCCCGACGCTAGCGCCTCGGTCATCGCCTGCTTGCCCGCATGGGCGTCGAATCCACGGAACAGCAGTCGCGGGGGCGGCACCTCGAAGCCCGCCTCGGCCAGTGCGTCGATCACCCCCTGACTGCGGTCGCGTCCGGTGGAGGCGAAATCGTGGCCCCCGAGGATCAGGACGTCCGTGCGTCCGATCTCGACCAGGTGTTCGCCGATGAACCGGCCGCCCAGGTAGTCGTCGCACGTCACCGAGACATGACCGGGTTTGCGCCGTGAGGTGAGCACGAACGGGACGCCTTCGGCAGCGAGCTCATCGAGGAACGGATCATCCAGGTGCGCGTCGCCGAAGATGATGCCGTCGACCCGTCGGTCCAGCATCTGCTGAGTCCGGACGCGCTGCTGCTCGATGTCGTCGAGCGAGTTCGTGACGAATGTCGAGATCCCGTGCTCGGTGGCGGCCTCATCGATCCCCTCGTAGATGGTGGCGAGCACGTAGTCCTGCAGTCGCGGAACGATCACTCCGATGAGATTCGACCGGGAGGTCCGCAGGCTTGCCGCGTGCGGATTGCGGCGATAGCCGTGCACCTGTGCCAGGCGCCGGATCTCCGACACCACCTGCGGTGATGCCCACTGCGTCGCAGCGTCGCCGTCGGTGCTCAGTACCCGGGACACCGTCGTGATGCTGACGCCCGCCAGCTCGGCGATTCGCCGCTGGGTCACCGGGCGCTTGCTGGTTGGTGGCGCCACTGGTGCTCCTTGGTCTACGAAAGCGATCCTACCTAGGAGTGTATCGATTGAGTTAGGCGAGTTGAACGATTGCGTTGAACGATTGCGTTAATCGTTTGTGTATGCCAGTATTCACCACACGCGGGTGCTGAGGCTCGCGTGAATCGGAGATCTGGCAATGGCGCACATCGTTCTTCTCACCACCGGCGGGACCATCGCGTCGCGTCGGGCTGCGTCGGGTGGATCGGTCGCCAGTGACTCTGGTGCGCAGTTGCTGGCTGCAGTCGATGGCCTGGACCCCGCGGTGTCGGTCGAGGTACACGAGGTCCACCGGGTGAATTCGTTCAACATCACCTTCGGCGATGTACGCGCGATCAGCGAAGCCGTCGCGGCTGCGCTCGCCCGTCCGGAGGTCGACGGTGTGGTGATAACCCACGGCACCGACACCCTGGAGGAAACCGCCGCGCTGCTGGACGTCGTCCACGATGACCTCAGACCCGTCGTCATGACCGGGGCACAACGCGGACGCGACATCGCCGACAGCGACGGCCCACGCAACCTTCACGATGCGCTGAGGGTGGCGTCCGCCCGGAGCAGCCGAGGGCGCGGGGTGCTGGTCTCGTTCGCCGGAGCGCTCTTCAGCGCACTGGGAATCCGCAAGGACAACACGTTGGCGCTACAGCCGTTCGCCAACACGCTGGGTGGCCCGATCGGGCGTATCGACGAGGGCCGGCCGCAGTTCGAGTTCAGCCCGCGGCGCCAGTCGCCGGCACCCCGTCCCAGTGCCAGCTTCGATTCGCAGCGAATCGATGTGGTGATGTCCTACCCGGGGGCCGACTCGGTGCTACTGGACGCGGCGCTCGGTGCTGGTGCCCGCGGGCTGATCGTGCTCGGAACCGGGTCCGGCAATCCCGGCAAGGCTCTGAGTGCGGGCATCGCACGGGCGGTTGCGGCCGACGTCGTGGTGGCCCTGGGGACGCGGACCGGTAGCGGCTCGGTGCTGCCCATCTACGGCAATGGCGGTGCTGCCGATGCACTCACCGCGGGTGCGATTTCGCTCGGAGCACTGCCGGCCACCCAGGGCCGGGTGCTACTGGCATTGCTGCTCAGCCACGTGGATGCGCCTACTGCACGGCGTCAGCTGGCTGAACTCGTCGGGACGCATGAGTGAAACAACGAACAAGGAGAAAGTGATGGCAAAGGAAATCTTCGTGGCCTTCGGCGTCGATGTCGACGCCGTGGGTGGTTGGCTCGGTTCCTACGGGGGTGAGGATTCTCCGGGGGACATCTCCCGTGGGATCTTCGCGGGGGAGGTCGGCGTTCCGCGGCTGAGCAAGCTATTCGACAAGTACCAGCTCCCGAGCACCTGGTTCTGGCCGGGGCATTCGGTGGAGACCTTTCCCAGCCAGTTCGACGACATCGTGGCCACTGGGGCCGAGATCGGCGTGCACGGCTACAGCCATGAGAACCCGATCGCGATGACCCGCGAGCAGGAGGAGGAGATCCTGACCTACTGCATTGACCTGATCGAGCGTCGTAGCGGAAAGCGTCCCAGCGGCTACGTCGCACCCTGGTGGGAGTTCTCACCGGTCACCAATGAACTGCTGATCGAACAGGGCATCAGGTACGACCACTCGCTGATGCACCGGGACTTCGAGCCGTACTACGTCCGAGTGGGTGACAGCTGGGACAAGATCGACTACGACAAGCCCGCCAGGACCTGGATGAAACCGCTGGTCCGCGGCCAGGAGACCGATCTCATCGAGATTCCCGCGAGCTGGTATCTCGATGACCTGCCGCCGATGATGTTCATCAAGTCCAGTCCGAACAGCCACGGCTTCGTCAACCCCAGGGACATCGAGCAGATGTGGCGCGATCAGTTCGACTGGATCTACCGCGAACACGACTACGCCGTCTACACCATGACCATCCATCCGGATGTCTCCGGCAGGCCACAGGTGCTGCTGATGCTTGAGCGGCTGATCGAACACATGTCCAGCCACGCCGGCGTGCGCTGGAGCACCTTCGACCAGATCGCCACGGACTTCGCGGCCCGATTCCCGCGTACCCGCTGACAGGAGAGCGACCATGACTTCCACATCCACAACCCCGAGCCTGCGGCGGGTCAGTACCCGCGAGACTCGCAGAGCCACCAGCATCGCCTTCCTGGCCTGGACGATCGCGGTGTACGACTTCATCTTGTTCGGCACCCTGTTGCCACGGATCGAGGAGAGCTTCTCCTGGGAGCCGAGCTTCGCGCTGCTGGTCTCCACTCTGGTCAGCGTCGGCACCTTCATCGTGGTGATGCTGGTCGGTCCGATGGTGGACAGGCTGGGACGTCGCAAAGGCATGGTGGTCTCCGTCGGTGGCACGGCGCTCTCCTCAGCCGCCACATCGCTGGTGCAGGGTGCGGTGTCCCTGGTCGGTATCCGATCGGTCAGCGGGCTCGGCCTGGCGGAGCAGTCGGTAAACGCCACCTACCTCAATGAGCTGTATGCGGTCACCGAGGACGAGAAGATCAAGCGAAACCAGGGTTTCGTGTACTCGATGGTGCAAACCGGGTGGCCGCTCGGTGCGCTGCTCGCTGCCGGATTCGTGGCGATCATGACGCCGATCGTCGGCACCGACAACTGGCAGATGCTGTTCCTGCTGGCGACGGTTCCGGCAATCATCGTCGCGCTGATCTGCCTCCGGCTGAAGGAAAGCCCTCAGTTCGTCGCCACCCAGCACATCAAGAAGCTGGCACGGGATGGAAACGAGGCTGCTGCGCAGGAGTACGCCAAAGCCGTTGGGCTGGACGTGCAGAAGCACACCCCGTTCCGTCGCATCTTCCAGGGCAAGCACCTGCGTAGCACCGTGGTGATTTCGCTGGCCTGGCTGTTCAACTGGTTTGGCATCCAGACCTTCTCCGTGCTGGGCACCACCGTGCTGGAAAGCGGCAAGGGCTTGGACGCTTCCAGTGCACTGCTCATGATCGTGGTGTCCAACATCGTCGGAGCGCTCGGCTACCTCACCCACGGCTGGCTCGGAGACAAGTTCGGGCGGCGCAACGTCATCGTCGCGGGCTGGCTGCTCGGCGGGGTGATGTTCGGTGCGATGTTGCTGGGACCGAGCAACCCGGCGTTCGTTCTGGTCACTTACATGCTGGGGCTGTTCTTCCTGTTGGGCCCGTACGCGGCCATCATGTTCTTCCAGGCCGAGTGCTACGACGCCGACTGCCGGGCGACCGGGTCCACCTTCATCGGTGCGATGAGCCAGCCGGGCGCAGTGATCGCTGGATTCCTGCTCACGGCGATGGTGGCTGCGGCGGTCCCGTTCTCCACCGCCGCCTTCCTAGTGGGAGCGTTGGGCACATTCGTCTCCGGCTTGGTCATGCTGTTCGCCAAGAAGGTCACGGCGACGCCCGCGGTGGCGGCGCAATGACCGGCGTACCGGACTACGGCAAGTGCCTCGCCGGGCGAACCGCCTTGGTCACCGGAGCCGCCAGCGGTATCGGCAAGGCAACGGCGGCGCATTTGGTGGCGGCCGGGGCGCAGGTGCTGCTCGCGGACCGCAGCGAATCGGTCCAGGCGTGTGCGCAGGAACTGGCCGGCCTGGCCGGTTCCGGTGGTGGCACGCCACCGACCGCGCTGGTCTTCGATGCCGCCGATGAGGCCAGCGTGGCCGGCATGGTGGCGCAAGCCGAAGGTGAGCTCGGACGGATCGACACCCTGGTGACCTCGCACGGCATCCTCACCGAGTCGCCGCTGCAGCAGATGTCGCTGCAGCAGTGGAACCAGACGCTGACCATCGACCTGACCAGTGTCTTCCTGCTGTGCCGTGCGGTACTGCCGGGCATGCGTGCCCGGGCCGATGGGCGGATCATTAACATCGCCTCTCAGCTGGGGCAAAAGGGTGGCAGTGGCATGACCCACTATGCGGCTGCCAAGGCCGGGGTGATCGCCATGAGCAAGTCGCTGGCATTGGAGGTCTCCCGCGACGGCGTGCTGGTGAACTGTGTCGCACCGGGTCCCATCGAGACGCCGCTGGTCGCTGGCATCAGTGAGGAATGGAAGGTTGCCAAACGGGCCGAACTGCCCCTGGGGCGCTTCGGCGTGGTCGACGAGGTCGCCCCGACGGTCGTCGCGCTGGCCTCCTCACCATTCGGAGATATCTACGTTGGGCAGACGCTCGGCCCCAACAGCGGGGACGTCATGCTCTGATGTGCGGAACATGCGCGCGGGAGCGGACGACCTGGAGCAGCGCCGTCCTCTCCCGCGCCTACCCGCGGATCGTGGTGGCCCGGATCGCGACCGACCTGGTCGGCCGGAAGGTCATCGGCAGCGGTCCCGTGGGCTGGAGCCTCACCGCTGCGGCAGGATCCCGGCGGCTGTGCCGGGACCTGCCCGACCTGCTTGAGGCGATGCGCGTGGACCTGGATCGAACCATTGGGCGCATCGGAGCCGACGGGCTCCACGCCCGGATGATGTGGATCGGACGCCACCGCCGATTCGAGATCGCCGATGCCGCCACCCGGGTGCCCGAAACCCAGGTGCCGGTCCCGGCAGGCATGGACCCCGATGAAGTCCTGATTCCGCGGCTGTTCTATGCCGCAGCCATCGCGGAATCGACCGTAGCGAAAGGGATGTAGAGATGGACAAGCGAGTTGTGCTCATCACGGGTGCAGGTATTGGCATCGGGCGGGCCGCCGCGCTGGCATTCGCCGAGCAGGGTGATCATGTGATCGTCACCGATGTGCTCTCCGACGAGGGGCGAGCGGTCGTCGGACAGATCGAGCAAGCCGGCGGTAGCGCTGAATTCCGCGAGCTGAATGTCCGGTCGACCCCGGCCGCCGATGCGTTGGTGGCGGATCTCAACGCCCGCTTCGGTGGCATCGATGTGATCGTGGCGAATGCTGGCATCGCGCTCCGGGTGCCGATGTCCCAGATGACCGATGAAACCTGGCACGATACCCTCGACGTCGATCTGTACGGCATGCTGCGGGTGATCCGCCCGGCGCTGCCCGCGATGAAGCGCGGCGCTTCGATCATCTGCCTGTCCTCGATCATGGGTACCAGCTATGGCTGGGACGAGCACGTGCACTACTCCGCCGCCAAATCCGGCGTCATCGGATTGGTGCGCGGTCTGGCCGTCGAGTATGCCGAAGCGGGCATCCGCGTCAACGGTGTCGCTCCGGGCTATATCCGCACCGCGCAACTGCTCAATCCCGGACACAGTCTGGGGCCTGACGCTGCCGAGATCGCCTCACCGTACATTCCGATGAAGCGACTGGGTGAGCCAGCCGAGATCGCCAATGTGATCGCCTTCCTGGCCTCGTCCGGCGCCTCCTACCTGACCGGGCAGGTGGTGACGGTCGATGGGGGACTGACGCCCGGGCGGTACTGATACCGGCTCCAGCCGCTGCTGCGGCGCTGCTCAGGATATGGCGGGCAACGCTGCGCCGACGGCGACCTCGGCGTATTCGCGGATGAGGGCCAGCGCGGCTTCCCGGTCGAATGTGGGGTCCCCCACGACGATGCGCAGCCCGTAGTAGTCCTCCAGGCTGACGAGGGTTTTCGCAGCGCTGATAGCCGGTACCTGCAGCGTGAATTGCCCGGTGCCGGCGCCTGTCTCGAGCGCGGACTGGTACATGGCGACCTGGCGTCCGAAGATATCGCTGAGGATCGTGGCGCTCGCCTGCTCGACGTCGGCGATCGTGACCTGCCACATCAGCCACACCTCGCGGTCTTCAAGTCCGTGAGGCAGTCCCAGTCGTATCAAGGTTGCGAGCTGGTCGAGCGGGTCCTGGCCGGCAATGGCCTCCTGGCGCCTGGTCACGAATCGGTCGACGCCGTGCGCGACCAGGTCTGCCAGCAGGCCGTTGATATCGGAGTAGTAGTAGCGGATCGCGTTCGCGCTCAGGCCCATTTCGTGGGCGACATCGCTCAGCCCGATCCGTGAAACGCTCTCTTTGCGCAGTAGACGGGCCGTGGCAGTGCGGATATCTGCGCGCCGCTCCGCCTGAGTGCTGGGCCGCGCCATGCCGCCTCCAACGTTGTCTTGCTGTTGTCCCGGATCGATCCTAATCGAGGCCGAGGTGCACCGAGTTTGGTGCCAGGCCTTGTCTGCGGGACCCGTGGCTGGCATTCTTTGTGACCACGTCAAATAACCTTGGATGGTGTAACAATGCGTGCTCGAGATCTAGCAATAGCCATCGGTGACTTCCCACCAGGACCGCTCAACGCCATCACCGACGTCTCCGGCGTCGCCGTCGGCCACAGCACTCTGATCTCGGGTGAGGGCGCCCTGAGAATGGGTTCAGGCCCCGTCCGGACCGGCGTGACCGTCGTCATGCCCCACGAACGGATCTGGGACCAGCCCGTCTTCGCGGGACCTCACCGGCTCAATGGCAGCGGCGAACTGACCGGTTTGGAGTGGATTCGCGAGTCCGGTCAGCTGACCTCGCCCATCGGTCTGACGAACACCCACAGTGTCGGCGTCGTGCGAGACGCACTGGTCCGTGAGCAGGTCACGGCGCGCGGAACCGATGAGTTGTACTGGTGCCTGCCCGTGGTCGGGGAGACCTACGACGGGCTTCTCAATGACATCAACGGCCACCATGTCACCGCTGACCACGTCCGCGAGGCGCTGGCCAATGCCACCACTGGCCCGGTCGCCGAAGGCAATGTCGGCGGTGGCACCGGAATGATGTGCCATGAGTTCAAAGGTGGCATCGGTACCTCCTCCCGTGTGCTCCAGCGTGCCGATGGCACGGCGTACACCGTGGGCGTACTCGTCCAGGCCAACTACGGACGACGCTCACGCCTGCGAATCAATGGCATTCCCGTCGGTGAGATCATCGGGCCGGACGTCGTCCCGGTCCCTGAGGCCTTGCAGATGAGTGAACCGGGTAGCGGCTCGATCATCGTCATCGTCGCCACGGACGCACCCCTGCTGCCGCATCAGTGCAAGCGCCTGGCTCAGCGAGCTGGTATCGCGATCGGCCGGATGGGCGGGACCGGTGAACAGTACAGCGGAGACCTGTTCCTGGCCTTCTCGACCGCGAATCGCGGGAAGCTCCCTCCCTATGGTTGCGACCCGGTCGTGGAGACCTCGGAGGACGAGATCAGCCTGCGGATGGTGCCGAACGAGGCGTTGTCGAATCTGTTCGAGATGGTGATTGACGCCACGGAGGAGTCCATCGTGAACGCGCTGGTCGCGGCGGAGACGATGACCGGCGCGGATGGGGCAACGGTCCACGCCGTCGGCCACGATCTGCTCCGCTCGGCAATGACAGCCACCGGAGGTGCCCGATGAACCAGTCCCAGCGCGATCATGACGTGAGCGTGGACGCCCCTGCCGCTGTGCCCACTGCCGGGAAGCTGGCCGGTGGCAAACTCGGTGTGGCCAGCATCGTGTTCTTCGTCGTCTCAGCGGCCGCCCCGCTCTCGGTCATCGCAAGCGGTGCCCCGTTCTCCATCAGACTCGGTGGGATCGGCGCCCCCGGAGCCATCGTGGTGTGCGGCATTGTCCTGATCCTCTTCGCCGCTGGCTTCACCGCGATGTCCAAGTACGTCCGGAACGCTGGTGCCTTCTACGCCTATGTCACCCGCGGCCTCGGCTCCGACATGGGCAACGGAGTCGCCGTCATGGTGACAGGTGCCTATGCCTTGGCGCTGATCAGCTTCTACGGAGTGCTGGGCTTCTTCACCCAGCTGACCATGGCCGACGTCTTCGGGATTGATCTGCCATGGGGCGTCTGGTCGCTGATCGCATTGGTCATCGTCACCGTGCTCGGCCATCGCCAGGTCGACCTCGGTGCCAGGGTTCTCGCGGTGCTGCTCACCGCGGAAGTCGCGATCTTGCTGGCTCTATCGCTGGCCATCGTCATCCAAGGCGGCCCCGAGCCGTTCTCGGCAGCCCCGTTCAGCCCGCAGAGTGTCTTCTTCGCCGCCGGTGCTGGGAGTCTGTTCGTCCTGGGCTTCGGGTCCTACCTCGGTTTCGAGGGCACCGCGATCTATGCCGAAGAGGCTGTCAAACCTGAGCGCACGATTCCCACCGCGACCTACGTGGCCATCGGCTTCCTTGCCGTGTTCTACGGCTTTACCTACTGGACTGTGGTCACCGCATTCGGTGTTGACGGAATCCTCGCCATCGCCCAGAGTGACAACTTCGGCGACATGGTGTTCCTGGCTACGGAGGACTACCTGGGCCAATGGGCGGCCGTGACCATGCGGGTGCTCATCGTGACCAGCTTCCTGGCGTGCTTGATCGCCTTTCACAACGCCTGCGCCCGGTACTTGTTCGCCATGGGCCGCGCCGGGCTGTTGCCGGCACGTCTGGGTCGAACCCACAAGAGCACGCACTCGCCGTATGTGGCCAGTGCCTTCCTCTCATGCCTGGCAGCGCTCGCCCTGGTGGTCACGATTGCCCTCGGTGGGGATCCGTATCTGCAGTTGGGGATCTGGACCTACTCCGCTGGCGTCGTAGGGATCGTCGTCGCGCAGTTGGTTTGTGCCATTGCCGTGATCGCGTTCTTCGCCCGTGACCGCAAAGGGCATACCTTCGCGCGCGTGCAGCTGGCTCCCGCGCTGGGCGCACTCGGGATGGGGATCGGGGTCACGCTGATCGTGTCGAACTTCGAGGTGATCACCGGTACCACCGGTGTGGCCAACTGGCTGATGATGGCACCCACGCCGCTGCTGTTCGTGGTCGGGATCGTCGCAGGCCGGGTCCGCACGGTCCGCGCCCGGCAGGCACAATAGGCCTCAATGACCCAGCATTCATCTCGACTTCTCGGTGTCCTTGTCGTCGCCATGATCGTGCTTGCCGGCTGCGGCTGGGGCACACCTCCCGCCATGCGCACCGTGGATTTCTCTGCGGATGAGGTGACGCAGGTCGAGATCTACATGTACGAGTACATGAGCGAACAGGCCATGGTCGAGCTGGCTGTCATCACCGACCCGGAGGCCGTCGAGGACCTGGTTGAGTACTACACCGATCTAGAACTAGGCATTCCGGATCAGGAGCAGCTGGCGCAGCAGATCGCAGGGCAGCCTGCCGCCGGGATGAGGTTCATCCTTACCGATGGTGCCACCTTCGAGGTGACTCAGGTCCGCGGCGTCGACGCCGCGGTCATCATCTTCTGGCCGGATCAGGACCCCTGGGTCGCGCGCAGTGGAATCGACCACCACTCTCTGATCGGCTCCACCGACCAGGTGGATGCCAGTGAGGTCCCGCCAGCGGAGCTGCCGTAGCTCAGGTCCAGTTCGCTGGGTTTATCTTGGACGGCTGGACCCGTGGCGGTTCGCCCGGCATCTTCGGATACTCGGGCGGGAAATTGAGTTCCCCCAGTCCTCGCTCCAGATCCGCCTGCCACAGGGCCAGCGCGCCGCCGATGTGGCCTACCGCGTCGTTCATGGCTGCCCAGGCGTCGCCATCGCGCCTCACCTGGTCCGGCACTGTCATCACCGTGAAGTCACGCGGATCAACCTCGTCAAGGTCCTCCCATCGGACCGGCATCGACACCGGCGCCCCCGGCAGCGGCCTGGCGGAGTAAGCCGAGGCGATGGTGCGGTCCCGGTTGGCCTGGTTGAAGTCGACGAACACCTTGGACCCGCGTTCCTCCTTCCACCAGGCGGTGGTCACCAGCTCCGGCATCCGGCGTTCCAGCTCGCGGGCGATCCCGATCACCGCATGCCGGACATCACCGAATTCATGGGTCGGTTCGATCCGGGCATAGACGTGGACGCCACGGTTACCGCTGGTCTTCACCCAGGCCGTCAGGTCGAGCTCGTCCATCACCTCACGCAGGCCATGCGCCGCGACCACTGCGTCGGCGAACCCGGTTCCGGGCTGCGGATCCAGATCGATGCGCAGTTCATCGGGATTGTCCGTATTCGCCGTCCGGACTGGCCACGGATGAAAGGTCACCGTATTCATCTGTACTGCCCAGACGGCGGTGGCGGCCTCGTCGAGTACCAGTTGCGGGTGCCTGCGTCCGGAAGGATAGGTGCACATGACCGTACGCGCATATCCAGGCACGCCCCGGGGCGGGTTCTTGGAGAAGAACTCCTCACCGTCGATGCCGCCAGGGAAGCGCTGCAATGTCACCGGGCGATCGGCCACCGCAGCCAGGAACGGATCCGCCACTGCGGCCAGGTAGCTGGCCAGATCCCACTTCGAGATTCCCGGCCACATCTGGCGATCAGGTGAGGAGATCCGGACCTCCCGGTCGCCGTCGGGACCGGGCACGATGAGGATCTGTGCATCGCTAGCCATGATGGGAGAGTAGTCAGCGTGAGTTCAATCGCCCAGGCCCGCGCCACGGTGGCACAGGCCGATCGGGTGGTGGCGTTGCTGCAGCAGCTTCACGACGCACCCGCAGTTGCTGAAGGGCAGGTGCGGACCGGGTTCCTCGATGGCCGGGAGGAGAAGCTGTTGCTGCAGCTGGACGGCATCGCGGTGACGTCACTGCGGGAGGTGACCCGCGAGCGGTTGCGAACCGGGATCTTGATCCAGGCTGGGGTGAGCACAGTCGGGCAGGTATTGCGAATGGGCCGCGCCGCGCTAGAAGCGATCTCCGGTGTCGGCCCGCAGACGGCGACCCACCTGTTGGCGGCAGCTGAGCGGGTCGCCGATGCCATGCGCGATACGGTGCGGTTCCGGATTGACCTGACCCCCACCGATCCGACCATGACGGCATTGGTGCAGGCGCTCTACCTGCTCGGTCAGGCACGGCAGGCAATGACCCACCACCAGGTCATCGTCACCGCTGCCCTACGTGACTTTCCAGCAGCCCGGCAATCCGCTCGGTCTCTGACCGGGACGTTCCGCCGTCTGCTGACCTGGGGCACCCGACGCCGCCGTGCCGAACAGGTGCTGTCGGATATGGTGGCACTCTGCGCCAGTGCCACCGCCACCGGGGCGCTGGAAGACGCAACCCGGATCGCTGAACTGCTTGCCCAGCCCGCCCACCCAGTCCAGGTGTGGGAGGACTTCCGGCTCCGCTCGATCAGCTACTACTCGCTGCTCGATTCCGTGGTTCCAACGCGGCGTGACCCGGACCTAGCCCATGGACACCTGCCCGGCGACCTGGTGGACCGGGTTCAGCGGCAGCCACTGGACGCCACCTTGATCCGGGCATCGCTGCGTGGCTACCAGGAATTTGGTGCCAGATTCGCCCTGGCTCAACGTCGCGTCATCATCGGTGACGAAATGGGACTCGGCAAGACCATGCAAGCGATCGCGGCCATCGCCCACCGTGTCGCCACCGGTGCCACCCACGTGCTGGTCGCTGCACCCGCCAGCGTCATGTCCGGCTGGATGCGTGAGATCCGCCAGCACTCGCAGCTGGTGCCGGTGCTGTTGCATGGCTCACCCCTGCGTGCTGAGTTGGCGCGATGGCAGGCCGATGGGGGAGTTGCGGTGGCTTCCATCGACGGCCTGTACGACGTGGTGCGCCTATCCGATCGACTCGACGTCCTGGTCGTCGATGAGGCCCACTACGCCAAGAACGCACGCACGCACCGGTCCCGAGACATCGCGGCGCTGGCTGAGCGCGCACCCGATGTGCTGTTCCTGACCGGTACCGTGATGGAGAACCGGGTGGCGGAGTTCCGCACCCTGGTTTCCTACCTGCAGCCAGCCCTCGTTGGCGCGCTCGACCCTGCTGTGGGTGCTGCTGGCCCGGCGGTGTTCCGGAGGGCGGTAGCCCCGGTCTACCTGCGCCGCAATGCCGAGGACGTGCTCGAGGAGCTTCCCGAAGTGGTGCAGGTGGAGGAATGGGAAGAATTCGGGGCCGTCGATGGGGCCCGGTACCGGGAGGCGGTGCAGGCCGGGAACTTCATGGCTATGCGCCGGGCCGCCTACGACGTCGACTTGCCTGCTGACTCCGCCAAGGCGCAACGGCTGCTCGAACTCGTCACCGAAGCCACCGAGAATGGGCGCAAGGTCGTGGTGTTCAGCTACTTCCTCGATGTCATCGATCTGGTCATGCGCACCCTGGGGGAACTCGCCATCGGACCGCTGACGGGGGCTGTTCAGCCTGATCAGCGCCAGCAGCTCATCGATGACTTCACCGCCGCTTCCACACCCTGCGCGTTGGTGGCACAGATTCAGGTCGGCGGCGTGGGACTGAACCTGCAGGCAGCCTCGGTAGCCATCCTGTGCGAGCCGCAACTCAAACCCACCACCGAGGCGCAGGCCATCGCCCGGATCCACCGCATGGGTCAGGTGGAGACGGTGCAAGTCCATCGCCTGCTGATCGCCGACAGCATCGATGAGCACCTGCTCGAACGCCTGGATACCAAACGCAAGATCTTTGACTCCTACGCTCGGCGAAGCGCCCTGGCCGAGGAGGTCGCCGGAGCCATCGACGTCTCTGAAGGCAGCCTCGCGCAGGCCATCATCGACGCCGAACGCACTCGGCTCTTCGTCGACCCGGATGTGCTGTCGGTGCAGGATGCACCCGTCGACTAGAGCGATCCGAAGGCATCCGCCAACCGCGCCACGCCTTCTTCGATCTGCGGCACAGTCACGCCGGAATACGCCAGCCGTAGGTAGTTCTTCGCGTCATCCAGCAGGAAGTCGCTGCCCTTGACCACCGCGAGACCCCGGGCCTTGCATGCCTCGAACAACGCGTCGCCGTCGGTGCCCTCGGGGAACTTTAGCCACAGGAAGTAGCCGCCCTCGGGGTCGACGAACTCGACGTCGGGCAACTCGGCACGCAACCCTTGGCACAGTACCTGGGAGCGCTCGGATAGCGCTGTCTTGACAGTCTCGATCGAGGCCTCGTAGGAGCCGCCGCGGACGAAGGCGTTCACGATCGACTGGCTCACCATCGACGGCGAAATGTAGGTGCTGGTGGCCAGCGCGGCGATCTTGCCGATCAACTCGGACGAGCCCACCAGGTAGCCGACCCGGATTCCCGGGCATACGGTCTTGGAGAAGGAACTGGCGTAAACGACCTGACCGTCGGAGGCCGAGAACATGGTCGGCAGTTTCTCGCCGGAGAAGCGCAACTCCACGTACGGGTCGTCCTCGAAGATGGTGAAACCGCCCTCGGTGGCTAACCTCAGCAGCTGGGTGCGCTTGTCCGCGCTCAAGGTGTACCCGGCAGGGTTGTGGAAGTTCGGGATCAGGTGCGCCAGCACCGGGCTGGCACCACCGTCCAGGACCTCGCGAACACCATCGACGGACACCCCGTCCGGCTCGATATCCACCGCATGAAGGTCAGCACCCAACGCCTGCAGTGAGCCCAAGGTGCGGTCGTAGGAGGGGCGTTCCACGATCACCCCGTCCCCCGGCTTGACCAGGGTGTTGAACAGGAACGCATCGGCCTGCATGGACCCGTTGGTGACCAGCACCTGGTTCTCGGCCACCCCGTGCCGCTCGGCGATCCAGCTACGCAGCGGCAGGTAGCCCACCGAGGTGCCGTAGGCGAACGATCCCGACGGATCTTGCGAGAAGGCACGATCGGCGGCGGTGCGCAACCCTTCGACATCGATGATGTCGAGCGATGGGGCACCTCGGGCAAACGAAATCGGGGCGGGTTCAGCGGCCATGGGATCAGCCTAGGCGCTCGTGGCGGCGCGAAAGTCCTAGGACCGCGCATTAGCATCGGCGCCATGTCGATCATTGCTGCGGCTGGGCAGGTGGCGCGAGGCGCCCTCATGGGCGCCGCCGATATCGTTCCCGGCGTCTCCGGTGGCACGGTCGCGCTGGTGCTGGGGATCTATGAACGCCTCATCGCCAACATCCACGCCGGCTCCCAGGCGATCAAGGAACTGTTACGTGGCCGGATACCGGCGATGGTGGCGGCCCTCAAACGGGTGGAGTGGGTGTGGCTGGTCTCGCTGCTGGCGGGAATCCTGACCGCCGTGTTGGCACTGTCGGGTTTGATCGAGTCGCTGCTGACCAGCCAGTCGGTGGCAATGTCCGGGCTGTTCTTCGGGCTCGTGGGTGCCTCGGTGCTGGTCGCCTGGCGCATGCTGCGCGCACCCGGCGCCACCAATGCGCTCATCGCGCTGTTGGTCGGAATTGCGTTCTTCGCCCTGCTCGGTCTACGTGAGGGAACCCACGGGGTAGCCGGTGGCGCAGGCCTGCCCTGGTGGGTGTACCTCGGATCCGGTGCCATCGCCATCTGCGCCATGATCCTGCCCGGGATCTCCGGCTCCTTCATCCTGGTACTGCTGGGTACCTATGGACCGGTACTGGGTGCGGTCAGCGACCGCAACATCGGTGCGATCGCCATCTTCGCGCTGGGATGCGTGATCGGTCTGGCGTTGTTCTCCACCTTCCTGAACTGGGCGCTGCGCACCTACCACGATCGGGTCCTGGCCGTCATGGTGGGTCTACTGCTCGGATCGCTGCGGGTGCTGTGGCCGTGGCCGCAAGGGGTCGACAGCACCGCGCTGGGCCCGCCATCGGAGCCGGTACTGGTTCCGATCCTGCTGGCCGCACTCGGGGCGACCGCAGTGCTGGTGGTGGAGCGTCTGGCAAGCCGCAAGGCCGATCCTCTGGCAGACTAACGGCCATGCACGTGACGCGATTTACCGGGCCCGCTTCGGGCCGCAGCGTGCGCTGATCTGACGACGCTCCATGTCGGCCCGGGCGGGCATGCCCTGACCATGTCTTGCTCGATCCCAGGAAGGTACCCATGCCCGAGGACAGCCCCAACCATCCCTCGCCCCTGGACAGCGACGGCGTAGCGAAGGCGCTACAGACCGCGCTCGCAGAAATCGCCGCCGCCAGCGACCTGGACGCCCTGAAGCTGGTGCGTTCGGCCCACGCCGGCGACAAGAGCCCGCTCGCGCTGGCCAACCGTGCCATTGGAGGCCTCGACCCGTCGGACAAGGCGGCAGCGGGCAAGAACGTGGGCCAAGCCCGGGGCAGGGTGAACGCCGCGCTGACGCAACGCCAGAGCGAACTCGAGGCCGAACGGGATGCGCAGATCCTGCGCACCGAAACCCTGGACCTGAGCGTGCCGCCCGAGCGGAACCGCCTGGGCGCGCGACACCCGCTGGATGCCCTCATGGACCGAGTGGCGGACTTCTTCACCTCTATCGGCTGGGAGATCGCCGAAGGGCCAGAAGTGGAGCACGAGTGGTTCAACTTCGACGCCCTCAACTTCAAACCAGACCACCCGGCGCGGCAAATGCAGGACACGTTCTATGTCGCCGGTGACTCCGAGTCCTCCGACCCGCATCTGGTGCTGCGCACCCACACCTCTCCGGTGCAAGCGCGGACACTGCTCCAACGCGGGGTGCCGGTGTACATCGCATGCCTGGGCAAGACGTTCCGCACCGACGAACTCGATGCCACTCATACGCCGGTGTTCCACCAGGTGGAAGGCCTGGCCGTCGACAAGGGTCTGACGATGGCGAACCTGATCGGCACGCTAGACCATTTCGCCCGGGCCATGTTCGGCCCGGAGGCCCGGACCCGGCTGCGACCCAGCTACTTCCCGTTCACCGAACCCAGTGCCGAACTGGATCTGTGGTTCCCGCAGAAGAAGGGCGGGCCAGGCTGGATCGAGTGGGGTGGCTGCGGCATGGTCAACCCCAATGTGCTGCGCGCCTGCGGCATCGACCCGGACGTCTACACCGGGTTCGCCTTCGGGATGGGAATCGAACGTACCTTGATGCTGGCGCATGGCATCGAAGACATGCACGACATGGTCGAAGCGGACGTCCGGTTCTCGCTCAGCCTGGCCGGAGGGCAGATCTGATGCCATACGTACCGATCACCTGGCTGCGCGACCACGTCGAGGTGCCGCAGGGCACGAGCGCCGAGCAACTCGCTGCCGACCTGGTCCGGGTTGGCCTGGAAGAGGAGGCGGTCGTCCCCGCCGCTGTCACCGGGCCACTGGTCGTGGGCCGGGTGCTGGAGGTCACCGCAGAGCCGCAGAAGAATGGCAAGACGATCAACTGGTGCCGGGTCGATGTCGGTGCACACAACGACGCCGACGCCGACGGCGGACCCAGCCGCGGCATCGTCTGCGGCGCCCACAACTTCGGCCCCGGGGATGCGGTGGTGGTTGCGTTGCCCGGAGCAGTGCTACCCGGTGACTTCGCCATCGCCGCGCGCAAGACCTACGGGCACGTCAGTGACGGGATGATCTGTAGTCAGGCCGAGCTCGGGCTGGGTGAGGACCACAGCGGCATCATCGTGCTGGATGAACCCGCACCGGCCGCCGGTAGTGATGCCATAGACCTGCTGGGCCTGGGGGAGGAACTGCTGGAGATCAACGTCACCCCTGACCGGGGATACTGCTTCTCCATGCGTGGGGTGGCCCGCGAATACGGCCACGCTACCGGCGCCACATTCACCGACCCGGCGCAGGTGTCGGTCCCGCCCGCCAGCAACGACGGCTTCGCCGTGGAGATCTCCGACGGTGCACCGATCCATGGCACACCCGGATGCGACCGGTTCGTCGCCCGCATCGTGCGCGGTGTGGACGCCAGCGCCCCGACGCCGGCCTGGATGCAGCAGCGGTTGCGGCAAGCCGGGATGCGGCCGATCTCGCTGGCGGTGGACATCACCAACTACGTCATGCTGGACCTGGGGCAGCCGCTACACGCCTACGACCTGGGCAGCCTCACAGCGCCGATCGTGGTCCGGCGCGCGCAGGCTGGTGAGCATCTGACCACGCTGGACGGCATCGACCGGGTGATGGCGCACGAAGACCTGCTGATCACCGATTCCGACGGTGGCCACGGAGGCCGAGCCATCGGCATCGCCGGTGTCATGGGGGGCGCGGACACCGAAGTGGGCCGGGCCACGACCGACATTCTGGTCGAGGCCGCTCACTTCGACCCGATATCCATCGCGCGCTCCGCACGTCGGCACAAACTTCCGTCGGAAGCATCCAAACGGTTCGAACGAGGCGTGGACACGGCACTGCAGGCCGTAGCCGCACAGCGGGTGGTGGACCACCTGGTTCAGCTCGGCGGCGGAATCGCCGAACACGACGTCACCGATCTCGACCACACCAGCGAGCCCCGGCCGATCATGTTCGATCCGGACCTGGCCAGCCGTGTCGTCGGTGTGCACTACAGCCGGGAGTCCGTGGTCAACAACCTGCGCGCCCTGGGTGCGCAGGTAGACGTGCTCGTGGGAGATCTGGGTGCTGCCAGCCCCGGCCGTCATGCCGCCGAAACGGCGCCGGTGCGGGTCATCCCGCCGACCTGGCGCCCCGACCTGACCGAACCGGCGGACCTGGTCGAGGAAGTGGTGCGGCTCCAGGGGTACCAACACGTCCCGTCCGTGCTGCCACCCGCCGTCGCCGGGCGCGGGTTGACCGCTGGGCAGCGGCGGCGTCGCCGGGTGGCGGATCTGCTTGCCGACCAAGGCCTGGTGCAGGTGCTCACCTACCCCTTCATCGGCGCCCACAGGTTCGACCAACTGGGCCTGCCCGAGCACGACCCCCGCCGGCAGGCGGTCACGCTGGCGAATCCGCTGGCGCAGGATGCGCCGCTGCTGCGCACCTCGTTGCTGGACACCTTGACCGATGCTGCGGTGCGCAATATCGGACGTGGCATGCCCGATGTCGCGATCTACGAGATCGGTACCGTGGCCCGCCCGACCGGGCCATTGCCGGACTCTCCGCTGCCGCCGCCGGGAGTGTTGCCGGACGAGGAGACGGTGGCGGCGATCATAGCCGCCGTCCCGCCGCAGCCGCTGCGGCTGGCGGCGGTGATGGCGGGCCAGGCGGTGAGCGCTGGGCCCGGAGCCGAATCCCGCGCCTATGACGCGGCCGACACCGTTGCCCTGGTGAGCAGGATCGCCCGCGCCGTGGGCGCCGAGGTCACCTTCCGCAACGAGGCCGACCACGCGCCCTGGCACCCCGGGCGCTGCGTCGCGGTGCACGCCGGTGACGTCCTGCTTGGATACGCCGGGGAGCTGGCTCCCCGGGTGGTGGCTGAACTCGGGCTGTCGGCCCGGGCGGTCGCGTTCGAGATCGATCTGGATGCGCTCTTCGCGGCGGCATCCGTCGAACCGCGGCAGGTGGCCGGACTGGCCGCCACACCGGCCGCCAAGGAGGACATCGCCCTGGTGGTGCCGCAGAACGTGCCGGCCGGCGACGTGCTGGCCGTGGTGCGATTGGCTGCTGGCGAGCTCGCCGAGGACGTGCGGCTGTTCGACGTCTACACCGGCGCGAACCTGCCGGAGGGCACCAAATCCCTGGCGTTCGCATTGCGGCTGCGGGGTGAGCGCACGCTCACGGGTCAGGACACCGCAGCCGTGCGCGACGCCGTGGTGGTCGCCGCTGGGGAAGCGTTCGGAGCCACGCTACGCGCCTGAACAGATAGTCAGCATTGCTGAAAGTGGTCGCTGGCAGCGGCTGTGGCCGGGGTCACAAGGCAAATGGGCCTGTTGACCTATATACCGGATGCGACGATGCATAATCATGACCAGCATGCGGATACTGATCGCGACCGCCTCCACCCACGGCTGCACCCGTGCCTTCGCCGAACTGATCGGCGAGGTGTTCACCGAGGTGGGTCACTACGTCATCCACGCGGACGTGGAATCCCAGCCGTCGCTGGATGTCGACGCGGTGGTGCTGGGCAGCGCGGTCTATGGAGCTCGGCCGATGGCCGCCGGGCGGCAGTTCGGACAGCGCCTGGAGCGCGAGTTCACCGGACCCACCTGGGCGTACGCCGTCGGCGTCAAGAACATCACCCGTGATCCGCTCAAGACCACGTTCACCGAGCCCCGCACCGGCAACCCGTTGGAGCAGCGCTATCCGATTTTCGGTGGCGTCATCAACCCGGACGGACTGTCCATTCCCGAGAAGGCCCTGATCGGGATGCTCGGAGCCGCCGGTACCGATCTGCGCGACGAGGAACTGGTGCAGGGCTGGGCGCTCATGGTCGCGTCGCGGCTCGCCGCGCAGGACCACAGCCTGCAGTCCTAGACCAGCAGCACCTTGCCGGTGGTACGCCGGCCCTCCAGTGCCCGGTGAGCCTGAGCGGCCTCAGCCAGCGAGAACCGTGCCCCGATATGGACGTCCACGACGCCGTCGGTCAGCCAGTGGCACACCTGCTGCCACCGCTGTGCCCGCTCATCGGGGTCGTCGATGAAATGGAACATGGTCGGACGGGTCAAGCTCACCGATCCCGCCTGATTCAACCGCTGTATGTCCACCGGGGGGACCGGGCCGCTGGCAGCACCGAAGACCACCAGCTCGCCACGCGGGCGTAGCGAGGCCAGGCTGCCGTCGAAGGTGGTCCGGCCCACGCCGTCAAAGGCGATGTCGACTCCGCCGTCGGTCAGGTCCCGGACCGCTGCCGCGAGTTCGCCGGTCATATCCGAATAGCGGTCGTAGCGCAGCACATCGGCGGCTCCGGCCCTCCGGGAGAGCTGCTCCTTGCTCGCGCTGGAGACCGTGGTGATCACCCGCGCGCCCAGATATGCGGCGACCTGCGTCAGCAACAGCCCCACGCCGCCGGCTCCCGCGGTGAGCAGGATGTTCTGGCCGGGTTGCACCTGTGCGGCTCCGTCCACCAGCATGCTGACCGTCAGAGCCTGCAGTGCCGCAGCTGCCGCGACATCCAGCTCCACGCCGTCCGGAACCGGTAGCGCCATCTCCTGCGCAACCACCACCAGCTGGGCGTAGGAACCGGTGACCGATGAGACCCAGGCCACCCGGTCGCCGACGCTGTGCACCTGCACCCCATCGCCAATGGCCACGACCTCACCGGCACCCTCCAGACCGGGGCGCAGCGGGAAGGTGGCGGGATAGGAACCGGTACGGAAGTAGGTGTCGATGAAGTTGACACCGATGGCTGCTGGCCGTACCAGCAGCTGGCCACGGCCCGGGACCGGATCGGGGGTCTGGTGCAGCTGGAGCACGCTTGCCTCGCCGGGGCTCGCGGCCCGGATCGCGTCCATGTCAGCGCGCCGCCAATGGCTGTGCCGGATAGCTGGCCGGCTCGATCTGCATCGCCTGCGCTACCTGGTGGCGACGTTGCAGCACCTCTTCGCGCAGTTCGGCCATGTCGGCGAGTACCCGCTTGCGTTCGCGTTTTGCCAGCAGGTCGACGTAGAGACGACCGTTGGTGTGGTCGGTCTCGTGCTGCAGGCAGCGGGCGAAATACCCGGTGCCGGGTAGCCGGAGTTCGTTGCCCTCGATGTCGTAGCCGCTGACCGCCACCTGGTTGCTGCGAAACAGCTCCGAACCGGGCCCGGGTACTGATAGGCAGCCTTCTTCATGCTCGTTGGTGCCGGCATCGGCATCCGTCTGCAGCACCGGGTTGCAGATGTGCCCCACATGGCGGGTTTCGCCATCGGTGAGGTCATAGACGAACAGCCGCAGGTCCACATCCACCTGATTCGCCGCCAGTCCCACCCCCTCGGCCACCGCCATCGTGGTGAACATGTCATCGACGAGGGTGCGCAGCTCATCGGAACCGAAGTTCGTGACATCCGCGCACCGCTTGTGCAGCACCGGCTCGCCGACCTCAGTGACCCGTAGGGCCTTGCCGCGCATGCGCTCGGGCGGCGCTTCCGGGTAGTCGGTAACCTCGATTCCCTGAACCAGCGTTCGCATGGTGCCAGTCTCGCAGGAACCGGCAATGTATAGTTATGCGAGTGACTGTAAGTATTGCGATTGCGGGAGCCTCCGGGTACGCCGGTGGCGAGGTGTTGCGGCTACTGCTCGATCACCCGCAGGTGAGCATCGGTGCCCTGAGCGCCCATTCCAATGCGGGGGAGCCGGTGGCTGCGGCACAGCCGCACCTGGCAGCACATCCGGTGCTGGCCGGCCGTACCTTTGCCCCCACCACGGCCAGCGAATTGGCCGGTCACGACGTGGTGTTCCTGGCGTTGCCGCACGGGGCGTCCGGACGCATCGCTGCGGAACTATCCGCGCAGGGAACCTCGCCATTGATCATCGACTGCGGGGCCGACCATCGGTTGGTCAGCGCTGTCGACTGGCAGGACTACTACGGTTCCGAGCACGCCGGCACCTGGCCGTACGGACTGCCCGAGCTGATCACCGGCTCCGCCCGGCAACGCGACCAGCTCACCGGGGTGGACCGGATCGCCGTGCCCGGATGCAATGTCACCGCCGTCACGCTGGGGATCCAGCCGGGGGTGTCCGCCGGGTTGGTCGACCCCAGCGATCTGGTCGCGGTGCTCTCGGTCGGCTACTCCGGTGCGGGCAAGGCCGCCAAGACCCACCTGCTGGCCTCCGAAGGCCTAGGCAGTGCCACACCGTACGCCGTCGGCGGGAGCCACCGGCATATCCCGGAGATAGCCCAGAACCTGCGCGCTGCGGGTGCCGCCGAGGTCCGCATCTCCTTCACCCCGGTGCTGGTGCCCATGGCCCGGGGCATCCTGGCGACCATCACCGCTCCGCTGGCACCCGGCGCCACCACCGAGCGGGTGCGGCAAGCCTGGGTTGAGGCCTACGTCGATGAGCCGTTCATTCAGCTGTTGCCGGAAGGGCGATGGCCCGGCAGCGGTGCCACCACCGGTGCCAACAGCGCGCTGGTGCAGGTCGCCGTCGACGAACAAGCCGGCCGGGTGGTGGCGATCTGCGCACTGGATAACCTGGTCAAGGGCACCGCTGGGGCGGCGGTGCAGTCGATGAACATCGCGCTCGGCCTGCCCGAGACCCTCGGCCTACCCAGCACAGGAGTTGCACCGTGAGCATCACCTCACCCAGGGGCTTTCGCGCCGCAGGCGTCGTCGCCGGACTGAAGGACTCCGGCAGGCCGGACCTGGCGCTGGTGGTCAACGATGGGCCAGAGCATGTGGCCGCTGCGGTGTTCACCACCAACCGGGTGGTCGGGCACCCGATCACCTGGTCGCGTCAGGTGGTCACCGATGGCCGCGTGGACGCCGTCGTGCTCAACTCCGGCAACGCCAACGTCTGCACCGGACCGGATGGATTCCTCGACACCCACCGGACCGCCGAAGCAGTCGCCGATGCCCTGGACATATCCTCCGGTGACGTGGTCGTCTGCTCCACCGGCCTGATCGGCCAACGGCTCGACATCGACACGTTGCTGGCCGGGATCACTCCTGCGGTCCAGGCACTGAGCGCGGACGGTGGTGCGGATGCCGCGCACGCCATCATGACCACCGATACCGTGCCGAAGCAGGCGCTCACAGCCGGGGAAGGCTGGTCGGTTGGGGGCATGGCCAAGGGCGCTGGGATGCTGGCACCGGCGCTGGCCACCATGCTGGTGGTGCTGACCACCGATGCGGTGGTGGATGCCGAAACCGCCGATACCGCGCTGCGTGCGGCCACCCGGGTGACGTTCGACCGGGTGGATTCCGACGGTGCCATGTCCACCTCCGACACCGTGGTGCTGTTGTGCTCCGGGGCCAGCGGGGTCGCCCCGCAGGCTGGGGAGTTCACTCGGGTGCTCACGGCCAACTGCGCCGAGTTGGCCCGAGGCCTGGTCGCGGACGCGGAGGGGGCCACCCATGACATCGCGGTTCAGGTCGTGGGAGCGACCACCGAGGATGCGGCCGTTGCGGTGGGCCGGGCGGTCACCAGATCGGCCCTGGTCAAGACCGCAATCTTCGGCAACGATCCCAACTGGGGCAGGATCTTGTCGCAGGTCGGAACCGTCCCCACGGAGATCGCGCCGTTCGAGGCCGATGAGGTGGATGTCACCATCAACGGCGTCATGGTGTGCCGATCCGGCGGCGCCTACCAGCCACGTGAGAACGTCGAACTGGCGGCAAACCGGGAAGTGCACATCCAGATCGACCTCCATGCCGGTGATGCCAGCGCCACCGTCTGGACCAACGACCTCACCCACGACTACGTCCACGAGAACAGCGCCTACTCCACATGAGCGACCCAGACTTCCACTTCGATACCGAGGCCGACCTGTTCCCGCACCAGAAGGCTGAGGTGCTGATCCAAGCCTTGCCGTGGCTGGAGGAGTTCGCCGGTGCCACCATCGTTGTCAAGTTCGGAGGCAACGCCATGGTCGACGCCGATCTGGAGCGCGCCTTCGCGCAGGACATCCGGTTCTTCCGGTACGTCGGCCTGAAACCGGTGGTGGTGCACGGCGGCGGCCCTCAGATCTCGGCCATGCTCGGCAAGCTGAATATCGAATCGGAGTTTCGCGGTGGACTGCGTGTGACCACTCCGGAAGCGATGGACGTGGTGCGTATGGTGCTGACCGGGCAGGTGCAGCGCAAGCTGGTCAACCTGCTCAATGTCACCGAAGCGCTCGCGGTCGGGATCTCCGGGGAGGACGCCGGCCTGCTCGGTGCGCGCCGCCGCACCGCCATGGTTGACGGCGAGGCCGTGGACGTGGGCCTGGTCGGGGACGTGGTTCGCGTTAACGCCCAGATCCTGCAGGGTTTGCTGGACGATGGCAGGATCCCGGTGGTCTCGACCATCGCCCCGGACTTGGACAGTCCCGGTGACGTACTCAACGTCAATGCCGATACCGCCGCAGCGGCGATTGCGGTGGCGCTGCGAGCCCGCAAACTGGTGGTGCTCACCGACGTCGAAGGCCTGTATCTGGACTGGCCGGACACGTCCTCACTGGTGCGGCGGATCATTGCCGCCGACCTGGAGCGGCTGCTGCCGAGCCTGGAGTCGGGCATGGTGCCCAAGATGGAAGCCTGCTTGCGGGCTGTCCGCGGCGGTGTACCGCGCGCGCACATCGTCGATGGCCGGCAGCCACATTCGCTGATGCTGGAGATCTTCACCTCCGACGGTGTCGGCACCATGGTCAGCCCCGAGCCGGTTCCCACGACGAAAGCAGCCCTATGAGCCAGATCCTCGCCTCCGGCGACCCCCAGCAGGCGTTGCAGCAGCGCTATGCCGGGTCCCTGATGAACACCTTCGGCACCCCGCAACGGGTGCTGGTGCGCGGTGAGGGGTGCAATGTCTGGGACGCCGACGGCAAGCGCTACCTCGACCTGCTGGGCGGCATCGCCGTCAACGTGCTGGGCCACGCCCACCCGACCCTGACCGGAGCCGTGACCGCACAGCTGAACACCCTTGGTCACATCTCCAACTTCTTCGCTTCCCCGACCCAGATCAGCCTGGCCGAGCGACTCTTGGAATTGGTCACGCCGGGGGGAGCGCCGGACGGTTCCCGGGTGTTCTTCACCAACTCGGGCACCGAGGCGATGGAGGCCGCCGTCAAGCTGGCGCGCAAGCATGGCGGGCGCCAACACACTCGGATCCTGGCGCTGGAGGGAGCCTTCCACGGCCGCTCACTGGGTGCCCTATCGCTGACCCACAAAGCTGCATACCGCGAGCCGTTCGCCCCGCTGCCCGCCGACGTCGTACACCTGCCGTTCGGCGACCTCGCCGCCCTGGAGGGCGCATTCGCGGCCGACGGTGCCACCATTGCGGCCTTCGTGGTCGAACCGGTGCAGGGTGAAGTGGGTGTGCGGCCGCTACCACCGGGGTATCTGGCTCGGGCACGTGAGCTCACCCGGGAGCACGACGCCCTGCTGATCCTGGACGAAATCCAATCCGGTATGGGTCGTACTGGCGCCTGGATGGCGCACCACCACGACGAGATCGGTGGTGGCGTGGTCCCCGACGCCGTCGCGTTGGCCAAGGGGCTAGGAGGCGGATTTCCCATCGGGGCGCTGGTTGCGCTCGGGGAGCGGGCCGCGACCGTGCTCACCCCGGGTGACCACGGGACCACCTTCGGCGGCAACCCGGTCGCCGCAGCCGCCGGACTGGCGACCATCGCGGTGATCGAACGCGATGGCCTGTTGCAGCAGGTCGTCGAACGCGGGAACCAGTTGCGCAGTGCCATCGCCGACCCGCGCATCAGTGAAGTACGCGGTCATGGCCTGCTGCTGGCGCTGGAGACATCGGTGCCCGCAGCGGCAGTCGTGCAGGCCGCGCTGGCAGCCGGGTACATCGTCAACGCCGTGAACCCGACGGCGATCCGGCTCGCACCACCGTTCCTGCTCTCGCAGGCGCAGGCTGCAGCCTTCGCCGCCGACCTGCCCGCCATCCTCGATGCCGCGGAGGCCGGCGCATGAGATCTTTCCTGGCCGATGACGACCTCAGCAGTGCCGAGCAGCGTGAAGTGCTGGAACTGGCGGCGGCATTGAAGGCCGACCGGTTTAAGGCCCGGCCACTGGCCGGCCCGCAATCGGTGGCGATCATCTTCGACAAGCCGACCCTGCGCACACAGGTGTCCTTCACCGCCGGGGTCACCGAGCTCGGTGGCTACCCGATGCTGGTCGATGGTGGTCTGGCACGGATCGGAGTCCGGGAATCCGTGGCTGACGTGGCCCGGGTCCTGGGCCGCCAGGTGGCAGCGATCGTGTGGCGCACCTACGAGCAATCCAAGCTGGAGCAGATGGCCGAGTTCGCCGCCGTGCCAGTGGTCAATGCGCTCACCGATGACTATCACCCGTGTCAGGGCCTGGCCGACCTGCTGACGATCGCCGAGCACACCGGTGGATTCTCTAGCGACGGGCCGGCATTGGCCGGGCGGTCCATGGCCTACGTCGGTGACGGCGCGAACAACATGGCGCACACCTACCTGCTAGCCGGGGCGCTCGCGGGTATGGATGTGCGCATCGGGGCACCAACCGGGTATCAGCCCAATGCCGCCATGGTGCAGCGTGCCCAGGACCTGGCGGCCGCCACCGGCGGTGCCATCCGCATCGAGACCGACCCCGTGGTCGCCGTCGGCGGTGCCGATGCGGTGATCACCGATACCTGGGTCTCCATGGGGCACGAAGGACAAGCCGATGAGCGGGAAACACCGTTCCTGCCCTACCGGCTCGATGGTGAGCTGTTGGCGCAGGCCTCACCCGACGCCGTCGTGCTGCATTGCCTGCCTGCCTACCGGGGCAAGGAGATCACCGCCGAGGTGATCGATGGCCCCGCCTCGGTGGTGTGGGATGAGGCCGAGAACCGGCTGCACGCCCAGAAGGCGGTGCTCACCTGGCTACTGGAGCAGGCATGACCCGCCCGGCCACCAAACCCGCGCGCCACGCGCTGATCCGCCGCGTGCTGACCAACATCCCGGTACACAGCCAGGCCGAATTGCTGGATGCGTTGGCCGACGCCGGGGTCAGCATCACTCAGGCGACGTTGTCGCGGGACCTGGAAGAGTTGCGGGCGCACAAGGAACGCACCGCCGATGGCTCGCTGCAGTACGCGCTGCCCCCCGAGGGAACGACCGTTGCCGCCAGTGACACCGGTGCCGAACAGCTGGCGGCCCGGCTGGCCCGGCTGTGCGCCGAACTCTTGGTGCGGGCCGATGCGTCCGCGAACCTGGTGGTGCTGCGGACCCCGCCCGGCGCGGCCCAGTTCCTGGCGTCCGCGATCGACGAATCGGTGTTGCCGCAAGTCCTGGGCACGATCGCTGGCGACGACACGGTGCTGGTCGTGACCGCCAGCGCCGATGGCGGCGCCGCAACCGCGGCCCGATTCTTGCAATTGGCGCAGGGGCGCGGCCCCGACGGAACCCCAAGCAATGGAGTGCAGCAATGACCGACCCCGATCCCACCCGCGTCAGCCTGTGGGGTGGCAGATTCGCCGGGGGACCCGCCGATGCGTTGGCAGCCCTGAGTGTTTCCACCCATTTCGACTGGCGGCTGGCCCATCACGATATCGCTGGCTCCCGCGCTCACGCCCGGGTGCTCCATGGTGCTGGGCTCCTTGGCGATGACGAACTGGCGGGCATGCTGACGGCGTTGGATCAGCTCGATGCTGACGTCGCATCCGGCGCCTTCCAGGCAGCACCGGACGATGAAGACGTGCACACTGCACTGGAGCGGGGCCTGCTGGAGCGGGCTGGGACCGACCTTGGCGGCAAGCTTCGCGCCGGACGATCCCGCAACGATCAGATCGCCACCCTGGTGCGGATGTACCTGCGGGAAGAGGCCCGCCGGATCGCCGGCCTGGTGCTGGACCTGGTGGATGCCCTGGCCACCCAGGCTGCCGCTCATCCGGACGCCGCCATGCCCGGCCGCACCCACCTGCAACATGCGCAACCGGTGCTGCTGGGCCACGCGTTGCTGGCCCACGCCTGGCCGCTGCTGCGCGACGTACAGCGGCTGCGGGATTGGGATGCGCGCGCGGCGCGTTCTCCGTACGGATCGGGGGCACTGGCAGGCTCCTCGCTCGGCCTGGATCCGGCGGCGGTCGCTGCCGATCTCGGTTTCGACGGGCCGGTGGAGAACTCCATCGACGGCACCGCAGCCCGCGACGTGGTGGCGGAGTTCTCCTTCGTGGCGGCCATGATAGGCGTCGACCTGTCCCGGATCGCCGAGGAAGTGGTCACCTGGGCGACGAAGGAGTTCTCCTACGTCACCCTGGACGATGCGTACTCCACCGGATCGTCGATCATGCCGCAGAAGAAGAACCCGGATGTGGCCGAACTGACCCGGGGCAAGGCGGGCAGGCTGATCGGGGACCTGGCCGGGCTGCTGGCCACCCTCAAGGGCCTGCCGCTGGCGTACAACCGCGACTTGCAGGAAGACAAGGAGCCGGTATTCGACGCCGTCGACACCTTGGAGCTCGTGCTACCCGCAATGGCCGGCATGGTCGACACCCTCACCTTCCACACCGATCGGCTTGCCGAGCTGGCTCCGCAGGGGTTCTCGCTGGCCACCGATATCGCTGAGTGGCTGGTGCGTCAGGGCGTGCCGTTCCGAGTGGCCCACGAGGTTGCCGGAGCCTGTGTGCGCGCCTGCGAAGCACATCAGCCTCCGATCGAACTGCACGAACTCAGCGATGCTGAGCTGGCCCGGATATCGCCGCATCTGAACCCGGAGGTCCGCGAGGTGCTCACCGTGGCTGGTTCGCTGGCCTCCCGCAACGCCGTCGGTGGCACCGCCCCGGCACGGGTGGCCGAGCAGCTCCACGCAGCCCGCACCGCCTCGGCCGAACTGCGATCCACCTTTGCGGACTAGCATCCGGCAACCCACGCCAGCATCCGGCCAGACCCGCGATTTAGTGACGGGGCTGCGATTTAGTGAGCCGCAGCTCACTAGCTGGCAGCCGGATCACTAAATCGCCGCTCGAGGTGGAAGCTGGTCTGCTGTGATGAAGGTGATACGAGCCGTGCTCGAGCTGGTAGCGGAGCGGGGGCCATCGTGCGGGCCGCTGAGCGTGGTGCTGATCGATGGACCCGCCGGCTCTGGCAAGACCAGCCTCGCCGCGGCGCTGGCCAGTGCCGTGCGGGCCGCCGGGGCTGATGCGGACATCGTCCATATGGACGACCTCTACGACGGCTGGGACGGGCTGGCGGCAGGAGCCGATGCGGTCACGGGCCTACTGCGGGCCATCGCCGCCGGTCGGCCCGGGCGGTACCAGCGCTATGACTGGGATCGGGCCGAATTCGTCGAGTGGGTGGAGCTGGCGCCAGTGGATCTGCTGATCGTCGAAGGGGTCGGCAGTACCAGCCTCGAACACCTGGATCTGGTCAGTGCGCTGGTATGGGTTGCCGAGGCAGCACCCGCAGAACGGCTGCGCCGAGGCCTGGCCCGAGACGGGGCGCAGTCCCAGGCGCACTGGCGGCGATGGATGCGGGCAGAGCAGGAGTTGTTCGCACGCGTTGGAACCGCCGCACTAGCCGATATCTGGGTGGACGGCCAAGGGCGATTGAACTCAGCGGGCCCGTCCGCTGGCCTCGGCTAGCTCGGCTGGCCTCTGTTGGCCCGGCTGACCTCTGTTGGCTCGGCCGGACCAGAGGTTCGTGGCTCGGCCGCACCGGAGGTTTCGCTGAGCCCGCGACTTAGTGATGCGGCGACCCGTTAGTGAGCTGCTACTCACTAACTGGTCGCCCAGTCACTAAACCGCGGCGTGGGGATGTCGCGAAACGCTGCGTGGGATGTCGCGCGGGTGGCGCATGGGTGGCGCATGGGTGGCGCATGGGCAGGTGGCGCGGGCATGCTGGGACCGGGCAGCGTGGAGACGGCGGCGGGAGAATTACCTCCGATGAATCGAGGAGAGCTGGACCTCGACCTGAACGAACGCGCCCTGCAGGTCGCGCCGCGGCTGCTGGGATCTTTGTTGACCTCGATGATCGAGGGTGAGCGCGTCACCGTGCGGATCACGGAGGTGGAGGCGTACGAGGGAGCAGACGACCCGGCCTCGCATGCCTATCGGGGACCGACGGCGCGCAACGCGGTGATGTTCGGGCCTCCGGGTCGGTTGTACGTGTACCGGCATCTGGGCCTGCACCATTGCGCGAACGTGGTGGTGGGGCCCGAAGGCGTCGCCTCAGCGGTTCTGATTCGCGCTGGTGAGGTGGTCGACGGTGTGGAGATCGCGTGGCGGCGGCGCAGTCAACACGGGGTGTGCCGCAGCGAGCGCGATCTGGCGCGAGGCCCGGCACGACTCGCAGTCGCGCTCGGTCTGACCCGCGAACAGAATGGCGTCGCGTTCGACGAATCGGGCTTGCTGTGGCTACGCCGGCACGCTGGGCATGACCATGAGGATGGTCCTCAGGGGGATCCGGTGCCTGCGGTTGCGTCGGGGCCCCGGGTCGGGATCTCCGGTTCCGGGCCCGATGCGGCTAACCGGCCATGGCGGTTCTGGCAGGCAGGGTCGAGATACGTTTCGAGTCGTTAGGCTCCCGGTGGGTACAGCGTCAACCCGGACAATGGCCCGCATACGGCAAGGATGATGAGTTGACCGAGATTCTGGACGAATTGCGCTGGCGAGGGCTGATTGCTCAGTCCACGGACATCGATGCACTCGCGCAGGCGTTCGCTGCTGGCCCGGTCACGTATTACTGCGGATTCGATCCCACAGCACCCAGCTTGCATCACGGCCACTTGGTGCAACTTGTCCTGATGCGACACCTGCAACGGGCCGGTCACCGGCCGCTGGCGCTCGTGGGTGGGGCGACCGGCATGATCGGTGATCCACGACCGTCGGGGGAGCGCATCTTGAACGACAAGGACACGGTGGCGGCCTGGACCGACCGGTTGCGGGCCCAGATCGAGCCGTTCCTGGACTTCGACGGCGACAACGCGGCGGTCATGGTCAACAACCTGGACTGGACTGCTGAGCTGAGCGCCATCGACTTCCTCCGGGACATCGGCAAGCACTACCGGCTCGGCACCATGCTCGCCAAGGACACCGTGGCTCGGCGGCTGGCCTCTGATGAAGGCATTTCGTTCACCGAGTTCAGCTACCAGATCCTGCAGGGCAACGACTTCCTGGAGTTGTTCCGCCGCTACGGCTGCACCCTGCAGACCGGCGGCAATGATCAGTGGGGGAACCTGCTCTCCGGCGTCGAGCTGATCCGCAAGAGCGAGGGGGAGGGAGTCCACGTCATGACGACCCCCCTCATCACCAAGGCCGACGGCACCAAATTTGGCAAGACCGAGGGCGGGGCGGTCTGGCTCGCCCCGGACATGATGAGCCCGTACCGGTTCTTCCAGTTCTGGCTCAATACCGATGACGCCGACGTCATCGGATACCTCAAGGTCTTCACCTTCCTGAGCCGAGAGCGCATCGAGGAACTCGCCATGCTGACCGAGCAGCGGCCGCAGGCCAGGGCCGCGCAACGCGAACTTGCTCGTGAGGTGACCAGCCTGGTCCATGGCCCCGGTGCCTGTGAGCGGGTGGAGGCCGCCTCGGCGGCCTTGTTCGGCCGAGGTGAGTTGGCGCAGTTGGACGCCACCACCCTGGCGGACGCCGTTGCGGAGGTTCCACGCGGCCACATCGAGGTCGGTAGCGCCAGCATTGTCGATGCGCTCCTAGCGACCGGCCTGGCCAAGAGCCGGAATGAAGCGCGTCGAACGGTCGCCGATGGCGGGGCCTATCTGAACAACGTCAAGGTCACCGATCCAGCTCACCTCATCACGACCGCGGACCTGCTGGCCGGCGAGGTGGCGCTGGTCCGCCGGGGCCGACGCAATCTCGCCGTGGCCACCAGCGGTCGGTCCCTCGCCGACAAGTGACGACGGTCACTGAGAATTCCCCGGGGACCCAGCACGCCGGTTGCCTGGCTGGCCTGCCGAGCCCAATCAAGTGTTTCCGCAGGTCAGAGCGCTGCTAGGCCGACTTTGGCGCGCACCGCCGGATGTGACACCCGCGGAATCATGCGGATTTGACCTTGGCCCGCCATCCCCGTAATGTTTCACTCCGTTGCGCCCCACAGGGGAGGAACGGACGGCCTCGAGTCTTCGAGGAAACGGCCGGTCTCCGAAGCAGTGCGACATCGGGTCCAGGCCCGAACGGGATCAGCATGATACCGGACAGCCAGGATGCCAAGCGCCTCGCAGCGCACAGCCAGACAGTCACTCGGATCACATTCGATCGACTTGACACTGAGCGAAGCGGGAAGCTAAATTAGAGAGGTTGCCCCGACGAAGGCCTAACGGCCGGGTACGGTGCGCGTCCGCTCCTTGAGAACTCAACAGTGTGTCAAAAATCAATGCCAATAATAAACCCCGATGGGTTGAGGCATTAGCGTCGAAACCTCGACACTAAGTCGCAACCCTGAAGGATTCCTTTTGGACGAATTGGATACGCCAAGTATCCGTTCTGCCAGATCAGAAACGGCTCGCAAGAGTCGCTTCGTAATGTCGGCTCCGGTTCGCCGGTAGCCGTAAGACATCAACGGAGAGTTTGATCCTGGCTCAGGACGAACGCTGGCGGCGTGCTTAAAACATGCAAGTCGAACGGAGAAACTCGGAGCTTGCTCCGAGTGGATCAGTGGCGAACGGGTGAGTAACACGTGAGTAACCTGCCCCAGACATCGGAATAACCTCGGGAAACCGAAGCTAATACCGGATACGAGACGCACAGGCATCTGTAGCGTCTGGAAAGATTTATCGGTCTGGGATGGACTCGCGGCCTATCAGCTTGTTGGCGGGGTAACGGCCCACCAAGGCGACGACGGGTAGCCGGCCTG
>JBKDZO010000039.1:0-34389 GCA_047971285.1 Beutenbergiaceae bacterium | reverse complement strand
CAGCGTGCTTGTGGGAGCCGCCCGCGGGGCCGCCCGAGCCTGACCGGTGACGGGTGACCGGTGACGGGGGACCGGTCCGCCTCCCCCCGCGGAGGTAGTACTCCTGCGCTGAGGTAGTACCGCGCACGTGACTACCTCAGCCGCGGCGTACTACCTCAGCGGACGGGGGGAGGCGCGCTCAGCGGACGGGGGGGAGGCGGACTCAGCGGACGGGGAGATGCTGAGGGGAGACATGTGTCACAGTTCCACTCAACTTACGCTGCCGTAGCCTACGCTACCGTAGGTAGATATCAGTCCCCTCATGACCCACCGAAGGAGACCGGCGTGATCATCACCGACAACACCGGGGCGACCCCCCAGGTCGGAAACGCGCCCGATGCCGAGTTCGTGCAGTTGCTCTCACCAACAGGTGAGCGGCTGCACGACGGGCGCTACTCGACCCGCACGGACCACCTGGACCGTGCGGCGCTCGAGGGTTTCTACCGCGACATGGCGCTTACCCGTCGGTTCGATACCGAAGCCACCGCGCTGCAGCGCCAGGGCGAGCTGGGCCTATGGCCGCCCAGCCTGGGACAGGAAGCCGCCCAGGTTGGTTCGGCCCGGGCGCTGCGACCCGCGGACTTCGTATTCCCGTCCTACCGGGAACACGGCGTCGCCTTGGTCCGGGGCCTGGACCTGAAGCAACTGCTCCACCTGTACCGGGGCCGTGAGCATGGCGGCTGGGATCCCTATGCCCACAACTTCAACACCTCCACCCTGGTGATCGGCGCGCACACGCTGCATGCTGCGGGCTACGCGATGGGCATTCAACGGGACGGCGATGTCGGCACCGGAGATCCGGCACGCGACCGTGCAGTGGTCACCTATTTCGGTGATGGCGCAACCTCACAAGGTGACGTCAACGAAGCGATGGTCTTCGCATCCTCGGCCTGCGCCCCGGTGGTGTTCTTCTGCCAGAACAACCACTGGGCGATCTCGGTGCCCACCAGTACCCAGAGCCGGTTTCCGCTCGCCAGCCGGGGTCACGGATTCGGGATCCCATCGGTGCGCGTCGACGGCAACGACGTCCTGGCCTGCTACGCCGTCATGAGCGAGGCGCTCGAACGAGCCCACAACGGCGACGGGCCCAGCTTCATCGAAGCGGTCACCTATCGCATGGGTTCGCACACCACATCCGATGACCCCACGCGGTATCGCAGCCGGGCCGAAGAGGAATCCTGGCGGCAACGAGACCCGCTGGCCCGTCTGCGCACCCACTTGCAACAGCAGGGCACCCCCAGCGACTTCTTCGAGAACCTGGAGGCTGAAGCCGATGCGCTGGCAGTCTCCACCCGGGACTTCTGCCACGCCATGCGGCCGCCCGCGCCAGAGTCGATGTTCGACCACGTCTATGCGACACCGCATCACGGTCTCGACCGCGAGCGCGCCAGGTTCGCCGACTACCAGGCCGGATTCGCCGGTACCGGAGCTGCGGAGGCCGCGAACTCATGAGCGAGCGACTGCCCATGGCCAAAGCCATCAACCTCGGGCTACGCCGAGCCCTGGAGCGTGACGACAAGGTCATGATCATGGGCGAGGACGTCGGAGCCTTGGGGGGCGTATTCCGCGTCACCGACACCTTGCAGAAGGACTTCGGCCCCGATCGGGTGGTCGATACCCCGCTGGCCGAATCGGGGATCGTGGGAACGGCGATCGGGCTGGCGTTCGCCGGCTACCGCCCGGTGTGTGAGATCCAGTTCGACGGCTTCATCTTCCCGGCATTCGATCAGATCACCACCCAGCTGGCGAAACTGCACTATCGCAGCGGCGGCCGGGTTCAGGTTCCGGTGGTCATCCGCGTGCCCTATGCCGGTGGCATCGGCGCCATCGAGCACCACAGTGAGTCTCCCGAGGCGCTGTTCGCCCACACCGCAGGCTTGCGGGTGATCAGCCCGGCCACCGCCTCCGATGCGTTCACCATGATTCAGCAGGCCATCGCCAGCCCGGATCCGGTGCTGTTCCTGGAGCCCAAGGCGCGGTACTGGGACAAGGAGGACGTCGACGTCGATGCCGATGATCATGCGCTGGGATTGACTCTCGGACCCGAAGGGCTGGCTCCGGGATTCGATGGCCTGCAGCGGGCCCGGGTGCGCCGCACCGGGACCGACGTCACCGTTGTCGGCTATGGTCCCACTGTGCGTACAGCGCTAACGGCGGCCGGGGTCGCGCAGCAGGAGGGCCACAGCGTCGAAGTCATTGACCTGCGGTCGATCTCGCCATTGGATGTCGACACTGTTGCGGCATCTGTTGACAAGACCGGCCGCCTCATCGTGGCGCACGAAGCGCCGACCTTTTTCGGCCCAGGAGCGGAACTGGCGGCCGCCATCTCTGAACGCTGCTTCTATTCGCTGGAATCCCCTGTGCTGCGCGTGGGTGGGTTCCACACTCCATACCCGGTGGCGAATATCGAAGAGGAGTACCTACCCAACCTGGACCGGGTGCTCGACGCCATCGATAGTGCGCTGGCGTACTAGCGCTCGGAAGGAACCGAACACTATGCCGTCGTACGTGCCATTCAACCTTCCCGACGTCGGGGAGGGACTGACCGAGGCCGACATCATCGAGTGGAAGGTCAGCCCCGGCGACACCGTCGAGGTGAACCAGGTGATCGTCGAGATCGAGACGGCGAAATCCCTGGTGGAGTTGCCCAGCCCGTACGCCGGAGTGGTGCACGAGCTCCTGGTACCCACTGGCGCCACGATCGAGGTTGGAAGCCCGATCATCACCATCGACACCGATCCGGACGGTGTCGCCTCCCCCGACGGCGCGGCCGACGGTGAGGTACAAGCCAGCGGCGACGTGCTGGTGGGCTACGGCACCAAGGCTCCCGCCGCCGCGCGGCGTCCGCGCCGGGCCACGGCCGCGGTCCAGGCCGTTGCGGCTGACCCGACGCCGTCGGCCCCGTCACCGGCGCCGGTGCCGAATGAACTCGACGGGACCGCCGTGCTGGCCAAGCCGCCGGTACGCAAGCTCGCCAAGGACCTCGGTCTGGATCTGACCAGGGTGCGCGGCACCGGCCCGGGCGGCATCATCACCCGTGAGGATGTCCAGGCTGCGGCCGAAGCGGACAAACCCGAGCACCTGGTGATCTATCCCGGCGACGACCGCCCATGGCTCGACGGCGGCACTGTCTCCGCCGATGGGCGCCAGACCCGGGTTCCAGTCAAGTCGGTTCGGCGCAGAACCGCCGAGGCCGTCGTCAGCAGCGCCTTCAGCGCGCCACACGTCACGGTGATCACGACCACCGACGTCACCCGGACCATGAAGCTGGTGCGGGCACTGAAGCAGGACCGCGAGTTCGCCGACGTCCGCGTGACTCCATTGCTGATCGCGATGAAGGCTCTGCTCCTGGCAATCCGGCGACACCCGGAGATCAGTGCCGCCTGGGACGATGAGGCCCAGGAGATCGTCTACAAGCACTACGTCAACCTCGGGATCGCCGCAGCCACTCCGCGTGGGCTGGTGGTTCCGAACATCAAGGATGCGCACCGCCTGGGCCTGCGCGACCTCGCCGTCGAACTCAGTTCGTTGACCGAGGCGGCCCGGTCCGGGAAGACCACGGTCGCGGCGATGCAGGACGGCACCGTCACGATCACCAATATCGGCACCTTCGGCATCGACACCGGGACTCCGATCCTGAACCCGGGTGAGTCGGCGATTCTCGCGGTGGGGGCCATCACCAAGCAGCCGTGGGTGCACAAGGGCAAGGTCAAGCCCCGTGAGGTCACCACATTGGCGCTGAGCTTCGATCACCGCCTGGTGGACGGGGAACTTGGATCTCGAGTGCTGCAAGACGTGGCGGCCACCATGAACGATCCTGCTCGCGGCCTGGTCTGGGGCTAGCAGATCCGGTCCCTATGAGGTGACATCGGCAGTGGTGAACCGGGCCCAGGCCAGCGATCCGAACAGCGCGACCCAGCCCGCCTGAACCAGCAGTCCCTCCTGCAACATCGCCCAGGACGGTTCGATCCGCAGGAACTCGGCGAAGTTGAACCAATGGTGCGTCAGCAGATAGGGATGGATCAGCTCCAGTTGGGACAGTGAGTCCAGCACCGTGGAAATCCCGGTGACCACGACCGTTGCCGCGATGACGGCGACCGGGACCTCGGTCAGCGTGGACAGGAAGATGCCGACGGCGAGCAAGCCGGTCAACGACAACGCCACGTACCCGGCGACTCCCAGCATCCGCAACAGTCCCGCTCCGGCGGAGACCTGCTGCCCCGAGAGCAGCTCCAGCTCGCCGAACCCGAACAGCGCCCACCCGGTGACCAGGGCCGCGAGCGTCACCCCGGCAATTCCCACGATGACCAGCACCAGGGCAGCCAGGGACTTGGCCGCCAGCAGGCGTCCGCGGCTGACCGGAACCAGCAGCAGGTACCGCAATGTACCAGTGGATGCCTCGCCGGCGATGGTGTCGCCGGCGGCGATCGCGACCCCGAGTGGCAGCAGCAGTGGCAGGCACAGAACCAGCGACGCGATCACCAGGAACAGGCCATTGCCGCTGACCCGGTCGATGAAACCGGGGCCCTGCCCGGAGTAGTCGCTGTCCCGCACGGCAGCAAGCACCAGGCCGAGCAGGACCGGTACGGCGGCCAGCAACAGCATGAGCAACTGCGTGCGGCGCCGACCCAGCGCCAGTCGTACCTCGCTGGTGAGCAATCGCCAGAATCCGAGCCCGCGCGGGTTGTCACTGCGTGACATCGAATCCCTCCCCGGTGAGCTCGACGAAGATGTCCTCCAGCGTGGGTTGCTGGGTGCTCAGGCCGAGCACGGGAACCCCGGCCGTGACCAAGGCCGGTGCGACCTGTTCGATGGCGACCTCGCCCAGCCGGGCGGACACGATCTCGCCGGTGCCGTCCTCGCAGATCAGCCCCAACTTTGTCATCGCCGACCGGGCGGCCGCCGCCTTGTCGGGGGTGGTCAGCAGCTCAACCCTGTCCCCGCCGGCTCCGGTGAATTCGGATCGGGGTCCCTGGGCGAGCAGTTTGCCATTGCTCATCACCCCTAGGTGGGTACACACCTGGTCGATCTCCGACAGCAGGTGCGAGGAGACCAGCACCGTGGCGCCGTCCTGGGATACCTCGCGTACCAGGTTGCGCACCTCTCGGGTGCCTTGCGGATCCAGCCCGTTGGTCGGTTCGTCCAGCACCAGCAGGTCCCGGGGCCGGAGCAGGGCTGCGGCCAGGCCGAGCCGCTGCTTCATCCCGAGCGAGTACTGCCGGTATCGCTTGCTGGCGGCGGCGCTCAGGCCTACCCGCTCCAACGCCTGCCCGATCCGGTTCGCGCTGGTACGGGGGTCGGCACTGGCATCCACGGCATCCAGCCGCTGCAGATTGGCGCGGCCGCTCAGGTACGGCTGGAATGCCGGCCCTTCGACCAGTGCGCCGACCTTCGGCAATACCTGGGTGCCCGATTCCGGCATGGGTTTGCCCAGCACGCTCGCGCTACCGTCGGTTGCGCGAACCAGACCGAGCAGCATCCGGATCGTCGTGGTCTTGCCCGAGCCGTTCGGGCCGAGGAATCCGTACACCGCACCCCGGGGAACGTTGAGGTCGACCGCATCGACGGCGAGTTGGCCGTTGCCGAAGCGTTTGGTCAGTTGCTGGGTGCGGACGACGGCGCCCCCGTCATCGAGGGCGCCGTCGTCGGCAGTGGTGGTACCGGGCACTCAGGCGAGCCCGGCAGTTGAGAGCAGTACCTCGGGCGGTACGGCACCGGCGAGCACCCGGCCGTCGTCGGTGAACAGGATCGAGACCAGGGTGGTGGTCAGCAGGCGACCACCGTCGACGGGAGTGGTCAGCTCGTCGTAGAGAGCCTGGGTGTCGATGCCATCCGGGCCCCCGAACTCATCCATCATGTCCTGTGACGGACCGTCGGTGCCAGCGGCCTCAGCGGCCTCAGCGGCGGCGTCTGCCATCGCGCTGGGATCGCCCGAGAGCAGGCCGGCGATATCGACCTCCGCCTTCTCGACGACGGTGGCGAACCCGCTACCGGTGACCGTCACCCCCTCCGGGGTCTCGCCTTCGGTGTGGTCCTGCTGCGTGGTGCCGGCGTACTCGGAAAGGTCGATCTCGCTTTCGGTGACCGTGGCGCCCGACGGCGTGGAGAAGGCCAGGGCGGCGTCGCTGGGCATCTCATAGCTGATGTCGGTGAACGCCAGCTCGATGGCTGGGGCGACCGCATCCTCGGTGCTCCAGACCTGCACCGACAGCGGTGCGAACGTCTCGCCGTCGATGGCCACGATGATCTGCTCAACCAGGGTGTCCGCAGTGTTGGGGTCGATCACCATCTGGTAGGCCGCCCGGCTGGCGACCATGATCGGATCGGCCATGGTCACATCTGCATACTGCTCGGCATCCTCCAGAACCTGCTCGGCCATGGCCTGCGGGGTCGGGATGTCGCCGGCGGCAGCCGCCGCGTCGCGGTCCTGTTGCGCTTGTGCCAACTGCTGTTGCGATGCCGCGTCCAATGTGATGTGGCGTACCTCATTGGTTTCGGAGGCGTAGCTCCACGCCTGCTCGCCGTCGGTCACCACCGAGTATTCCGAGGTGGCGCCCAGGAGCGCGATGCGGGAGCGGGATTCGCCGTCGGTCCACACCCGGATCGTGGAGGATCCATCCAGCAGATTCATCGGGTCGGCGCCCTGGGTCAGTTCGCCGGTCAACTCCGGCAGGCCCAGTCGCGCGGTGTAGACGGCGGTGCCGGACAGTGGCGCGGGTTCAGCTTCGGCGAGCGCGATCAGCAGTTCCTGGGGGTCCAGCGCGTCCAGGTCGGGGGTTTGGTCTGCGGTTGCCAGGCTGGGGATCGCGATGGCGGCCACCACGGCTGCGGCGACGGCTCCGGGAACGGCCCAGCGAAGGGATCGTCTGTTCATGTCGATCAGTGTGCCGGGTGCTCGCTGAGAGCAGCCTGAGAGTACCGATCGGCACGACCAGCGGGGCGCGCACCCAGCGGTGAACACCTTGTCGCGTATCACTCAACAATGTATAGTCTCACTTAACGTTGGGCCACGGGATGCGCGGCGTTTAGCGTCGGCCCAGGGAGGCGCCGACGCAGAGGAGGCGACGACAATGGCGGGTCGGATAGCGTTCTTGGGAACCGGAGCGAACGGGGCGGGGATCGCAGCGGACCTCACTCGCGCCGGGCTGGATGTCACTGGTATCGAACAGTGGCCGGCGCATGTGGAGGCGATCCGGGCGAATGGCTTGCGGGTCAATACCGTGGGCGGTTCCACGGTGACACCGATGCGGATGCTGCACCTGTGCGAAGTGGCAGAAGTGCGCAACACCTTCGATGTCCTGTTCATCGGACTGAATGCTCAGGACTCCCGCTGGGGGTGTGAGCTGATGAAGCCGGTGCTCGCCGATGATGCGCTGGTAGTCGGGTTGCAGAACGGCATGTCCATCGATGACGTGGCCGACGTGGTCGGACCCCACCGCACGCTGGGCGCGGTCATCGAAGTGGCCTCGAACATGAACGAGCCGGGGGTGGTGAACCGGGACACCGATCAGACCGTTTCCTGGTTCGGCGTCGGTGGCCTGGATCCGCAGATGCAAGAGCGTGCGCATGAGATCGCGGACATGCTCAAGCATGCCGGCAACGTCGATGTCGTTGACGACATCCGGTCGGCCAAGTGGACCAAGCTGGTGGCCAATGCGGCGGAACTGGTGCCCTCGGCGATCCTGAACATGCCGCTGAACGCCTCGACCGAGGTGCCTGGAATGCGGGAGTTCATGTCCAAATGCGGCCGGGAGGCGGTAGCGGTGCTGCTGGCCAGCGGCAGCAAGATCGTGCCGATCTTCGGCGAGACCGAGGCCGATCTGCTGGATCCGGACGAGTATGCCGACCACCTCTTTGACCGGGTCCTGACCGACTACTCCACTCCCACCCTGCGTACGTCCGTGCTGCAGGATTGGGACAAGGGCCGGCGCAGCGAGGCAACCTCGATCAATGGCCTGGTGGTCACCGAATCCGCCCGGCTGGGACTGTCGGCTCCCGCGAACCAGCGCGTGCTGGAGATTGCTCAGCAGATCGAACGCGGTGATCTGGCGGCCAAACCAGAGAACGTCGACCTGTTGGTGAGGTAGCGCGGCGGGCCGCCACCGTGCGCCGGTTTCGGTGCGGTGGCGGCCCACGACTGCGATGATCGACCAGTAGCACCGCCGCGAAGCCAGTCTCCGGCCGCGGCAGGCGCCACAGCTTCGGTACCGGCGCGGCGGGCGTGCACAGAGCGGGCCATGGGCCCCGGAAAAGTCGAGGATTGGACGTGGACATGAAGATTGGTTTCATCGGCCTGGGTTCGATGGGCTCACAGATGGCCCGGCGATTGGTCGGGGCCGGACACGACGTTCATGTGTGGAATCGCTCGCCGCAGCCACGGCAGCGAGCAGCGCAGGACGGGGCGATCGCCTGCGAGAGTGCCGCCGAGGTCTTCGAAACCGGAGTTGTCTTCTCGATCCTCGCCAATGACGCCGCCGCAGACGCGGTGTTCTCCGCCGACCTGCTCGCAGGGGTACCGCCGCACGCGGTGCATGTCTCGATGTCGTCGCTGTCGATGGAGATGGCCGATGTGCTGGCGCGTCGCCATGCCGAGGCAGGGGTCACCTTCATCTCCTCGCCGGTCCTGGGCCGACCGGAAAAGGCGGCCGCAGGCACGCTGAACATCCTCGCTGCCGGTGATCAGGCCGCCGTCGAGCGGCTGGCCCCGTGCTACGACGCCATGGGGGAGCGCACCTGGTTCATCGAGGGGGAGCCGTCCCGGGCCAACGCGGTGAAAATCTGCGTCAACTACAACCTGTTACACACATTGCAGGCACTGGGCGAATCCTGCAGCATCGCCGAGAGCCTGGGAATCGACGCGCCACGGTTCGTGGAGATCCTCACGTCCTCGCTGTATAGCGGCGTCGCGTATACCGGCTACGGCAACCTGATCGCCAATCGCGAGTACCGGCCAGCCGGTTTCAGCCTGGCCTTGGGCCTGAAGGACCTGACCCTGGCCGAGAAGGCGGCGGCAGAGGGCGGCGTGCAGATCCCCAGCGCGGCGGTGATCCGGGATTCGTTGGAGCGCTCGTTGCAGAACCCGGACCTCGCCGACGCCGATTGGTCTTCGATGGCGGAGACCATTCGTGCCATGAAGGCCTGAGCCCGCTCAACGTCCCCGATCGGTCTACCGGCGGTACTGGTAGGGGTTGGACAGCACCTCTGACTCCGGGATCTCCGGGTTCATACCGGCCGCCCAGGTGTCATCACCCAGCGCAGAGCGCAGGTGCTCGACGGTGGCCTCCAGCTGGGTGCGTACCCCGGGAAGATCCCCGGAGGTCAGGCGCCCCTCGGACTTGACCACCTCGCCCCCGACCAGCACCGTGTGCACATCTCCGCGGCAGGCCTGGTAGACGAGCTGGCCGTACGGATTGATGACCGGAGCCCAGGTCGGTGAGTCGTCGTTCTTGGTCAGCACCACGTCCGCCAGCTTGCCGGGTTCGAGGCTGCCGATCTCATCCGCCTTGCCGATCGCCTCGGCCCCGCCCCGAGTGGCCCAATCGACGACCTGTTCGCACCGCAGCGAGGCGTGTGTGATGGTGTCGCCGGTGGCGTGAGCGGTGTGGTGTTCCATGGCCCGGTCGGCATTGATGGTGGCGCGCATGGCCGAGAACATGTCCGCGCTCATCCACACGCTGGTATCGATGGACAGCGACGCCGGAATTCCGTGACGGCGCAGCGCGGTCGCCGGTGGATATCCCTGGCCGCAGGTGTCCTCGCTCTCGGTCGCCAGCGAGACCGTACCGCCGGTGGCGGCGATCCGCTGATAGGAATCTTCGCTCAGGGTGGCCGCGTGCACGTAGATGGTGCCCGGATCCATGCAATCGTTGTCATACATCGCCTTGATGCCCGCGTCACCGGTCGCTCCCCAGACGCCGGCGTGAGTGGTGATGCGCAGGCCCTGCTCCCGGGCGAACTCGAACGCAGGCCGCTCGGGAAAGCCCTCGTCCCCCGGAACATCGAATGCGATCTGGGTGCCGTAGAGCCGAGAATCGTCTCTGGCCGCGAGGATGGCTCGGCGCACTTCCGGATCGGTGGTCCACTCCCCGGGTGCACCGGCGAGGTTGCCGTACGCGAGGACGAACCGCCCAGGGGAACCGGCCAGCGCCTCGTGGGCGGCGGCACCATGCTCGGGTGTGCGCAGCCCGTGGGACCAGTCCACACTGGTGGTCACACCCGACTCGATGGCATCCAGTGCCGAGATGAGGTTGCCCGCCGCGACGTCTTGCGGGCGGAAGTTGTGGCCGTGTTCGAGGTAGTACCAGACGAAGTACTGGGTCAGGGTCCAGTCGGCCCCGTAGCCACGCATGGCCGACTGCCACATGTGTCTGTGCGTATCGACGAATCCTGGCGTGACGATTCCGCCGGTGGCGTCGATCTCATGACTGCCATCGGGGACAGCGAGGTCGACGCCGACCTCGGCGATCTTGCCGTCGACGACGAGTACGTCGCCGCTGGGCAGTACGGTTCGCTGGGCGTCCTGGGTCAGGACCGTGCCGCCACGAAGCACGATGGGTTGGCCAGGCTGCGGAATAGACGACATGTCATCCTCCTCGACGACGGTTAGTCACGGTGTACACCCCGACGGTGGGGGATAGCCTACGAGCCCGGTACTTCCAGTGCACGTGTTCCGCCTCCTGAGTTGCGCGCGCGGTAGTCCACCCGTGAGTTAAGCTACACTGAACACCAGCATCGTGTCTGAGACGATTGGCCGGATCGAGGGTGATGGGCATGGCGAGATATGTGGTGCGGCGCGGGGCGGAGGCCGACTACGCCGATCCGGGCCCGTTGATTCCCGGTGCGGTGGGGATCACCCGGTGGCGAGGGGTGGGCGAGGACGATGGTGCGGCGCACTCCGACTTCGGACTGACCCGAATCGAACCGGGTGGCGCCAGCGCCACGCATGTGCACTCGTTCGAGTCCAGCTTTCACATCACCGACGGTGAGGTGGTGCTCGCCACCCCGGAGGCGACAGTGCACCTGGTCGCTGGTGACTACGGGCTGATCCCCCTGGGAGTGCCGCACGCCTGGCGGGCGGTCGGTGAACACGGGGCGGAGTGGGTCGACCTGTTCACACCCCCGGCGCGGCAGCGGTACGGCTACGACACCTACCAGGTGCCCGACCTGCCTCAGGTGGAGCCGGTTCGGGTCGATACCCGCGACCCCCGCACCCGGTCGTTCGGGAATATCACCGCCGACCACATGAACGCTGGACGGCAGTCCCAGGAACTGCTGGCCGCCTCCGCCAGCATGCGTACGGCGCTGCTCGTCTACAGCGGCATCACGTTGAAGTACATGGTCGATTCCGACCTCGGCTCGGTGCTGTCGACGATGTTCATGGTGCAATACGACGCCACCGGCAAGGCCGGGCCCCACGATCATCCGCTGGAAGAGGCCTACCTGATCCTGGAAGGCGAAGTGGACGCCGTCTTCGATGGTGACCAGTTCCGTCTGGGGCCCGGCGACATCGCCTGGGCCGGCGTCGGATGCGTGCATTCGTTCAGCGCCGTCGGTGAGCACGTGCGTTGGCTGGAGACGCAGGCTCCGCAGATGCCGGCGCGGCACGCCTATCGCTTTGTTCGAGATTGGACTTACTTGGAAGAACGCTTGGAGGAGGACAGATGAGCAAAACCTTCGCCGTTATCGGCGGCACGTCGGGAATCGGGCTGGAACTTGCTAAGGACATCGTTGCCCAGGGTGATCGCGTGGTCATCACCGGCCGCGATCAGGCGCGGACCGAGGAGATCGCCGCGCAGATCGGAGAGCAGGCCAGCGCGGTGGCGGTGGACATCTCCGAACCGGAGCAGGTCGCAACCCAGCTCGCCGGCGTCGGGCAGTTGAACGGACTGGTGCTCGCTGCCATCGAGCGGGACGCGAACACCGTGCGCGAGTATGACATCGCCCGGGCCCGCCGATTGGTGACGTTGAAGCTGATCGGCTACACCGAGGTGGTGCACGCGCTGCTGGACCGGTTGGAGCCGTCGAATGAGACCGGGATCGTGCTGTTCGGGGGACGGGCCAAGGATGCTCCCTATCCCGGTTCGACCACCGTCTCGACCATCAACGGCGGTGTTGAGGGCATGGTCACCACGATGGCGCTGGAACTGGCGCCGATCCGAGTCAACGGCCTGCACCCGGGCATCATCGGCGACAGCCCGTTCTGGGCATCCAAGCCTCCCGGGGTGGTGGAGGGCTATGAGGCACGCACGCCCGGTGGCAAGCTGGCCACCATGACCGACGTCGTGGACGCCACGCAGTTCCTGCTACGCAACCGGGGCGTCTCGGCGACCAACCTGTACGTCGACCGCGGCTGGCGGATCAGCTAGCTGGCCGCTGCCGCGATACACCGGCACGAGGAGGCAACGCCATGGCACTACCGGGGGTACGCGGAACCGATCACGTCGGGTTCACGGTTCCCGACCTGCAGCAGGCCGATGACTTCTTCGTCAATATCCTCGGTGCGCAGCGGATCTACTCGCTGGGTCCGTTCGCAGCCGAGGACGACTTCATGGCCCGGCAGCTGGGGGTGCACCCACGTACGGTCATGCGCCAGCTCAACTTCTACCGCCTCGCCAACGGCTCCAACTTCGAGGTGTTCGAGTACCAAGCCGCCGACGGGCAACGGCCTCAGCCGCGCAACAGCGACCTCGGTGGCCATCACCTGGCCTTTTACGTCGATGACCTGGATGCGGCGGTGGCATACCTACGCGCCCATGACGTCGAGGTGATGGGTGAGCCGGTGGAGTCCAAGAACGCCAGCCAGGGCCAGCGGTGGGTCTACTTCCGCTCGCCCTGGGGCATGCAGTTCGAACTGGTCAGCTTTCCGGATGGAAAGGCGTACGAGCAGCACGCGCAGGTCCTGCTGTGGGATCCGCGCCGCCCAGAGTTGTAGCGGTCGCGCTAGGAGGGCAGGGCACCGGGCTTGGCCATGGTCGGGGCGCCCTCGCCTCTGCCCACAGTGGTGTTCTGGTGCGACTGGGCGCTGCGCATGGGCGTGAGCGGGCCATCGACGGTGAAGTAGTTCTGGGCACCGGCGATCAGCAGCGACTCGGCTGGGAACTTGGTGATGCACTCCGCGCCGTCCTTGGTGACCACTAGTTCCTCCTCGATGCGCGCCGCGCCGATGCCGTCGGCCGATGGCCAATAGGTCTCTAGCGCGAACACCTGGCCCTCCTCCAGCACTTCCGGATGGTCGAACGAGACCAGCCGGGAGAAGATGGGCTTCTCCCAGATCGACAGACCCACGCCGTGGCCGTATTGCAGCGCGAAAGCGGCCTCCTCATCCGGAAATCCGAAGTCGGTGGCGGCTGGCCACACCGCGCAGATGTCGGCGGTGGTGGCGCCCGGCTTGACCAGCGAGATCGCGTGATCCATGTACTCGCGGGCGATGGTGTAGGCGTCGCGCTGGGCGCGGCTGGCCGAGCCGACCGCGAAGGTGCGGTAGTAGCAGGTCCGGTAGCCGTTGAAGGAATGCAGGATGTCGAAGAACGCCGGGTCTCCTGGGCGGATCAACCGGTCGGAGTACACGTGCGGGTGCGGCGAGCAGCGTTCCCCCGAGATTGCGTTGACGCCCTCGACGTATTCCGATCCCAGGTCGTACAGCGTCTTGGCCACCAGCCCTACCGCCTCGTTCTCACGAACGCCCGGACGTAGGAACTGGTACAGGTTGTCGTAGGCGGCATCGACCATGGAACATGCCTGGGTCAGTAGCGTGATCTCGTCGTCGGTCTTGACCCGGCGCGCTTCCATGAACACCTGCTGGCCGTCGACCACGGTAATGCCGGCTTGCTGCATCGCCATCAGGACCGGCATCTCCACCACATCGACACCTAACGGCTCACCGAGCAGTCCGAACTTCTCCAGTTCCCGCTTGATCTTGCTCGCCACGTCCTCAGCGATCCCGGCGTCGGGGTGGAAGGCCCCGCGCAAGACGGAGATACCCGCGCGGGCACCATCCTCGGCCCGCGGACGAACGGCACCGTGATGAGGCTCGTGCGGATCGGCGTCAGCTTCCATGGTGGTTTGCTGCAGCCACGGGTTGTACAGCTGGTGGTGTTTTGCGGCCGATCCGAAGTCCCAGCAGATCGGGTCGGAATTGCGTGTGATCAAGGCGAATCGAATCAGCTTGTCCATCGCCCACGTGCCAATGTGGGTGGCGGTCATATAACGGATATTGGAGAAATCAAAAGCGAGTAGTGCGCCCAAATCCGAGGCTTCCAATTGTGCCCGCAGCCGAGCTAGCCGCTGGCTGCGTAGCCGATCCATGTCGACTCGCGCTTCCCAGTCGACGGCATTGAAGCCCTGCGTTGCGGTGCCCATGTGCTCCTCCTCGACGACGTACACCATTGTTCAGTCTCACTGTACGGCGAGGGTCTGGGTGCGTCAATCCGATCTGTCGTCAGAATGCTGTCCGAGGCTGTCGATCGCCTCGAAAGCCGCCGCCGTTCCGGCTACCAATCCATCCCCGGAGTGCACCTGCGGTCCGCTCGGGGGCTTGGCGCCGTTGCGGCCGGTGACAAACCAGATGCTCTTGGTGATTTCGTCGGTTTCGTTGAGCATGACGTGCGGCCGGTCGGAGTCGAAGCAGATCGAGTCGCCGGCTCGCAGCCGGTAGGTCTCGAACTCCAACTTGACGACCAGTTCACCGTGCATGACGTAGCCGTACTCGATGCCGGTGTGACGGTGATAGACCAAGTGTTCTTCGGAGGTCGCGTTGTGGGGTTCGTAGGTGATGACCAGTGGGTCCACGCCGTGAAACGGGCCGACGGCCAGCCGTTCCCAGCGGACACCGCTCTCCAATTCGATGAGCGGGTTGTCCTCAGCTCGCTGGACCACCGAGTCCGACGGGGAGTCGGGGGCGTTGCGGGACAGCAGCGTCAGCTGAGTGTTGGGTATCGGCTCGCGGACTCGGCCGGTACCCATGATTTCGTCCACCGAGACGTCCAAGTGGTTAACCAGGGCGTACAACGTGTCCACCGAGGGTTGAGTCTTGCCGGTCTCAACCTGTGACAGCAGGCTGGGCGAGATGCCGGTGGCGGCGGCCACCGAGCGCAGCGAAAGGCCCCGCTGCTGTCGCTCCTTGCGCAGGGCGCTTCCGAGGTTGGCGTCCACCCCTATGTGCTCCTCTCGCGGGCCCAGCGCGATTGCGGAAAGTCAATATTCGGCCAATCGGCCGGTTACGCGCACGCCCTGGTGCAAGTTTATATGAGCATCGTCAATGGATGTTCGAGCACCGCCTGAAATGCTGCCAACCAGCGTGCTGCAATTGCGCCGTCGATGACCCGGTGGTCGGCGGAGAGGGTAACGGTCATGACCTGGGCCACGGCGAGTTCGCCGTCGGTCACCACCGGCTGCTGCTGGGCGGCACCCACCGCGAGGATGCCCGATTGGGGTGGGTTGAGGATGGCCGTGAACTCGGTGGTGCCATACATGCCCAGATTCGTGACCGCGAACGAACCCCCTTCGAGTTCAGGCTGGCGCAGGCGGCCGGACCGGGCCCGGGCGGCCAGGTCGGCAATCGTGGCCGACAGCGCGGTCAGGGTCAGCGACTCCACGCCCCGAACCACAGGGGTCATCAGTCCGCCGTCGGTCGCCACCGCGACCGCGATGTCGGCTTGGGTGAACTGCTCGATGGCGGTCCCGGCCCAGATCGCATTGGCCTGCGGTACCTCCGTCAGGGCGGTGGCCGCCGCCTTGACCACCAGGTCGTTGACCGAGACCTTGGTGCCCGAGTCGACGATCTGACGGCGCATGCTCAGCAGGTCGTCCACCCGGCAGTGCGCCGTGAGGTAGAAGTGCGGCACCGTGGATTTGGACTCGGTCAGCCGGCGGGCAATCGTGCGACGCATGCGCGTGAGCGGGACTAACTGTGGCTGGGAGGGCGCGGCCGAGTCTGCCTGTGCCGAAATCGGGCGAGCCTGGTCGGTCAGGTCGGCAGCCTGCTCTGCCGGGGCCGGGGCCGGGTCCGCGTGCGCCGGTGCCGTATCCCTGGCGGTGATGGCGGCGTCGACGTCTCGCCGTACGATCCGCCCGCGAGGCCCGCTCCCGGCCACGTCGGCCAGCTCCAGCCCGTGTTCGGAGGCCAGCCGGCGGGCCAGCGGGCTGGCAAAGATCCGTCGCTCCGGTGGCGGCGAATCCGGATCCTGCTGAGCCGGGGCAGTGGCGGGGGCGGGGTCCGGATCCGCGGCCTGTGGCTGCGGTACGCCGATGCCGGCTTCGGCAATGGCGAGATCAATCGCCTCTCCGGTCTCCCCGGCTGCTAGGACCACCGCGATCGGGGCGCCGACCTCAACGGTCTGGCCGGTGGCGGCCAGGTGGCGGCCCATGGCACCGGCGACCTCCGAGGTGAACTCCACCACCGCCTTCTCGGTTTCGATGTCGGCGATGGCAGTGCCGACCTCGAGCTGCTGGCCCTCGTCGACCAGCCAGCGGGCGATCGTGGCCTCGCTGGCATTGGCCATCACCTCCGGCATCCGAACGATGGTTGCCATGAGCTCAGACCTCCATCCGCTGCACCCGCAGCAGTCCGGCCGCGACCTCCGGCGTGCGTGCCTGGGCCGCGCGTTCCAGCACTTTCGACACCGTCGGGGACGCCTCGGACCCATGCACGCGTTGGATCGGGGCATCCAGGTAGTCGAACAGCCGACGCTGCACCTCATCGGCCAGCCAACCGCCGTAGGAGGTGCCCAGTGCCCCTTGCTCCACGATGAGGACCTTGTTGGTCTTGCGGACAGAGGTGGCGATGGTGTCCCAGTCCATGCTCGCCCGGTCCAGCCACCGCAGGTCGATGACCTCGGCGTCCACGCCGGTCTGGTCCACGGCCTCCAGCGTGTGCTGGACCATCGACAGGTAAGTCAGCACCGTGACCTCGGTTCCCTCCCGGACGGTGGCGGCAGCGCCCACCGGGATGCAGTAGTCGAGATCGTCGTCCGGAACCGGGCCGGTGCTGGTGTAGAGATCGACATGCTCCAGCACCACGACCGGATCCTGCAGCGCCAGCGCGGTGTTCATCAGACCGATGTAGTCGAACGGCGTCGACGGTGCCACCACCCGCCAACCCGGTGATGTTGCCAGCAGCCCCGCTGGATCCATGGAGTGCTGGGTCCCGTATCCGGCGCCCATGGCCACCTTCGTGCGCAGCACCAACGGCACGCCGTGCTCTCCGCCGAACATATAGCGGGCCTTGCCGATCTGATTGAACACCTGATCGGCGGCCACCCACATGAAGTCCGCATACATCAACTCCACCACCGGCAGGATGCGGCCGTCCAGGGCCATGCCTCCGCCCATGCCGGTGAAGGCGTTCTCCGAGATCGGTGTGCCCAGGACCCGATCCGGGAACTGCTCGGTCAGTCCCTTGGTGGCGCCGTTGGTACCGCCGCCCAGGTGCTGGATGTCCTCACCCAGGACAACGATCCGATCATCGTTGGTCATTCGCCGAGCCATCACCGAGCTGACCGCCTCGATGAACTTCCGCTCGCTGGTGGAGCCGGAGAACGATGCGAGTTCGGCCTTCGGGAGTTTGGCGAGTTCGCTGGCATCTCCGCGTACGCCGGCGTTGACGTCCTCGGGATCCGGCCATAGCGCGGGCACGATCCGGCGTGATCCTGGCTTGCCGTCGGGGTCAGCCTCCAGCATGGTGCCGGCGATCTCGGCCATGACGTGCCGCGCCTGCTCGCGTATCGGCGCGTCGGACTGGAGGTGTCCGCGCTGGCTGAGTTCGGTTGCGAGCCGTACCAGCGGATCCCGGTCGCGCCACGCGGCCTCCTCCGCTTTGCTTCGATAGCCGAATGCTGAGCCTGGAAACGGTCCGTTCTGGTGCAGGTATCTGTAGGTCTGCGCCTCGATGATGGTGGGTCCGTTGCCCGCTCGCATCTGTTGCAGAGCCAGTTGCGTCGCCAGATGCACGGCCAGCGCATCCTGGCCGTCCACCTGCCAGGCTGGAATTCCGAACCCGAGGCCACGTGCCGAGAGCCGCCGCTCCCGCGATACCTCGTCGATATGGGTGGAGACCGCGTACAGATTGTTCTCGATGAAGAAGCACAGCGGGGTGTTCCATGCCGCAGTGAGGTTCAGCGATTCCAGCACCGATCCGATGTTGGAGGCTCCGTCGCCGAAATAGGCGATGGTGACGTCGTCGGTACCCAGGTGGTGTTGCGACCAGGCCTTGCCCGCCGCCAGCGGAACGCCGCCGCCGACGATGGCGTTGGTTCCCAGCGCCCCGGCCTCGCGCCACTGCAGGTGCATCGAGCCGCCCCGCCCATAGCAGAATCCCTGGGAGAGCCCGAGGACTTCGGCCAGGGTTCGGCGCAACACCATCTCGACGTCGTCGTCAACGATCTGTTCGGTCGACCAGCGGCCCGGATGCACGTGGGTCAGCGCCTTGGCCAGGAACTGGTGGTGGCCCCGGTGCGTGCCCGCCGCCCCGTCGGTGCTGCGAAGCGTGATGATTGATCCGACAGCGGCCCCCTCCTGTCCGATGCTGGAATGCAGCGGTCCGTGGACCAGCCCGGCCGCAGCCAGTTCCAGCGCGGTCTCCTCGAATGCCCGGAGAAGGTGACCCTGAACGAGCATGTCGGTCAATAGCGCTGGGTCCGCCTCATCCCAGTCCTGCGCAGTGGTGCGCAGTTCGACCCAGGGCGACATTGGATCCAAGGGCGTGATCTCAGGCATTGTCGGCTCCTCCCACCGGCAACCACGGTACCTACATTGGATACAATAGGCAAGAGATTTGCAGTAAATCGGGCCGAATCTGCTGTCGTACGCTGGGGTTGGATACAAACATGGCTGACTGGGAAGGTAGGTAGATGGCCACGAAAGCGGACAGCCTGGCATCGCAACGCATCGTCGAGGGTTTGCGGACCCGGATCCTCACCGGTGACCTGATACCCGGATCGCGTATTCGCCAGCAGGATGTCGCCCTGACCTACGGGGCCTCCCGGTTGCCGGTTCGGGACGCGCTGCGGCAACTCGAGGCAGAGGGGCTGGTGCGCCTGGTTGCCAACACCGGAGCCTGGGTGGCGCGGATGTCGCTGGCCGAGTGCACCGAGGCCTACCAGGTGCGTGAGCGGATCGAACCGTTGCTGCTGGCGGAGTCGATCCCGCTGCTCACCGAGGATCAGGTGGTGGATCTGGATCGGCTCGCGCATGCGATGGAGCGCGCACCGCTGGAGGAGTTCCTGCGGTTGGATACCGAGTTCCACATGCTCACGTTCTCCGCCGCGCCCACCATCTCGCTGCTGGATACCGTGCGACGGCTGTGGAACTCCACCGCTCACTACCGGCGGGCATTCGCGATCCTGGTGAACATCTCCTCCAGCCATCTCACCCACTACGAGCACTTCCTGCTCGTCGATGCGATCCGGCGCCGCGAACCCGCGGATGCCGAGGCGCTGCTCGCGCTGCATATCCGCCGCACCCGCACTGCCCTGGCAGCCCACCCCGAACTCTTCGACGCCTAGGCCCGGCTCTCCCCACCCATCGCCGAACGCGCGGTTCCGGTTCCCACCCACCGCCGAACGCGCGGTTCCGGTAGCCAAAGCGCAAAATGGCGACCGGAACCGCGCGTTCGAGTTCGGATGGTGACCAGAACCGCGCGTTGGTTGGCCCGGGATCGGCTCCCTCGGTCAGGCGGCGCCCGCTCCGACGTCGTTCTTGATCTTCAGGGTGCGCGCGGCCTTGGCCGCGATGTGCTCCGCAGTCAGCTCGTATTCCTGGACCAGGAACGGCAGCTTTCCCACCTGGCCCTTGCGATCCTGAGAACCGATCCGCAGCACTGGAACCGGCCAGTGCTCGGCGGTGGCCTCCGTGACGGCGGACCCGAGCCCGCCCAGCACGTTGTGGTTCTCGCAGGTGACTGCAGCTCCGGTCCGCCGCACCGACTGCACCACCGTTTGCGCGTCCAGCGGTTTGAGCGTGTGGATATCGACGACCTCGGCGGCAATGCCATCGGCAGCCAGGAGATCTGCTGCCGCGACCGCCTGGTGAACCTCGATGCCGCTGGCGAACAGAGTGATGTCACGACCCGGCCTGACGACATGGGCTCGTCCCAGCTCGAACCTCTGGCCCTGCTGGTACACCGCGGGCGCCTTCTTGCGGTACGTGCGCATGTATACCGGCCCTGGGTGATGCGCGATCTGTGGCAGCAACGAGGCGAGCTGAACGGCGTCGGAGGGTTCCACCACGGTCAGCCCGGACATGGCCCGGGTGATGGCAATGTCCTCGAAGACCATGTGCGTACCGCCGTTGAGTTCGGCGGTCACACCCGGGTCACCCCCGATGACCTTGACATTGGTCCCCGCATAGCTGATCGAGATCATCAGCTGATCAGCGATACGGCGGGTCGCGAACGGTGCGAAGGTCACGATGAACGGGATGTACCCGTAGGTGGCCATGCCCGCGGCGAACGAAGCCATGTTCGCTTCCTGCACCCCGACATTGAAGCTTCGGTCGGGGAACTTCTTCACCGTGCCACCCAGGCCATTGGCATTGGCGAGATCGGCATTGACGACGACGAAGCGGTCGTCGGTGTCCATCAGTTCGTTGAGCGATTGCCCGAGCTGGGCTCGCATCTCGATCGTGCTCATGGTGCACCCAATTCCTGCAGGGCCGCGGCGGTCTGCTCGGCCGAGATCGGCATATTGTGGTTCGACGTTCCGGCCTCTTCGATGAACGAGACGCCTTTGCCCTTGGTGGTACGCAGCACGATCATGCTGGGCTGCCCGGTGTGCGCGACGGCCTCGCGGACCGCACGGTCCACCGCGGCCAGATCGTGACCATCGACGGTGACGGTGTTCCATCCGAAGGCGGTCCATTTGTCCGCCAGTGGTTCCAGACCGTTGATTTGCTCGACGGTGCCGTCGATGGTCATCCCATTGAAGTCGGTGAATGCCACCAGATTATCCAGCCGGGAATGACCGGCATACAGTGCGGCTTCCCAGATCTGACCCTCGTGCGACTCGCCGTCACCAATGAGGGTGAATACCCGGGCTCCGTCTGCGCGCAGCCGGGCCGCGGTAGCGACGCCGACCGCAGCCGAGAACCCCTGTCCCAGGGAGCCGGTGGTCATATCGACCCCTGGAGTCAGGTTCATATCGGGGTGGCTGGGCAGGTTGGTGCCGGAGGTATTCAGCGTCTGCAGCTCCGATACCGGGAAGAAGCCGCGATCGGCGAGGACGGCATACAGCGCCGGCCCGGAATGCCCCTTGGACAAGATGAACCGGTCACGCCCCTCCAACTGCGGATTGCGTGGATCCACCCGGAGGTACCCGCCGTAGTACAGCACGACGAGCGCCTCGACTTCGGACAGGGAGCCACCCAGGTGGCCCACTCCGAGCTTGCCGATCTCGTCGACGATCAGATAGCGCATCCGGTGGCACACCTGGGCGAGCTCGGCCAGGCGCTCGTCGCTCTGTGTAGTCATGATTGGGCTACCCGCTTCCTCAGGGCTCGAAGATGCCGAGCTTGGGCAACTCGTGGACGGACTTCCAGCCCTCGCTCATCGGTTCGCGCAGGTATGGCTCCATCTCCTCCGGGGTGCGGAAGGTGAAGCCTTCGATCGGAACCTCGCCCGGGGGGAAGTCCTCCAAGATCTCGTCGATCATCAGCGTCAGGTACTTCAGGAAGGCCGCGACCGGCCGTTTGGCCTTTTCCGCGGTTGCGTAGCTGGGGTGCCCGATGACCGCCTCGGGGGTGGCGAACCGTTCGATGTGGTTGTGGCCCTGACCCTCGCTCCAGCTGTGTGGCCGGCGCAGCGTGTCCACCGAGTTGTCGAAGTGGCCCTGCAGCGTGTAGGCGATGGGTTGGGAGTCCACCACGATGTCCATATTGATCATCTCGGGGAACAGCAGCAGGCCCACGGAGGTCTCCGCCTCATCGGCATGGATGAAGTGGGTCTCCAGGGAGTTCGGGCGGTCGGTGGGGACGAAGAACTCGCGTACCGAGCGGTGCCACTCCACCAGCGTGACCACCGCTGGCAGCTGGTAGCGCTTGAAGAACTCCTGGATTCCGGACTCCAGCATCCACCGGTGCCCGTGGTTGTTGACCAGGATCATCTTGCGGTAGCCGTCATCCCACAACCCCAGCAGGGTGTAGATCAGCGTTTCACGGACGGTGTCCTCCGGCAGGATGATGGTGCCGGCCATGCCCAGGTGGTGATAGGGGTGGCCGCCGTAGATCAGCGCGGGCATCGCCACCGACACCTCGTAGCCGCGGTCGCGGGTATACCGGCGCACACCCTCCACCAGCTGGGTGCACATGAACAGGTCGAGCCCGTTGTTGGCGTGGATGCCGTGGTTCTCGGTTGAGCCGATCGGCACCAGCACGACGTCGTTCTTCTGCCGTTTCTTGACGGCGTCCGCCCGGACCGTGGTCTGGATGTAGGCGCCGGGCATGCCCAGTTCCGACGGCGAACCTGGAATGCCGTACTCGGCGAGGATCTTGTCGATGTCGTCTTCGCTGGCGTCCCAGATGGTCTTCTTCAGCTCGCCGACGCTCGTGCCCTTCTCGAACACGATGGTGGGGTAGCCGGTCTCGTGCCATTCCTCACGATTGACCGTGCCTTCCTGGTGCTTCTCCATGTCAGATTCCTTTCTATTGAGATTCGGCCCTCGGGGCAGCGGTCACGGCGTGGTCTGCCAGGACAGAGCGATGTACTTCGATTCGGTGTACTCGAGCATTCCTTCGTGTCCGCCTTCACGGCCCAGCCCGGACTGTTTGGTGCCTCCGAACGGCGCTGCGGGATCCGAGACGATGCCGCGGTTCAGCCCGACCATTCCCGAATCCAGCGCCTGGCTGATCCGCAGGCCGCGAGCCAGATCATTGGTGAAGACGTACGAAACCAACCCGAACTCGGTGTCGTTGGCGTAGGCGATCGCCTGCTCATCGGTGTCGAAGGTCACGATCGGCGCGACCGGCCCGAAGATCTCCTCGGACAGGATCTGCGACCCCGGCCTGACCCCGGTCAGCACGGTGGGGGCATAGTAGAAACCGGCCTCGCCGACCGCAGCGCCGCCGGTGGTCACGACCGCGCCGTGACCCACGGCGTCCCGCACCAATTCGTCCACCTTGTCCACCGCCGCCTGATTGACCAGTGGCCCGACATCGGTGGCCCGGTCGACGCCCGGGCCCAGCACCAGGGCCTGCATCCGCTGGGTGAGCCGGTCGGAGAATTCCTGCGCCACCGAGGAGTGGACGTACAGCCTGTTGGCCGCGGTGCAGGCTTCGCCGCCGTTGCGCATCTTCGCGATCATGGCGCCGTCCACAGCGAGGTCCAGGTCGGCATCGTCCATGACCAGGAAGGGCGCGTTGCCGCCCAGTTCCATGGAACAGGAGATCACCTGATCCGCCGCGGTCTTCAGCAGCATCTGACCCACCTCGGTGGAACCGGTGAAGGACAGCTTTCGCACCCGTTCGTCTGCCAGGATGGCACCCGCGACAGCACCGCTACGTCGCGATGGCAGCACGTTGACCACGCCGGCCGGAACTCCGGCCTGTTCGAGAATGTCCGCTACCACCAAGGCCGTCAGGGGTGTCTCGGATGCCGGCTTCAGGATCACCGTGCAACCGGCCGCCAGCGCCGGGCCGATCTTGCGCGTGGCCATGGCCGCGGGGAAGTTCCATGGGGTGATCAGCAGCGACACCCCGATCGGCTGACGCATCACCATGATCGAGTTGCTACCCGACGGCGCGGTCGCCAGTTCCCCGGACAGGCGTACGGCTTCTTCGCTGTACCAGCGGAAGAACTCGGCCGCGTAGCGTGTTTCCCCGAGGGCGTCGGCGAAGGCCTTGCCGTTTTCCCGGACCATCAATTCGGCGATCTGTTCTTCGCGCTCGATCATCAGCTCGAAGGCCCGGCGCAGGATCTCACCCCGTTCCCGCGGTGGCGTCGCCGCCCAGGATGCGCCGGCATCGGCGGCGGCCTGGACGCAGGCGAGGGCGTCCTGCTCGGTGCCGTTGGCCACACTGGCGATGGCTGCTCCGGTGGCTGGGTCGATCACGTCGAATCGTGATCCATCCGAGGAGCTGAGGTTCGCGCCACCGATGAACAGGTCGGTGGGGATCTTCAGCCCTGCAACGAGGTTCTGAGTCATCGAGGATTCGTCCGTTCGGTTGTTTCGTGTTATTTCGGGCCTCAGACCCCGAGGTTGTCGTGCATGACCTGATCGTCCGCCCGCAACTCCTCGGCGCTCCCGGACCAGGCGATGGTTCCGCCCTCGCCGAGGATGAACATGCGGTCGCCGAGGTCGAGGGCCAGGTCTACGTTCTGCTCCACGACCAGGACTGAGAGTCCGGAGTCGGCCAGTTCGCTGAGCCGGTCTCGGATGACATCGAGCACGCTGGGAGCCAGGCCCTCGGATGGTTCGTCCATGATCAGCAACCGCGGATTCGTCATCAGTGCGCGGCCGATGGCGAGCATGGATTGCTCACCTCCGGATAGAGATCGGGCGAACTCCCGGGTACGTTCGGCGAGCCGGGGGAAGAACTCGTAGACCCGCTCCAGCGTCCAGATCTCAATGGCCTCGTCCTGGTTGTTCGTCAGCGGCGGACGACTGACCACCTTGAGGTTCTCCTCCACCGTGAGGCTGCCGAAGACGCGCCGCCCTTGGGGAACGATCGCGACGCCGGTCCGGGAGATCTTGTGCGATGGCCAGGAGGTGACGTCCTGGCCCGCTACCTCAACGGTTCCTGCCGTGATGGTGGGCGGGGTCAGGCCGCAGATGGCCCGCGCCAGGGTGGTCTTGCCCATTCCGTTGCGGCCCAGAACAGCCACGGTCTCACCGGCATCGACGGTGAGGTCGAGGCCGTAGAGCACTCCGGCGGTGGCATAGCCGGCGTGCAGGCCGGCGACGTTCAGCATCATGCTGCACTCCGTCCCAGGTAGATCGCCTTGACCGTTGGGTCCTCGCGCACCGCCTCGGGGGTATCGAGGATGACCGGTTTGCCGTTGTCCATGCACAGCACCCGGTCGGAGAACTCCAGTGCGATCGACATGTCGTGCTCGATGAGCAGGTACGGCAGGTCGCGAGGCAGCTCGGTCAGGAGCCGGCGCAACGTTTGGCGCTCGGCTCCGCTCAGCCCTGCCGCCGGTTCGTCCAGCAGCAGGAGCCGAGGGTTGGTCACCAGCGCCATCGCTATCTCCAGTTGGCGCTGCTCACCGTGTGATAGGTCGGCGACAGTGTCCTGAGCCCGGCCGTCCAGGCCCACATCCGACAGCACCCGGAGGGATTCCTGGGTGCTGTCGTCATTGGTCTGCGGCCACCAGAAACGCCTGCTCACCGGCGTTCCGGCCTGTGCGGCCAGTCGCACGTTGTCCAGCACCGAAACGTCGGCGAGCAGGTTGGAGATCTGAAAGGTGCGAGACAGGCCCATGCGTGCCCGACGGAACTCGGGCCGATGGGTCACGTCGTCGCCGAAGAGGGTGACGCGCCCCGACGTGGGCTGCAGATCGCCAGCGATCATCTTGAACAGGGTGGTCTTGCCTGCCCCGTTCGGTCCGATGACGGCCAGTCGTTCGGAGGCACCCAGGTTCAGGCTGATGCCGTCGACCGCCGTCACGCCACCGAAGCGCATCACGAGGTCCTCCAGCACTAGCACTGCGGGCGCGTCACCACTCATGTCAGCGCTGCCCGTTGTTGTCGCGGCTGAAGGGATCGCCGGCTAGGAACTCCTCCGGGTCATAGGTCCAGAACTGACTGACCTCGTCGTAGGTCTCGATGGCGACGTTCCGGATGGTTCCGTCGTCCATCTCCACGATCTCCCGGACATAGACCGGCAGCACGACGTTGTTGTACTCGTCAAACTCCAGCGGTCCGTACGGGGTGGCCGGCAGGCTCAGGCCGCGAGCGGCAGCCACGAACTCCTCCGGGCCGACCAGTCCGACCTCCTCCAGAGTCGCCGCGACCACCATGGCGGTGGTGTAACCACCGGCGACGTTGGTCGAGGGCAGGTTGCCGTCGTAGGCCTCGGAGTAGGCATCCACCAGTTCGTTCACCTCGGGGGTGTCCAGACCCTCGACCCAGAAGTTCACCGAGTTGATGCCCAGCACGCTCTCGCCCATGGCGCGAATGGTGGCCTGGTCGGATGAGAAGCCGTTCATCAGCAGCGCGATGTCCTCACCGACGCCGAAGTCGTTGAAGGATCCGAGGAAGTTTGGTCCGTCCGCGCCACCGGAGAGGGTGACGAAGACCATGTCGGCGCCACTGGCCTGAATCTGGGAAATGTAGGGGCTGAAGTCGGCCGTGCCGTTGGGCACCCAGAGCTGATCGACGATCTCGCCGCCGCCCTCGGTGAACGTCGACACGAAGCCCGCGCAACTCTCCCAGCCGTAGGCGTAGTCCGGGCACAGCGTGATGGCGCTGCGGTGCCCTTCGCTGAGCGACCAGTCGCCGGCGACGAACGCCACCTGGCTGCCGCCCATGGAACCGGTGCGCAGAACGTAGTCGTTGCGCAACCGCTGGGTCAGGTCGTCGGCGGCGGAGACCGCCTCGAAGTTCGGTACCCCGGCCTCGCTGGCGTAGGCAGCAACGGCGAGTGCGGTGTGTGACTGCAATGGGCCGACGATGAGGTCGACGTTCTCCGACTCCACCAACAGTGTCGCCTTGCTCAGGGCGGTCTCGGGGACTCCGGCGTCGTCTTCGACGAGGGTCTCCACGGTAATCCCATTGACCTCGTTGCCGTTGATCTCCCAATACAGGTCCCAGCCCTGCTGCATCTCCTGGCCGGAACTGGCTACCGCCCCGGTCATCGGGCCGATCAGGCCGACGGTGAAGGTGCCGCCGTCGGCGTTCTCCGAACTGCCGTCGTCGGAACTTGATGATTCTTCGTCTTCGGCACCGGCCGGCGGTTGGCAAGCCGCGACCACAAGTGCCGCAGCAGCTGCCAGCGTGATGGCAGCCACGCGCGGGCTACGACGCAATGTCGTGTGCATGAACTTTCCTCTCTAGTTGGATGCGGTTTCGGAATCTTGGGTGGGCTCGGTATCGGGCTCTGGTGGACTCTCGCCGGGTTGCCCTCGACCTCGGGCCAGCCGACGTCGAACCGAACTGACGGCGCCCATGACGCCGCGCGGTGCGAACAGGATCACCAACACGAAGACCAGACCCAGCAGGGTGGGCCACCGTTCGACGTCGGTGCTGAGCACGTGTTCGATCCAGATGACGACGGTGGCCCCGATCAGCGGTCCGAGCGTGGTGCCGAGGCCTCCGAGGACGACCATCACCAGGGTCAGCGCCGAGCGCATGAACCCTGCCGAGGGCGGGCTGACGAACTGGCTGTGCCAGACCGACAGGATGCCGGCTATTCCGGCGAAGAAGCCGGAGATCATCATGCCGACGAACTTGTAGTTGGAGATCTGGTAGCCCAGGCTGAGCATCCGGCTCTCACTGTCGCGGATGCCGCGCAGCACCGTACCGAACGGAGAAACCGACACCACCCACAGGCCCAGCAGGCAGAGCAGGAACACCGCGACGACGACCCAGTGGAACACCCAGTACTGTTCGGCGAACGGTGGCCGGTCAATGCCCGAGATGCCGTTGTCGCCGCCCGTGATCGGAGACAGCCGGTACGCCAGGCCATAGACCGTCATCCCCAGCGCGAGGGTCACCATGAGGAAGTAGATGCCCTGGGTACGCATGGACGTGATGCCGAATATCGCGGAGACCACCAGGGTGACGAGGATCGCGATTCCCAGCTGGGCGGCGTAGCCGTACCCGTTCTGATGACTCCACGCCACTCCGTAGGACGCTGCGGCGGCGATACCCGCATGCCCCACCGAGACCATGCCGCCGTTGCCGGCCAGGAGGTTGACGCTGCCGGCCAGGATGGCGGCGATCAGGGCGAGCCCGGCAACCGATATGACGTAGCTGCTGGTCAGGTAGGGCAGCACGAAGAGCAGGATGATGCCGGCTGCCGCCAGGGTGATGCGCACCGGATACTTGCGGACGATGGAGATCATGTCGTAGCCCTTCCGAACAGGCCGGTCGGTCTTATGACCAGCACCAAGGCCATCGGTGCGAACATGGTGAAGTAGGCGAGGTCGGGTATGTAGGCCTTGGAGAATGCGTCCACTAGGCCGATGAGCACGCTGCCAACCGCTGCACCCTTGATGGATCCCAAGCCACCGATGATGACGACCACGAGGGCGTAGAGCAGCACGTCGGTATCCACGCCGGGCCGGACGCTGAGGATGCCCGCTCCCACCACGCCGGCCATTCCGGCTAGCGCGCCGCCGAAGATGAACATTGCGGTGAACACGCGTTGGACGTTGATGCCCATGGCGGAGACGATCTCGCGGTCGTCGACGCCGGCGCGGACGATCGCACCGGTGCGGGTGTAGCTCTGCATCAGCCATAGCCCGATGCCGACCAGGACGGTGATGCCGATGACGAACAGCCGGTAGGTGGGGTAGGGGAACGGGCCCAGGTCGGTGCTGCCGACCAGCCAGGTCGGTGTCGCCAAGGTCTTGGGGTCGCCGCCGAAGAATGCCAGGGACAGGTCCGCGACCACGAACGAAATACCGACTGTGAGCAGCACTTCGGGCATATCTTGACCGCGGGTGCGGCGGAGCAGGGTGGTCTCGGTGATGAACGCGAGCGCACCGACGGCGACCGCCCCGACGATGATCGCGACCAGGAGATTGCTGGTGGCAGCCATGGTCGCGACGCCCACGTAGGCGCCGACCATGTAGAACGATCCATGCGCGAGGTTGACGATGCGCATGAGTCCGAACACGAGCGTGAACCCGCTCGCGAGCAGGAAGAGCAGAGCGCCGAAACTGAGTCCGTTCAGCACTTGCTGCGCGACAAAGACCACAGCGAACCCCTTCGCATCGTTCCCCATTGAGCGTTCAGCAGGACTGTACGCCGTGGGTGTACTTGGGTCAAGAGAAATGTGCAGTGTTACTAAACGGTTACCTGACCATCGGGTGCGCTCCGCCGTGCCAGGGCCCGGAAAAAAGCGGATTTAGCGGATCGATGTCCGTGGTTGGCGACCAGGTGTCGCCCGCGTAGCGGAGAGTGTCTAGCAGAGCTGAACGCCGATGCTCGGTTTGCTGTGCCCGACCTGAGAACCTGCTGAGAGGGACGAGCGGCGAGCCGCCCACGGGCGGGTGGGGCGATGAGATGCTGATCGGTATGCGGGTGCTGCTGGTGGACGATGAGCGTTCGTTGACGCGGCCGTTACGGCGCGGATTGACTGCCGAGGGTTTCGTCGTGGACGTTGCCCACGACGGCGAGCGTGGCCTGGAATTGGCACGTTTCGGCTCCTACGACGTGATCGTGCTGGATGTGATGCTGCCCAGACGCAACGGCTACGACGTCGTCGCGGCGCTGCGCGCGGACCAGATCTGGACCCCGGTGTTGATGCTGTCGGCCAAGGACGGCGACTACGACGTGGCCGACGGGTTGGACCTCGGCGCCGACGACTACCTGGTCAAGCCGGTCGCCTTCGTGGTGCTCCTGGCGAAGATCCGGGCGATGACACGCCGGGCCGCCCCGCCCCGGCCGGTGATCGTGCGGCAAGGCAGGATCAGCATGGACCCCGGTGGCCGCAGCGTCACCCTCGACGGAGACCCGGTGGAGCTGACGGTGCGGGAATTCGCGTTGTTGGAGTACCTGATGCGACATGCCGACAGGGTGGTGGGCAAGGTCGAACTGCTCGATCATGTGTGGGATGGCGAGGACCCGAACGTCGTGGAGCAGTACGTCGGGTACCTGCGGCGCAAACTGGGGCGAGAGGCGATCACGACGGTCCGTGGGGCCGGCTACCAGGTCGCTGGATGAGTAGGCCATGACCCGCCACGGCCCGCCGACGCTACGCCGCCGGTTGACCTTGGTCACGGTGGGGGCGTTGGTGGTGGCACTGACTGTCGGAGCCGCCCTGCTGGTGCGGATGGTGACCGCCCAGCGCATCGCCGCGCTGGATGAGGCAGTGCAGACCCGGGTGCAGACGGTTCATGCGCTCCTGGTCGCGGATCGGATCCCCGACAGCCTCGCGGTCCTCGCTCCGGGCGAGGTGGTGCAGATCCTGGATGCCGATGGTCAGGTGCTGGCGACCTCGAGCAACGCCTCGGTGACGCTCCCGATCATCGCGGCCGACTTGCCCGGGGTAGCAGGCTCGGACGGGGTCAGCGTGCAGACGTTGAATAGCCCATATGCCAGCCCGGCGCGCGTGGCCACGGTGCAGGTGCCGCGGGCGGATCTGCCGCAGCGCTGGCAAGCCATCGCCGCTGACGGGGTGGTGATCGCCGCTGCCGTGCCGCTGGCCGATGTCAGGCAGACCCAGCGCACCCTGACGCTGTTGCTATCCCTGGTCTTCCCGGTTTTGGCTCTGGGCTTGGCATTGGTGGTGTGGCTGGTGCTCGGCCGGGCCCTTCGACCGGTCGAGGATCTGCGTGCCGCGGCGGACGAGGTTGCCGCCACCGGTGGGCCGGGGTCGCTGCCGGTTCCGCAGACCGGCGAGCTCGCGGCGCTGGCGCAGACACTTAATGCCATGCTGGATCGATTGCAGACGACCGCCGATGGTGAGCGGGCCGCCGCATCCGCAGCCCGTGCTGCCGCCCAGCGGCAGCGGTCGTTCGTGGCCGATGCAGCGCACGAACTCCGCTCGCCGCTGGCTTCACTATCGACCGCACTGGAGGTGGCGCAGCGTCACCCTCAGGCATACCCGCAACCGGAGTTGCTGGCGGACCTGGAGGCCGATGTGCTGCGGCTGCAGGTGTTGGTGGAGGATCTGCTGCTGCTGGCGCGGGTGGGTAGCCGCCCGCTGCGCAGCCAGCCCATCGACCTGGTCAACCTCGCCCGGGAGGTGGTGGAAGCGCTCGGGTTGGCGAATGCGGACATCGCGCTGGCAGCTCCATCCGTATCTGCATCCGAGCTGCAGGTGAGCCTGACCGGTACCGGTCGAGCCGAAGGGGACCCGGGTGCCGTCGCCCGGATCCTGCGCAATGTGGTCAGCAACGCCGCCCGGCATGCGCGGTCGCGAGTCGAGATCCTGATCGACGACGGATGCGTGTGGGTTGAGGATGACGGCGCAGGTATCGAACCGGAGCAGCGGGAACGGGTCTTCGAGCGGTTCGTCCGGTTGGAGGAAGCCCGGGAGCGGGATGCCGGCGGGTCCGGCCTCGGCCTGGCGATCGCGCGGGAACTGGCCCGGGAACAGGGCGGTGATGTTCAGCTCGCCGGGGCGACCGGCGGCGGGGTGCGCGCTGTGCTGACGTTGCCGCAGCCGCCCGTTGAGCAGACCGGGTCTGCGTCGTCCTGAGCGGCTGCTCTTGATGACGCCGGGATGGCCTTGGTATCGCCGGACAGCTTGGCGGCATTGGTTGATCTGTCGTGCCAACGTCGGACATCGTTCCCGGTTTCCAACGTCGGCATCGCCATAGACTGCATGCTTTGGTGGGCTATCCGAATGGGGTCGTGATGACGCGCTTGTGGAATGTGCCAGCAGAGTTCGCCGACGAGATGGTCGACGGCTTCGTCGCCGCTAACGGTCGCTATGTGCGCCGGGTGCCCGGAGGGGTGGTGCGGTCCACGGTCTCCCCGGACGAGCAGGTCGCGGTCGTCATCGGCGGTGGCTCCGGGCATTACCCGGCGTTTGCCGGCCTGGTTGGTCAGGGCCTGGCTCACGGAGCCGCGATGGGCAATCTGTTCGCCTCGCCCTCGGCACAGCAGGTGTTCTCGGTCGCTCGGGCCGCCGCGGCCGATGGCGGGGTACTGCTCACCTACGGCAACTACGCCGGCGACGTGATGAACTTCAATGCGGCGCAAGAACGGCTGGTCGAGCAGGGCATCAATGCTCAGACCGTGCTGGTCACTGACGACGTGAAGTCCGCACCGGTCTCGGAGAAGCACAAGCGGCGCGGGATCGCCGGTGACTTGACCGTGTTCCGGGCGGCTGCCGCCGCGGCGGAGGCCGGCTACGCGCTCGACGCCGTGGTGCAGGTGGCGCAGAAGGCCAACGAGCGGACCCGTTCATTCGGCGTGGCTTTCAGTGGTTGCACCCTGCCGGGGGAGGCATCCCCACTGTTCTCGGTCCCCGATGGGCGGATGGCGGTGGGCTTGGGCATCCACGGCGAACCGGGGATCGACGAGGTCGACATACCCAGTGCCGACGAACTGGCCGAGCAACTGGTCGCCACGCTGTTGGATCCGGCCGAGATCCCGGACGGGGTCGGCCAGGTCGAAGGCGCCCGCGTGATCCCGGTGCTCAACGGTCTGGGATCGCTGAAGTACGAAGAGATGTTCGTCGTCTACCGGCGGATCGCGCAATTGCTGGAGCAAGCCGGGATCGTCGTCGTCGACCCCCATGTGGGTGAGTACTGCACCTCCTTCGACATGGCGGGCACATCGTTGACCTTGTACTGGCTGGACGATGAACTGGAACAGTTGTGGCAGCGCCCGGTCGATAGCCCCGCGTACCGGCGTGGATCGGTCACCCCGGCGGCCCGGGTCAGCTCTGAGGTCACCGGCGAGGACGAACAGACCCAGGCCATCCCGGATTCCGACGAGTCGTCCAGAGCGGTGGCCGGCACGGTGACCTCGGCGCTCTCGGCGATTGTCGCCGTCATCGACGAGAATGCCGAGGAACTGGGCCGGATCGACTCGATAGCCGGGGACGGCGACCACGGCATCGGTATGCAACGCGGCGCGCATGCGGCGCTGGCCGCGGCGACGTCGGCGCATGAGGCGGGCGCCGGAGCGCAGACTGTGCTCACGCGGGCAGCAGACGCGTGGTCCGACAAGGCGGGCGGCACCAGCGGGGTGCTCTGGGGGGTCATCCTGGAGGGGGTCGCGAAACACCTGGGTGATACCGGCCGTCCGAGTTCGGCGGACGTGGTCGCCGGGGTGGCCGCCGGTCGCGAGGGTGTCACCAGATACGGCAAGGCCGAAGTCGGAGACAAGACCCTGGTGGATGCGCTGGTGCCGTTCAGCACGAGCCTTGCCGAGCAGGTCGCTGCCGGTGCCAGGCTGCGCGATGCCTGGCCCGTGGCGGCGCAGGCAGCCAGCACTGCCGCGCAGGCGACCGCCGACCTGCTTCCCCGGTTGGGCCGGGCTCGCACGCACGGTGAGCACTCGGTGGGCACACCCGACCCGGGAGCGGTGTCCCTGGCGTTGATCGCCACGGTCGTCGGCCGTGTTCTGGCCGAATTCTGAGCGGGGGACCCTGCGTTGACTGCTGTATCGGTTCCGGTGACCGTCGGAATGAGCCTGAAGACCTACTTCTCGGCCGCTCATGCCAGTTCCTGGCTGGACCACGTGGCCCAGCGGGCGGGGACGCTGCCGGCGGTCGCAACCGGTCAGGTCAGCGTGTTCATCGCCCCCAGCTACCTGCAGATTCCGGCCGCACTGCGCGCGTTCGCGGGGACGCCGGTGGCTGTCGGCGCCCAGGATGTTTCCCAGTTCGAGCCCGGCGCCTATACCGGGGAGGTCACGGCAGCAGAACTCGCCGAGGTGGGTGTGCAGCTGGCCGAGATCGGCCATGCCGAGCGCCGGGCTCTGTTCGGGGAGACCGATGAGATCACGGCAGCGAAGGTGAGCGCCGCGCTGGCCGCCGGATTGCGGCCGGTGCTGTGCGTGGGCGAGTCCGACCTGCTCGATCCGCAGCAGGCCGGTGCCCAGGTTGTGGCGCAATTGCACGCATCGCTGGCCGGCGCACCGGCAGGCCCAGTCACGGTCGCCTATGAACCGGTATGGGCGATCGGTGCTCCCGAGCCTGCCGGGGTTGAGCACATCACCGCAGTCACCACGGCGCTGCGTGCAGCCCTCGATGGGCTGGCGGACCGGGCCGGCTCCGCGGTGATTTACGGCGGTTCGGCCGGTCCTGGCTTGCTCACCGAGCTCGGCCATGCGGTCGACGGGCTGTTCCTGGGCCGGTTCGGGCATGATGTCGAGAACCTGATCGCGGTTCTCGATGAGGCTGCCGCGCTCGCGGCGACAGGGGCCGCCTGAACCCGCAGTCCAGCCCCTCGCCGGAGTCGTGGTGCTGCGACCGGCGGTGCTGGCCTGACCGTGCTGGTTGGGTGTGACGCTGCTGGTTGGGTGTGACGCTGCTGGTGGGGTGTGACGGTGAGTCGGGTGTGACGCTGAGGTAGTACGCACGCGTCGAGGTAGTAACGCCGGACGTACTACCTCAGCGCAGGAGTACTACCTCAGCGGAGGGTGGGAACTCAGCGGAGGGTGGGGAGGGGCCGACGTGTGGCCGCGGCAAGGGTTCGCTGCACCAGCCCAATCAACGCGACGGTGTCCTTCAAGTCGCGGTATGTCACCCGAATGATGGTCCAACCGAGACGGCGCAGAGCGTGCTCGCGCTCCTTCT
>JBKDZO010000038.1:0-1875 GCA_047971285.1 Beutenbergiaceae bacterium | reverse complement strand
GGCAGACGAGTGGCGACGCCCCCGACGTCCCGGCCAGACCGATTCGGACAGTTGGGCCGACTCCGGTGCCCAGCGATTTCCCGAGCCCATGGCGCACCAGGGTCTGCAGGTTGAAGGCGGTTGCCAGCAACGTCCATTCCGCCTGGACATTCGCCAGCCCGCGCAGCAGGCATCGTCGTCCACCATGCCGCGTTTTGAGCGTCCCAAACACCCCTTCGATCATCCCCTTCCGTCGCCGGTGCAGCGTCGTGCAGTCTGGCCGCGTCATCTGTGCCCGATGCCGGGCAAGGACCGCATGATGGACCGAACGCACGATCACCCGGCCTCGGGTGCTGGTCGGACAACAGGCCGCCTTGGCCGGACAGGTCTGGCAGGCGATGACCGGTGCTCCATAGCGCACCTCGCTCGCCTTGTGGCTTCGCCAGCGGCGCAAGGCGATCCCTTCCGGACAGGTCAGGGTGTCGGTTGCCGGGTCATGGCGAAACGCCTCAGCCCCATAGGGACCGGCATCCCGGTGGCGCATCGGACTCGGCATGACCACCGGCAGGCTGGTGTCGGCACAGGCCGTCAGCACCGCCCCACTGTGATAGCCGGCATCTGCCACGGTGACCGCCGCCGGCTGCTCACAGCGCACGGTTGCCTGGAGGGCCAGGTCGGGCAGGAGTTCGTGATCGTCGGCGCGCGTCCGGACATCGATGGCGACGATCAGTCGGCCACCATCCTGCAGCGGACGCACCACAGCCTGGGCGTTGTAACTGGGACGATTCACGCCCTGCGCCATCATCTGGTGCGCATCGGGATCGGTCAGGTTCCCCTTGGTGCGGCCCTCGGCAAGCCGTGCCTGGGCTCGCTGGATGCGATCCCGCAACGCCTGCAGGTCCTGACGACGCTGCGGGAGCCGGATCGTACGGTGCCGGAACGTCCCCGGACTCGCGGGAGCCTCGGGCGCTGCCACTTCGGACACCTCCACCCCTGCCTCGAGCCGGGCGATCTCCGCCTCCACGCGTGCCGCCACCCGGGCCAGCTGCGCCGCATCCAGCATCCGGTCCCCACTGGCATCCGCCCAGAGCTTGGTTCCATCGACCGCCTGCAGCCCCCAATCAAGCAGGTCGTGACGCACGGCATACGTAATGCTGGCGTGGAAGAGGTGGTGGAAGCCGTCCCGGTGCAGCCGGTAGAAGCGGGAGAGCGTGTTGTGGTCCGGTGTCTGGTTGCCGCTGAGCCAGCGGAAGGGAAGCTGGTCCCGGCAGGCCGTCTCCAGGGCGCGCGTTGAGCGAACCCCAACCATGAACCCGTAGACCCAGATCACCAGCAACGCCTGCGGGGCGTAGCGGGCTTCGCCCCGCGCCGATGGCGTCAGGTCGATCCCCATTGCGGACCAGGTGTCCATTGGCAGATCCTCCAGCCAGGCAGCAACGAGCCGGACGGGATGATCGGGACCGATCCACTCATCGAGCCGGGGTGGCAGGAGAAAGACCTGCTCTCGGGTAAAGGGGCGTTGGGGCATCGGACACCCTCGTGCATGGCGGTAGAACCGGGACGGACACTGAAGGAATTAACCCGCACGGCTGCCGCCGTGTCGATCCCTTCGTGCCGTGAATGTGAGACAGGCTCGATCTCCTTGGGAGCAGATGATAGACGGTAGGGTTGCGGAGCTTGCCCCGCCCGGCATCGACCGAACGCCGGTTTGACCAGATTCCTCGGCTTCGCCTCGGAATGACAGGAAAAGTCGACCGTGCGGCGGACCACACAGGGGTCCGCCCTACGGAATGGGTGGTCCTTCCAGGTTCAGGTGCACCACCTCCAGCACGTCGATCAATGGCACCTCAACCGTAGCGACGCCGTTCGCGATCTCGACCGGGACATCCTGTTCGG
>JBKDZO010000037.1:0-17416 GCA_047971285.1 Beutenbergiaceae bacterium | reverse complement strand
TAGGCGGCCGGAGGCGCAACCAAGCGTTCTTCACCGAGATCACCCTCACCGGCGTCTGCGAAACCATCCTCGACCCGACCAACCTCACCCCGAGATCGGTCTGAATCAAACGAAGCAACCCTGCCCAGCAATCACGAGGGCAGGGCTGGTACTTCGAGCCCCAGGTGGGGTCATCAGTGGAGGTGGCGGGAATCGAACCCGCGTCCGATAGTGCGGAACCAGGACTTCTCCGGGCGCAGTCTGCTTGCGATTTTCTCGGCCCCAGCGCTCACGCAGACAAGACGCTGACAGGCCCAGTCACCTGGAAGTCCCCGCAGCCCCGATGACGAGGGCTACGAGCAGTGGCTCTCTAGATGATGCCAGGATCCGGGGCGAGAGCTATCCCGGGCTGACAGACTTCGGGGCTCGCTTAGGCAGCGAGGGCGAAGTCGGTGCGATTGTTATCGGCACCTATTGGTTTGCAAAGAGCGTTAACGAGATGACCTTGCATCCTCGGCCCGCTTCTCCTGGAACGACAACCATCGTCGAAACCGATCACCCCCTATTGAGTTGTCAAACACGGCGTCGCTCTCGCTCAACCGCGGCAACCATGGTACCTGCTCAACCCGCGGGACCCCCAGCTCATTCCCGCTACACCGGACTAGAGGTGACGGCGTGCTCCCATGGCGCGCTGGGCTTCACGCTCATCCTGCTTGCGGCGCAATGTCTCGCGCTTGTCCCACTCCTGCTTGCCGCGCGCCGTGGCGATCTCCACCTTCGCGCGCCCGGCGATGAAGTACAGCTCCAGCGGCACGATGGTGTGCCCCTTCTCACGGGTTGCCTGGGCGAGTTTGTCGATCTGGGCTCGATGCAGCAGCAGCTTGCGGCGTCTGCGGGGCGCGTGATTGGTCCAGGTTCCCTCGGTGTACTCGGGAATATGCACCCCTTCCAACCACGCCTCACCACGGTCGACGGCGACCCAGCCGTCCACCAGTGAGGCTCGGCCGGCGCGCAGGCTCTTGACCTCGGTACCCGTCAGCGACAGCCCGGCTTCGTAGGTGTCATCGATGTGGTAGTCGTGCCGTGCCTTCTTGTTGCGAGCGACGACGGACTTCACCGTCTTGGGGTCGGTACCTGCCGGCAGCTTCCGCTTCTTGGCACCACCCTTGACATTGCTCACAACTCTGGCTCTCTGTGCTAGGAGATGTACGGCAGCGGGTTCACGGTGGAACCGTTGCGCCACAACTCCAGGTGCACGTGGCATCCGGTCACATTGCCGGTGGCTCCGGTGTAGCCGATGGCCTGACCCTGTGAGATCCGCTGACCCGCCTTGACCGCGAACCTGGACAGATGGTTGTAGACGCTGACATAAGAATAACTGCCGATCGACCCATGGTTAACCAGAACCTGATTGCCGTGGGTACCGTTGCCCGCAGCCGGGCGAACTCCGACGACGGTGCCGGAGGCCACCGATCGTTGCGCCTCACCGCACCTGGACCGAAGGTCCACCCCCCGGTGCATGTAGTAGCCGCCGGTGATCGGGTACCAGCGCATCCCGTACGGCGAGGTGACGTATAGAGATCGGGTCACCGGTGAGATGAACCCTCCCGAGGAGCTTGAGCCCGAGGAACTACTGCTACTGCCGGAACTGGAGCTGGATGAACCGCTGCTGGAGGGACGGTTCGCCGCTGCGGCTGCCGCAGCTGCCGCACGCCGTTCCGCCTCGGCTGCCGCGATGGCGGCTATCTCCTCTTCGATCGCGTCGGTGATCCGGTCGTTCTCGGCTTCCAATTCCGATTGCCGCACCTCATACTGCTCGCGCAGTACTTCCAGTTCAGCAGCCTTGGCCTCCTGCTCAACCTTGAGCTGGCGGATCTCCTCCACCAGGTCGGCGGCGAGCTGGCGGGCGGCCTCGGCCTCGGCGACCGCGACCTCGGCTTCCACCTCGAGCTCGGCGATACGTTCCGAAACCGCGTCCAACCGCGCTTGACGGTTCCGGTTGACCGCCTGCAACGTCTCTAGTTCCGACAGCGTCTGATCCTGGGTCCGCAATGCGGAATTCATCGCCGAATAGTCCTCGGCGAATTCCTCCGCCGATCCGGCTCCCAGGATGATATTCAGGGTGGTCATGCCGTCACCACCCCGGTAGGCGTCGCGGGCAACCGCTCCCATCGCCTCTTCCGTCGCGGCGATCTCCTCCTCGCCAGCGGCGATCTCCGCCTCCAGGTCGGCCTGTTGCTGCTCGGCGACCTCCAGCCGGGCCTGCACCTCGTCGAGATGCCGTTCGGCGGCCGCGAGATCCTCCTCGGCAATGACCAATTCCTGCTCGGCGATCGGCAGCCGGCGGTTGATGTCGTCCAGCGCCAAGTACGCCTCGGCCAACTCGGTGTCGGTGCCCTCGAGGGCGGCCGCCACCGATTCCCGGTCTTGTTCGTTCTGTTCCTGCTGATCCTGCAGGTCGTCCAGATCGTCGGCATTCGCGGGCGCCATCGCGAGCACCACCGTCAGCAGCGCGGCTGTAAAGCTCGCCCCGATTCGAAGTGAACGTTCCCGACCGTTATTGCGTTTCTTCATCTCAGGTCCCCTAGACCTTCGTGTACCGGCTAAGGGTGACCAGCGAACTGATGATGGCCAACCCGATACCGATACCTATCAGGATAGGTGCAATAGCCAGGACATCGCCAGTGTCCACGAAAGGAACGAACCGGACTGATTTGGCGAGCCATTCGGTGATGATGTAGTGCACGCCCAGCCACAAGCCGGTCACCGAGAGCAGCGCTCCTCCGAGCGCAGCGATCGCACCTTCGAGCATGAACGGCAGCTGGATAAAGAAGTTGGAAGCACCGACCAAACGCATGATTTCTGTTTCCCGACGGCGACTCATAGCGGAAAGCCGAATCGTCGTCGTAATGAGTAGGACCGCAGTCACCGTCATCAAGACGGCAAGCCCGACCGAGATCAAGGTCGCACGGTTCAATACCAAGAATAGCGGCTCCAGAATACTGCGTTGATCTATCACCTGCTGCACGCCGATCTGTCCGGACAATTCGTCGTAGATCAGCTGGTACTGCTCGGGGTCGACCAACTTGACCCGGAACGAGTACTGCATCTGGTCCTCGGTGATCCGTTGCGCCCACTCCTGGTCGCCAAACCGCTCCTGGAAGGCGACCCACGCCTCCTCCTTGGTCTCCAGGAACACCCGTTCGACATACTCGCTCAGAGCGTCCGATTCCAGAGTCTGCTGGATCTGCTCGATCTGCGCCTGGGTCACCTCACCTTCGGGGCAGGTCTCACTCGCCTCCCCCTCCGGGCAGAGGAAGACCGAGACCTCAACCCGGTCGTACCAATTGTCCTTAGCCTTTCCGACTTGCATTTGCAGCAGCATCGCGGCGCCGACGAACGTCAGCGAAATAAATGTCACCAGCACCACCGAAATCGCCATCGCGAGATTTCGGCGTAGTCCGTTGCCGATCTGCGACAGGACGAAACGTGCCCTCATGAGGCATCCTTCTCGTAGCCGCCACGGGCCTGGTCACGGACCATCTGACCGTCCACCAGTTCGATCACTCGCTTGCGCATCTGGTCCACGATCTCGTCGTCGTGGGTCGCCATCACGACGGTGGTCCCGGTGCGGTTGATTCGTTCCAGGAGTCGCATGATGCCCACAGAGGTTGTGGGGTCGAGGTTTCCGGTCGGCTCATCGGCGAGAATGATGGCGGGCCGGTTCACGAACGCCCGCGCGATAGCCACACGCTGCTGTTCGCCCCCGGACAGTTCGTGCGGCATGCGCTTCTCTTTGCCCGCCAGCCCGACCATGTCGATGGTCTCCGGGACCTCGCTGATCACCTGGTGCCGAGGTTTGCCGATGACCTGCATCGCGATCGCGATGTTGTCGAAGACGGTCTTGTTGTGCAGCAGCCGGAAATCCTGGAACACGATGCCGATCTGACGGCGCAGGTAGGGCACTTTCCAGGAGGAGATCCGCCCGAGGTCCCTGCCCGCCACGTAGACACCACCGGAGGTCGGCCGTTCTTCGCGCAGTACCAGGCGCAGGAAGGTCGATTTCCCGGAACCGGAAGCACCGACGAGGAATACGAACTCGCCACGTTCCACCTCGAGGGTGACCTGGTCGAGAGCAGGCCTGTGCCCGCGGGCATAGACCTTGGAAACGTTGTCGAAGCGAATCACGTGGCATCTTCGGCCGGTGTCGAGAATGGGGAAGTAAGGCTCCGGCCTGCGGCCCACGGTATGCACCTAGGCGGAGTAGGCAGTGCCTGACACGCCGACGAAAAGGAAACCGTCTCTAGTCGGAGTCCAGCGCCTGCCTACGACGCCATCGGATTCCCGCGTTGATGAAGCCATCCAGGTCACCGTCGAAGACCGCTGCGGGGGTTCCGGACTCGAACTCGGTTCGCAGGTCCTTGACCATCTGGTAGGGCTGCAACACATAGGAACGCATCTGGTCGCCCCAGGATGCCTTCACGTCACCGGCCAGTTCCTTCTTCTTCGCCTGCTCTTCTTCCTGACGACGCAACAGCAGGCGGGACTGCAGCACCCGCAGTGCCGCCGCCCGGTTCTGGATCTGGGATTTCTCGTTCTGCATCGACACCACGATCCCGGTTGGGATGTGCGTCATCCGGACCGCGGAGTCGGTCGTGTTGACGCTCTGACCACCGGGGCCGGAGGAGCGGAATACGTCGACCTTGATCTCCGATTCGGGGATCTCGATATGGTCGGTTTGCTCGATCAGCGGAATAACTTCCACGGCAGCAAAGGAAGTCTGGCGCCGCCCCTGATTGTCGAACGGGCTGATCCGGACCAGCCGGTGCGTTCCGGCCTCCACCGAGAGCGTGCCGAAGGCATAGGGGGCGTTCACTTCGAAGGTTGCCGACTTCAGGCCGGCCTCCTCGGCGTACGAGGTGTCCATGACGCGCGTGGCATAGCCCTTGCGCTCAGCCCAGCGCAGGTACATCCGCATGAGCATTTCCGCGAAGTCGGCAGCATCGACGCCGCCCGCACCGGATCGAATGGTCACGACCGCTTCACGCGGGTCGAACTCACCGGCCAGCAGGGTGCGCACCTCGAGTTCACCGATCGCTTCGGCCACCGAGGCAAGTTCGGATTCCGCCTCCGCCAGCGTGTCGTCGTCAGCCTCTTCCTGGGCGAGTTCAACCAGCGCCTCCAGGTCATCGACGCGACTGGTGATCTGGTTCAGTCGGTCGCGGTCCGACTGCGCGTGGGACAGCGCGCTGGTGACTTGCTGGGCCGCCTCGGGATCGTCCCAGAGGTCGGGTGCCGCCGCTTGTTCGGACAGCTCTGCGATCCGGCGCTCCAGCTCCTCGGGACGGGAGACGGCAAGGATCTGGTCGAGCGTTCCGCGCAAGGCCGCGATCTCGACGGGAAAGTCGGTAGCCACGTTGGGCAAGATTACGCCAGCTACTGACCGCTGGCTCCACAGATGGCGTCGCGATCGTGCGCGCCGCTATCGAGGCAGCCGGGAACGCAGCATCTGCCGATAGCCGGCGAGCCCATTGCGCAGCATCCCGTGCCACCGCCGGCTGGCCAGCGGGCCGGTGAATCTGGTGACCGAAACGGGCCAGTTGGACCCGACCACGGCCCGTTGGTGGGTAAAGGTATCGAAGCCGTACTTGCCGTGATACTGCCCCATTCCGGAGCGCCCCACCCCACCGAACGGCACCCCGGGCAGGAACGAGCTGACCGCCCAGTCGTTGCGGGCGACACTGCCGGAGCGGGTGTGTGCGGTGAAGATCCGGAAAGACTCGTCCTCGGGGCCGAACCAGGTGTTGACCAACGGTTCCGGCCGGGTGGTCAGCCGGTCCAGCACCGTGGCGAGTTCATCGTAGGTGTGGACCGTCAGCACCGGACCGAACACCTCTTCTCGGTCGATCCGCATGTCCGGGGTGACGCCGAGCACGACCACCGGAGCCATGATGCGGTCGCGCCGCATCGCCTCCTCCCCGGCAGCATCGGTCGAAGCGGCCCGGATCACCTGCGCACCGTGAGCCGCCGCATCCTCCAGCAGATCATGGATGCGCTGGTAGGCCGCGTCGTCAATGATCGTCGTCAGCTGACCCCGCTCCAGCAGTTCGGAGACGCTCTGGCCCCACGCCGCGAATAGGTCCTGAACGAAACGCCGGGCCACCGCTGCGGGTACGTAGACCTCATCCGGATTGATACAGACCTGACCATTGTTCTGAATCCGCGCTGTTGCTACCCGGCCGGCTGCACGGCGCAGCAGTTCACGCTGGCCGGCGACGGCTTCGCTGATCACGACCGGGTTCTTGCCCCCCAGTTCCAGCGTGACCGGGGTCAGCGTGGCAGCAGCGGCCGCCATGATCTTGCGACCCACCTGCGCGGACCCGGTGAAGAACAGGTGATCCAGGTCCAGAGCAGCGAACTCGGCGCTCACCTGCGCGTCCCCAGTGACCACCGCCACTTCGTCGACGTCCAGGACGTCGTGCCAGGCGTCGGCGAGCACGGCGGCAGTGCGAGGTACCTTCTCAGACATCTTGATCATCACCCGGTTTCCCGCAGCAAGCGCCGTCAGCGCCGGAGCTGCGGTCAGCAGTAACGGAAAATTCCACATTCCCATCACGCCGACCACCCCGAGCGGGGTCGGCACCACATCGGCGGGCATACCGGCAGCGCGCATCGCTGTGCCGAGCACCCTGCCGCCGACCGGGCGTCGGCGCATCCAACGCGCGATTCCCGCCCGCTGGATCTCGGCCTCCGCTGCGAAAGCCACCACATCGGTGACCAAGGTGGCCACCTCGCCACGGAAGCCGAAGTCGGCCGAGATCGCCTCGACGAGTTCGTCGGTGTGCTCCAGCACCGCGGAGGTGAACCGGTCGATGCGGTCCCGCCTGACTTGCAACGACGGTGGCCCGTCCCGGTGAAAGGCAGCCCGCTGGAGGTCCAGGACCTCCGACATGGTGGATGTTGCGGTCGCGCTCATGGCACCACTGTAGGCACGGCCAGACCCGGTTAGGCGATCGAGGCCGCCCAGCCGCCGCGCCGGTAGGCACCGGTACCCAGCGCCAGGACGGCGAACGAGGCGAGCGTAGCGGCCATGATCACGACCGCCATGGCCTGCGCGTCACCACCCAGGATCCCGACCAGCGGCGCAACCAGGCCGGCCACTCCGGCCTGCGAGACGCCGATGAGCGCAGCGGCCGAGCCGGCGCGCTCGCCGTGTCGCTGCAGGGCGAGCGTGGAGGCATTGGGCGCTACCAGCGCACCGAAGGCGAACATCAGCCACAGCGGTATCAGCATGCCTGCCAGGCCGCCGATTCCGGTGAAGACGACCAGCAACAGCACCATTGCCAGCAGCATGACCACGGGTGTGGCCAGGCGCAATAGCCGCACGGGGGCGAACCGCCGCACCAGTGCCGCATTAGCCTGCGCCCCGAGCACCATACCCAGACCCACGACCGCGAACAGCAGCGCGAACTCGCTCTCGCTCAGGCCATACCCTTCGCGAATCACGAACGGCGAGGCCGCCACATAGCTGAACAGGGCCGCCATGTTCAGCCCCGGTAGCAATGCGAACGCGATGAAGCGCCCATCGGCGATCAGTATCCGGTAGCTGGCCAGGACCTGCCGGGTGCTGCCCAGGCGCCTATGGACGGGCAAGGTCTCCGGCAGAAACCGCCACACGATACCCATGAGACCTACGCCGGCGATGGCGAAGAACGTGAACACCGCGCGCCAGCCCCAGTGGTAGGCGATGAAGCTGCCGAGGGTCGGTGCCAGCAATGGCGCAACCCCGATCACCAGCATCAAGCGCGACATCACCGCCGATGCCTCGGCACCGCTGAGCCGGTCCCGGATCACGGCCATGGCCGTGACCGCCGCGGAGGCGTTTCCGATGCCCTGCAGGATCCGCAACACGATCAGCGGGACCACGCCGGAGACCGCGATCGCCAGCACCGAGGCAACGACGTGCAGCGTGAGCCCGATGAATACCGGGGCACGGCGTCCGTACCGGTCCGAGAGCGGGCCGATGACGAACTGTCCCATGGCACCGCCGATCAAGGTCGCGGTGATGGTGAACAACGCCGCCGCATGGGTGGTCCGCAGGTCCGTGGCCACTTCGGGTAGCGAGGGCAGGTAGGCATCGTTGGTGATGGCACCGAGCGCGCACATCGACCCCAGCAGCAGCACGAACTTCGCCGTCCAGAACCGGCTGTGGGAGCGCGGCGCCTGCGTGGCTGCGGGTTGTGCCTGGGAGGGGTGGGCGGAAAGGGACGTCAACTCGTACCGTTCTGATCGAAACGTTTCGTGTCCCTAGATTGTGTCACCAAACGAGCCGATAGTCGAATCGTTTTTATTCGCCGGTGTCCCGGCGAGCCGTCAGCTGGTGCGGCGGCCGCGCAGAATCAGGAATCCGGCACCCGCGCCAATGAGCAGCACGGCGGCCAGCGCCCACCACCCTGCCCCGGCGGCACCGGTGTCGGCAAGGATCTCGTCATCGATCACGAATGTGGTCGGATCGTCGCCGGCATCATCGGTGTTGTCGTACTCGCCCAGGGGATTGCCGGTCTCAACCAGGCCCGGGTTGTCGACCTCGCTACCGTCCGCGGCGGTACCGGCGTCGGAGATGTCGGTAACTATTTCTGAGTCATAGACGCCGGAGACACGGGCCACGTTCTCCACCGCTCCGGCTTCGACGTCGGCCGCGGTGATGGTGTACTCCGCCGTGAACGTGGCATCGGACTCAGAGGCTGCCAGCGTGATCGGCCCACCGTCGACGTCGGCCTTGACATCCACGACCGACACATCCGCAATTGGTACGTTGCCGACATTGGTGACCGTGAAGGCATAGCCGATCACATCACCGGCATCGGGCTCACCGTTGCCGTTGTGGTCGGTCCATCCCGACACGCTCTTGATCAATTCCAGGCGCGGGACCATGTCGATCAGGAAGGTGGTGGGATCATCACCGGGATCGGCCGGGTTGGGGTGGATCGCCAGCGGGTTGTCCGTCGAGACCGTTCCGGGGGCCGGGATCGGATCGCCAGCCGGATCGGTTCCAGCATCGGAGACATCGGTGAGCGGATTTCCGGCCACCGTCGCAAGGACCGTAGCGGTGTTCTCCACCCCGCCTGCGGCGAAGTCCGCCTCGGTGATCACATGGGCCGCGGTGAACGAGGTGGTATCGGCCTCGCCGCCGGCCAGCTCGATGGGACCACCGCTGACAACCGCTCCCATGTCGGTGACATCGATACCGCTGATGGTCACATTCCCGGTATTGGTGACCTGGAACGAATAGTTGATGGCCTCGCCGATGTCGGCGAGCCCGTTGCCGTTGCTGTCGGCGAGTGAGTCAACCGACTTGACCAACTCCAACCCCGCCGCGTCGAACGGCATGCGTACCACCGCAGCGTCCGATTGTGTGCCCGCCGCATCGACCGCCGCGTAGCTGAATTCCGCCGTCACCACGCCTTCGGCCGGGTCGAGGGTCAACAAAGCCGGGTCGAATCCCGTGATCACCTGCCCGAAGGTGACCGGCACGCCGTTGTAGTAGAGCGTTCCGTTGGTCGCCAGCGCGCGTATGGCGATCGCGTCGGGAACCCCGTCCTCGGGGTCGGTCATAGTCAGGCCGGGAACGACCACGCTGGTGGTGCCACCGGGATTGAGTTCTGACGGCGCAGTGACGTCGTTGGCCGTGGGTGCCTGCTGTATTCCGGAACGGACCCCGGTGGTGTCGCGGGCGTCCAGCAGAACCGGAACGATTCCGTCCTCGGTTCCGTCGTCTCCGGTGGCGTCGCAGCAGTCCTCACCGACGGTGCGCCACGGTGGCGGCAATGCCACGGCTGGAGCGATCTGGCCGATGGCGGAGGTGGTGTCGGTGGTGCCGATATGGACCTCATAGTCACCAACGGACAGTGTGCGCCCGAAATTGTAGGTACCCGCAGCGGCCACCGGGCGACTGGCGACGACGACACCCGCCTGGTTCACCAGCGTCGCGTACAGCGCCGCTCCCGCAGGGTTGCCGATCCCCGTCCCGCTGACTACGCCATCGCTGGTGCCATTGGAGTCGTGCAGCACCGATCCGGCCAGCGAAACGTAAGGGCAGACGTCGAATCCCAGGAACGGATCATCGAAGTCCAGGGCATTGCTTGCCGGTGGCGTGGCTGCTGCGACGTTGTAGAAGTAGTAGCGCACCGTGTAGTGCGAGGACCGAGCAATCGGGTAGTTCGCGATGTCCTCGTTCTCGCGGCCATTGATCGGGTGCCCGTCGCCAGCGGCCTCGTTGAACGTCGCCACGTCCTGGTACGCGCCACCGTTCTCGGAAATCGCGACCACGACATCAAAGGCCTCTTGCCCGGCCAGCTGATTGCGCATTCCCACCCAATCGACATAGGCCATGGCGAATTGCGTCCCGGTGGGAAAGTCGTATTCGATATAGGCATTGGTCGACTTGGCCTGCTCGGCGGTGGTGGCACTCACATTGGAAATACTGAAGGAACTCCCACCGGGGCGGTGCCCCAGGGTCAGGCCGGTACCCGCCCTCAGGTTCGATACCTGGCTCATTCCGCCATTGATACGAATGATGTTGGCGGTCCCTGCAGGACCGTAGACGCTGCCGTTGGCGCCGGCGCCGCTATGCGCAATGGCGGTCAGGTCGCCACTCGGCGCCGAGGAGTTGCTGGCGAAGGTGATGTCCCAGCATGCGGAGCCAAGCTCACCGGAATCGGGGGTGCCATCCCCGTCGCTGTCGATCGCACGTATGCCGAAGTTGACGGTCGAGCTGGCGGCAATCGCGACGGCGCCATCCGGGGTGCCGTCACCACTGGCGAGGGTTCCCTCTCCGGTGTATTGCCAGTCAGCGGGTAGAGCGGGGGCGATAGTCCGACCCGGTGCTGCGAGAGCAAGCTCGTCGTGGCGGCTGAGAATGACGGTATAGCTGCCATCGATCAGACCGCTCAGGCTGTAGCTGCCATCGGCGGCCACCTGCGTAGAGGCCACCGGCACTCCGGCCGAGACGGCGGTCACATGCAATTGCCCGTACGGTCCGGCCGCACCGATTCCGATGCCGTCGATGACGGCGTTGGACAGTCCGTCGCCATCGTCGAACACCGTCCCGGAGATGTCTACTGCCGCATAGGCGGGTGAGACCCCGACCAGCAGCGACAGGGCCATGGGCACAAGCGCAAGCAGGGCGAGCGCGCCGCGGCGCGACTTCTGGGCAGGCGGAGATGAGGAAATCGTGACCATTGTCGGACCATCCTGGGGGAGGAGATAGCCGGAAAAAGACGTATTCCGGACTCCGGATGACCTTGCGTAGCGTATCACTCCGGCCGGCTATTGGTGCGCGTCCTGCACACGCCCAGCTATTTACGGGCGGCCGCTTTGGCGGCCTTCTTGAATTCGCGGACCCGAGCCAGGGACGCGGGATCGGTCACATCCGCGATCGAACGGAACGTCCCTGGTTTGCCGTAGTCCCCGGCCGCCTGCGCCCATCCGGGCGCCGACAATCCGGTCTGCTTGCCCAGCAACGCGAGGAAGATCTTCGATTTCTGCACACCGAAACCGGGCAACGCCTGCAGGCGACGCAGCACGGTGGCGCCGTCGGGCTCACCGCGACGCCAGATGGCGGCCGCATCACCGTCATAGTCGGCGACGACCGTGGCGCACAGGGCCTGGATCCGACCAGCCATGGCCTTGGGGTATCGATGCACCGCCGGCGTCTGGGCGCAGATCCCGGCAAACTCCTCGGCATCGAGATCCGCCATCGTTGCGGCATCGAACGCACTCAGCCGCTGCGCGAGTTTCGCGGGCCCTTCGAACGCCACCTCCATCGCCACCTGTTGGTCCAGCAGCATCCCGATCAGCAGTGCTAGTGGGTTGTCGGAGAGCAGCCGGTCGGCGGCGGGGTCGCCGGTGAGGTGAAGGACCATGGGGACAGTGTGACACTCGTGAGTCGGCGAAAGGCGCATGCAATATGCATGTGACGTATGCTTGAAGCATGACGACTATCCAGGTGCGCAATGTTTCGGAGGAGACCAGCCGGGCGCTCAAGGCGAAGGCTGCCTTGGAGGGGCGCTCGTTGAGTGATTTCCTGCTCCGCGAGCTCGATCGCATCGCCACGCGCCCGAGCCGTGCTGAACTGCTGGAACGCATCGAGAGTCGCGGGGTCGCCACGCTCGACCCAGCCCCGCGGGTGCTTGCTGAGCAGCGACCTACTCGATGACCCTGGTCGTCGACGCATCCGCGGTCGCCGAGATCCTGTTCGGAACCAAAGCCGGTCTTCGGGCCGCCGCGTTGCTCGACGGGCATGAACTCCTCGCGCCGCAGCATCTGACCGCTGAACTCGCCTCGGTGATTCGCGGGTGGTCGCTCAGTCGGCAGATCACCGACGAGCAGGCACTTCGAGCGTTCCATGAGTTCGAGCAGCTTGGGGTGGAGCAGGTTCCGACGACATCGCTGCTTCCGTCCGTCTACGCGCTACGCCACAACATCAGCGCCTACGACGCGATGTATGTCGTGCTCGCCCGAGCCGCGCAGTGCCACCTCCTCACGCTGGACACGCGCTTGGCGGCTGTCGCACCGGACTGCACATTGCTGCCGTAGTCCGCCTCGGCCGAGTTGAACGTCGCGGGGCCGAGTGCGAGGAGACGCCGCTGTGGACGCGGTCTGCGCTGAGCCGTCGTGGTCGGCTAGCTAGCCCGTGCGGACACGGTGACCTCGATGGTGAAGCCACCCTGCCACGGCGCTAGCACCCAGGTGGGTAGGGGCGGTCGGGCCAGCGCCGACAGCGTCACCTGTGCGCTGCTGCCGTCGGGGCTACCGGTGGGTTCACTGAGAGCTAGCGACTCGAAGTCGACCACGCTGGATGGTGCGCTGGACAGGTAGTCCAGCACGGACTCGCGCACCGACTCGTCGGTGAGGGGCAACTGGGGGCCCTGACCCCGCTCGGCGGCGAAATAGCCCTCGATATCGACGGCGTCCGCCGCGTCAGCGGCAATGGCGTCGGCGAGAGCCAGCAAGCGTTTGCGTTCGATGTAGATGGACGACACCGACACCACAACCAGGACCAGTACCAAGGCCAGCGTGCCGTAAGCGATCGAGAGCAGCATGATGTTGCCATCGTCAGTCCGGCGACGGCGACGAGCACCCCGGCGTTCAGTCACGGAATCCACTGATCGCCGTCATGGCATCGGCAGAGATCGAGACCGAGGTGGGTGCGGAGCCTGCCAGGAAATCCGGCGTCAATGGCAAACTCACCTCGGTATCCACGCTCACCAGCACGTACTGCGCGGTGGTGCAATCGGAATCCGGGCAGGAAATGGTCAGTACATCCTCCCCATCGACCTCCAGGCCCTGGTCAGCAAAAGCGACCTCCACACCCAGGTGCGCGGCCTGTGCCCCTTCGGCCAGAGTGTCCGCCTGTGCAATCAGGCGGCCTGCCTCCCGCGCTGCACCTTCGGCCGCGAACGTCGCCGCCTGGATGTGCGCCATCGTCAGGATCAGGTACACCAGCGGTACCAGCAGGACCAGTGAAACCCCGAGGAATTCCACGACCGCACTACCGCGCTCGCCGCCTGGGCCTGCACGCAGGGACCTCACTCTGCCACCGCCCGGCCGGTGGTGACGATCATGTCGCCGGGCCCCAGCAATCCCAGGACCGGCAACGGCGCGGCAACGGTGACCGTGACCAGGCGCACGTCGTCGTGCAGGGTGTAGTCCGCTTCGATGTCCTGGGCGTAGGCGGCGGGCAAGGTCATGGTGATCAGATCGGCGGTGCGTTGCTGTCCGGCTTCCAGATCGTTGCCGTACAGCGCGGCATAGCGCGCACCCTCGGCTGCGGCATCGGTGAGCAGCGTGCGTACATGCAGCGCGAGCGCCAACTGGATCACGGCGAGCGCAACGATCGTCAGCAGCAGGGACACCAGCAGGAAGTCCACCAGCGCCGAGCCCCGTTCCGATTCGGCTACGGGCCGCCCAGGATCCGGCTGATCGCGGTCTCGAACACCCGCTGCAGCGCTTCTCCCGCCATTGCCCAGATCACCACCACCAGCCCAGCGGTCATGAGCGTGATCATGACCCAGCCAGGGACGTCGCCACGCTCTGCATCGCGGGCCTGAAGGTTTTGTCGCAGTCGCTGCATATCGATGTCCTTTCATGGTGAGTCCTACAGATCGATGGCCAGCACGCTGAGGCCTGGGAACACTGCGAACAGGATCGTCACCGGGAGCATGAGAAACACGACCGGGACCAGCATCAGGATCTCCCGGCGGCCACCTTCTTCCATCAGCTGCCGGTGCCCGACCTCCCGGGCGTCCTGCGCCTGCGCTCGCAGCACCTCCACCAGCGGGGTGCCGCGCGCTACCGCGGTGGCGACCCCGTCCGTGAACCGGGCAATACTGGGCAGATCGGTTCGGGCTGCCATGGATTGCAATGCAGCGGTCAGCCCTGCTCCGGCTCGCACATCGGCCAGGGTCAATTCGATCTCACCGGCCAGTTCGCCGGAGGTGGTGCGAGCGACTCTGGCCAGCGCCGCCAACGGCGACTCCCCCGCGCCAACCGACAGCGCAAGCAGTTCGGCGATGGTCGGAAATTCCGCCACCATGGCTCGCTCCCGGCGCCGGACGGCGCGGCTGAGCAACCAGTCCCGCAGCAGCGCGCCGGCAATGGCGCACAGCACCACCAGCACCGCCAGCGGCAACAACGAGGCTCCGCGCAGTACGCCGATCGCCAAGGCGCCCAGCAGACCGACCGCGAGACCGAGAGTCGCCCAGATCACCTGCTCGGTACGGAAACCCTCAACCGTCGTCGGCCTCCCCGCCCGTACCAGTCTGCGCCGGATCGATCCGGTGCCGCTACCGAGCCGTTCCAGCATCCGCGCCACATCGCGCGCTAGCGGTGCCACCATCCGTTCCAGCGTCGGAAACGGGGTCACCGCCTGCGGCTCTGGCAGCAGTTTCGATGTTGCGCTCTGCTCCTGCAGGTAGGGCGCTACCCGGTCGATGAGCCGCATGCGCCGCGCCGATAGCCGCCACAACACCATGGTCAGCCCGAGGCCCAGGCACAGCCCGAGGGCAGCGCCTGCCAGCCCGGCCGGGCCCAGCAACACCGTCATCGCATCACCCGGACGTCTTCGGGAAGCCGCCCCAACCGCACCATGATCAGGTAGGCGAGGACCGAGGCGAGTGCTCCCACCACCAGCACCAACACCCCGGCTGGCGAGTTGTAGGCACCGATGGTCATCGACCTGGTGCTCAGCAGTGCTAGTACCAGCCACGGTGCGGCTGCCGCCAACCGGGCACCGTTGACGGTCCAGGATTGCCGGGCCTCAAGTTCACCTCGGGCCCGCAGGTCCTCACGCAGGAACTGTGACAGGGTCCGCAGCAGTCGGCCGAGATCGGTGCCCCCGACCTCCCGGGTGATCCGCAACGCTTCGATCAAACGATCGGCCACCGGGTCCGCCAATCGTGCCTTCAGCAGGTCCAAGGAATGCGCGAACCGGCCACTGGCCCGGTAGTCCGCGGCAAACAGGGCGAACTGCGGCCGCAGCGATTGCGGTCCACGCTCCGCCAGCGCGATCAGTGCTTCCGGAATGGAGAGTCCGGCACGTACGGCGGAGGCGAGATCGTCGACCACCTCTGGCCACAGCGCGCGCAGTTCGGCACGCCGCCTGCGGGCCTTGGAGCGCACGTACGCCGTCGGGACGAGCCCCGCGATCACCGCGAAACAGATCGCGATCGACCACGCGGACGTCAGCAGCAATGCCAACAGGAATGCTGCCACGGCGATCCCCGTCGAGGCACCGACGAAAGCGGGCACCGATACACCCGGCATCCCCGCCTGCACCAGCAGGTCACCGGTCCTACTGCTCTTAGGGTTGCTCCGGCGCTGCGGCTGCGGCCACATCGACCACCAGATACACAGCAGTCCCGCCCCCAGTATCAGTCCCGTCACGGTGCCCATGGGCGGCCTCAGCGCTCCCGCGCCAAGAGCGCGCCCAGATCGTAGCCCGCCCGCCGGAACCGGTCGTCATAGTTGGGGTAGCCATCGGCACGCCGCAATGTCTCGGCGCGTCGCTCATAGATCGGCGTTGTCTCGATCACGCCTCCTTCAACCCGCCCGGTCAGGCTGACGACCTCGCGGACCCGGCGGCGACCGTCGAGATCCAGGTCGAGGTGGATCACCACATCGACGGCGGCAGCAACCGTCGGCACCACGAACTGGGCGGAGATGTTCGGCCCGGCCAGCAACGGCAGCGTGCACATCTTGGTGACCGCTTCCCGGGCAGAGTTGGCATGGATCGTGGCCATGCCCGGGTTGCCGGAGTTCAGGGCGATCAGCAGGTCGAGGGCTTCCGCCTCCCGTACCTCACCGATGATGATCCGGTCCGGTCGCATCCGCAGCGCCTCCTTGACCAGCCGCCGCAACGGGATCTCCCCGGTTCCTTCCAGGTTCGGCCTGCGGCATTGCATGGCGACCAGATCTCGGCAGGCAGGCCGCAGTTCGAAGACCTCCTCACAGGTCACAACCCGCTCGTGGCTGGGGATACTGCCCGCCAGCGCGTTCAGCATCGTGGTCTTCCCGGCCTGGGTGGCCCCGGAGACCAGAATGTTCAGACCGGAACCGACCGCGGCGTGCAGGAACGCTGCCACATTTCCGCGTAGCGAGCCCAGCTTGACCAGGTCATCCAGTCGCTTGACCCGCGCTACGTACTTGCGAATGTTCACCGCCCAATGCGCTCGGGTCACATCCGGGATCACCACATGCAGCCGCTCCCCCGTGGGCAGCGTGGCATCGACGAATGGCGTCGACAGATCCAACCTACGACCGCTGGCCCGCAGCATCCGTTCGACCAGATCCCGAACGGTCGCGCTATCCAGGATGGTGGTGGTCAGCTCTGCACGACCAGCACGCGCCACGAAGACCTTTCCCGGTTCATTGATCCAGATCTCTTCGATCTCCGGATCGTCCAGGTAACCCTGCAACGGTCCCAAACCAACCACCGCAGCATGCATGGCCTTGGCGGCCGCCTGCAGATCGCCGAGCCGGGGTACCCGGCCCAGCAGCGCGCGCTCATCGTAGTCGGCAACCGCGTCGGCGATCAGCGACCAGGTAGCTTCGGAATCGTGATCAGGGTCCAGCCCGCGACGGCGAATGAGCTCGCGGACCTCGGACTCCAGAATCCCGGTGCCGTCCGACACCGCACACCCCCCTGGTAGCTGTGACTTCGCGCCAACCTATCGAGCAAGTAGCAGGCCCGCTACCGATTCGGCCTTCGTTGTGGATATCTGGCCCAAGCGCCTACAGCTAATGCAACGGCTGGTTTACCGGCGACCGTTGATATCCGAACTGCGTGAATGCCATGCCAAGAAGGTGGGCGACCGCGGCCAACTACGCTGAGACCATGTCGCTGGGCAGAGGTTGGCGGACGCCGATACCGCCTGGT
>JBKDZO010000036.1:0-74920 GCA_047971285.1 Beutenbergiaceae bacterium | reverse complement strand
CGTGCCCTCACCCACCGCGGCCACAATGCGCTGCTGCAGTTCCGCCTCACCGGGGAACGGTTCGGTCCCGGCATTGACCAGATCGACGACGTTCTGGTTGACGTCGACGCCGACCACCTCGTGCCCCTTGCTGGCGAACTGCACCGCCAGGGGCAGGCCGATCTTCCCGAGCGCTATCACGGCGATCTTCACTGGTGTCCTTTCGAGTGACTGCAACCGGTGCCAGGCTACCGGTGCACGGGGGTCGGCCGTCTCGCCCTAGGCTGTGACGATACGCACGCGGAAGGTGGATGGTAGTGAAGGTCCTGAGTGTGGTCGGTGCCCGGCCCCAGTTCGTGAAGTTGGCACCGATCGCGGAAGCGATGGCGGCGCCCGGCTCGGGGGTCGCCAAGCACGTGATCGTGCACACCGGACAGCACTACGACGCCGCCATGTCGGACGTCTTCTTCGCCGACCTGCAGATCCCAGACCCGGACGTGCACCTGGGCATCGGCTCCGGTAGCCACGGCGTGCAAACCGGCACCATGCTGGCGGGCATGGATGCGGTCCTGGATGAGCATCAGCCGGATGTGGTGCTGGTCTACGGCGACACCAACTCGACCCTGGCCGGCACGGTAGCGGCGGTCAAGATGCACATTCCGGTCGCCCACCTGGAGGCGGGCTTGCGCTCCTACAACCGTCGCATGCCCGAGGAGCACAACCGGGTGCTGACCGACCATGCCGCCGACCTGTTGCTGGCGCCGACCCAGGTCGCGATGGACCACCTGGCTTCCGAAGGGCTGGCCGAGCGCAGCGTCCTGGTGGGGGACGTGATGACCGACGTGTGCTTCCGGGTTCGCGATGCCGTCGCCGACACCCCGCCGCAGCGTCCACAGGCCCTGGGTGAGCGTGGCTATCTGGTGGCCACGATTCACCGAGCGGACAACACCGACGACCCCTCCCGGCTGGCAGCGGTGGTCTCGGCGCTGGCCGGCAGCCCACTGCCGGTGTGGCTGTTGGCGCACCCGCGATTGGTGGCACGAGCCGCCGAGCACCAGATCACGCTGGAGCAGGGTTCGATCGTGGTGGGCACGCCGCTGCCCTACCCGCAGATGGTCGCTGCGGTGCTCGGCTCCCACGGTGTGGTCACCGACTCCGGCGGGCTGCAGAAGGAGGCGTTCCTGTTGCAGCGCCCATGCACCACCGTGCGCACCGAGACCGAATGGGTCGAGACCCTGGCAGACGACTGGAACATCCTGCTCCCGGGCCTGGAAGGGCTGGCTCAGGTTGTGGCCCGGCCAGCCCCGCAGGCACCGCAGGCACAGCCGTACGGCGATGGGCACGCCGCGGCGGCGGCCGTGCGCGCCATCACCGCGATCGCAGAACGCTAGCCCTGCAACGAGACGGTACGGCCGTCGCGTGAGGAGGCCAGCGCTGCTTCGGCGACCGCCACGGTGGCGTACCCCTGGCGCATGGTGACGATGTCCGAGTCCTTGCCCAGGACCGCGTCCCGGAACGCCTGATGTTCGACCATCAGCGGTTCTGGCTTCGGAATCGCGAACCGGACCACGTCGCCTTCTGAGACACCGCGGAACTGCGCAACGTCCTCCCACACCGTCTGGACCACGCCGTTGGCGTAGAAGGTCAGATCGGCCAGCAGGGTGTCCGCGACGAAGGTGCCGCGCTCACCGGTGACCACGGTCAGCCGTTCCTTCATCGGTGATAGCCAGTTCACCAAGTGGTTGCTGATGGTGCCACCGGACAAGATCCCGGTGATCGCGACCAAGTCCTCGTGCTCGCGGCCGCTCTTGTAAGCGGTTCGTGCGGACACTGCCGTGAAGTCCTGCCGGGTGACCCAGGCGGTCAGGTCGATATCGTGTGTTGCCAGGTCCTTGACCACGCCGACGTCGGCGATCCGCGCCGGGAACGGGCCCTGACGGCGGGTGGCGATCTGGTACACCTCGCCGAGCTCACCTTGGTCCAGTCGCGACCGCAGCGACTGCAGCGCCGGGTTGTACCGCTCGATATGGCCGACCGCTCCGACCAGGCCCTTGGACGCGAACGCATCCGCCAGCGCCCGCGCACCCTCGGTGTCGCTGGCCAGCGGCTTCTCGATCAGCGCGTGCACCCCAGCGTCGGCGAGGGCCAGCCCAGCCGCAGTGTGGAACTGGGTGGGCGCCGCAACCATGGCGTAGTCGATTCCCGCGTCGATCAGACCCGCGACATCGGGCAGCACCGGAAGATCTCCGGCCACGCCATGCGGGTCGCCGCCCGGGTCGGCGACCGCTACCAGCTCGACACCCTCCAATGCACGCAGTACGCGCGCATGGTGCCGACCCATCATTCCCAGGCCCAGCAGGCCCGCACGGAGGTTCGCCATCACGCACCTGCCTTCGCGACTGCATTGACCGCGGCCACGATGCGCTCGAGATCCTGTTGCGAGAGCGAGGGGTGCACCGGCAGCGAGACCACCTCAAGAGCAGCCTTCTCGGTCTCGGGTAGATCAAGGCCGGGGGCGAATGGCGCCAGCGAGCTCAGCCGATGGTTGGGAATCGGGTAATAGACACCGGAGCCCACGTTGTGCTCCTGGCGCAGCGCGGCGACGAAACCGTCCCGGTCCGAGGGCACCCGGATCGTGTACTGGTGGTAGACGTGCGTGGCGCCGGGCTGTACGCCGGGAACCGACACGCCCTCCAGGTTGGCGCTGAGGAACTCCGCGTTCTGCTGGCGCGTGGCTGTCCAGCCGCCGACCTTGGCCAGCTGCACCCGGCCGATAGCGGCGTGGATGTCGGTCATGCGGGCGTTGAATCCCACGATCTCGTTGGCGTACTGCTTTTCCATGCCCTGATTGCGCAGCAGCCGCAGGTTGCGCGCGATCTCCTCGGTGGCGGCGCTGACCATGCCGCCTTCACCCGAGGTCATGTTCTTGGTGGGGTAGAGCGAGAACATCGCGAAATCACCGAACGATCCCACTGGGGCGCCGTCCAATGTTGCCCCATGGGCCTGGGCGGCGTCCTCATAGATCCGCAGGTCGAACTCATCGGCCAGGGCTCGCAGTTCACGCATGCGGGCCGGGTGCCCGTACAGGTGGACCGGCATGATGCCCTTGGTGCGCTCGGTGATCGCCGACCGCACCGACGCCGGATCCAGTGTGAACTGCTCGGGTTCGATGTCGGCGAAGACCGGCGTCGCGCCCGTCAGAGCCACCGAGTTGCCGGTGGCGGCAAAGGTGAATGACGGCACGATGACCTCATCGCCCGGACCGACTCCGGCGGCCAACAGGCCCAGATGCAGACCGGCGGTCCCGGAGCTGACCGCCACGCAGGTACGCCCGGCGACCAACTGCTCGGCGAACTCGCGTTCGAAGGCAGCGACCTCAGGGCCTTGAGCCACCATGCCGCTACGCATCACCCGGTCGACTGCCTCACGTTCCTCCGCGCCGATGATCGGCTTGGCGGGGGGAATCATGTCGTTCACTCTTGCTCCTCGTCCTGCGGCACCAACCGGTCACCGCGCTCTAGGTAAATCTCATCCGTCTGCGGGCACCGCCACCGGCCCTGGCCGAGATCAAGCAACGGCACGCCAGCCTTGCCGACCCACTTCAGTCGCCTGGCCGGCACCCCCGCGACCAGCGCGAAATCGGGGACGTCCTTGGTCACCACCGCGCCCGCGGCCACGGTCGCAAACCGGCCTACTGTGACCGGAGCCACGCAGACGGCGCGGGCTCCGACCGAAGCACCGGTGCGCAGCCTCACCCCCACAGCTTCCCAGTCGCTTCCGCTCTTGAGCGAACCGTCGGGGTTGATGGCGCGCGGGAACGTGTCATTGGTCAGTACCGCGGCCGGTCCGATGAACACTCCGTCTTCCAACACCGCCGGTTCGTACACCAGCGCATAATTCTGCACCTTGCAGTTTGCTCCCATGCGTACCCCGGTGCCGATGTATGCGCCGCGCCCCACCACGCAGTTCTCGCCGATCTCGGCATGCTCCCGGACCTGCGCCAGATGCCACACGCTGGAACCGGAACCGATGGTGGCGCCAGGATCGACGTCAGCAGAATCCACGACTCGGACGTTCACTCAGCAGTCCTCTCAGGCGACAGCATTCCGCCCTCAGGGCGCACGCCAAGCCTACGACCCTCACGCGCAGAGCTATACCCAGGTCGCATGTGGTGGCCAACACATCGCACCGACTGCGTCGCCAGACGCGGCGTTGCGGCTATCCTGGCGTGGCTATTCTCCCGTGAACACCCGCAGAAAGGGCACATCCGTTGGCAAGGTCGGTCACCGACAACGGTGGTGATGTGCAGGTCTACGAACCACACAAAGTGGGCCTGCCCAAGCTCGTCCCCTACTTCCGCGACTTGTGGGCACGACGAGAATTCGCCGCCGAGTTCTCCAAGTCCGGCATCCGGGCTGCCAACACGCAGACCGTCTTCGGCCAGTTGTGGTTGATCCTGAATCCGCTGCTGCTGGCTCTGGTCTACTACTTCCTGGTCGCCGTGCTCAGAGGCCGCACCGGCGGTATGCCCTTCCTGGCCCACCTGACCGGTGGCATCTTCCTGTTCTATTTCATCTCAGCGTCGATCTCCACCGGTGCCAGTTCGGTCACCGGGGGCGGCAGGTTGATCATGAATATGAACTTCCCCCGCCTGCTCATGCCGTTCGCAGCGGTGCGCACAGCGTTCGTTCGCTTCCTCCCGACGGTCCCGGTCTACCTGGTGCTGCATGCGGTCGCCGGCGTTGGCTGGAGTTTCAACATGCTGCTGTCGGTGGTGTTCCTGGGATTTGCGATCGTGTTCGCGCTGGGAGCGGCAGCACTCTTCGCGAGCCTGCAGGTGTACTTCCGAGATACCTCGAGCTTTCTGCCGTATTTCATACGAATATGGCTGTATCTGTCCCCCATTCTGTGGCGCCGGGAGGAAATAACTCAGTACGGCGAACCGCTGACACAACTGGTTTACCTCAATCCGTTGTATTCGATCATCGGCGGCTGGGTCGAACTAAGCCTGAACGGCCAGATTCCGCCGCTGGCGATGTGGCTGTGCGGGGCCGGTTGGGCAATCTTCGCGGTCGTCGTCGGTTCCCTCACGTTCATGTCAAGGGAGCGTGATTTTGCTGTCCGCCTCTGATGCCCCGCACGATCCACCGAACGCAGGCCCGGTCATGGACCAATCACAACCGGACCCGAAACCAGTCGTGTCCGCCCAGGATGTATCGATCACTTACCGGACCTCCTTTGAGAAGGTGCCCACGCTGCGATCGGCCATCGTGCGCCTCGGCCGGGGCGAACGGGCAGTCCACGTGGTGGATGCGCTCAAGCACGTGAGCTTCGACGTCGCTCATGGAACCTCGGTCGGTATCATCGGCGCCAATGGTGCGGGCAAATCGACTCTGATGCGCGCCATCGCCGGGGTGCTTCCGCCGTCGTCGGGGCGCATCGAGGTCCGGGGCAAGATCTCGTCCCTGCTTGCTCTGGGTGTCGGATTCAACGCAAATCTGACCGGCCGTGAGAATGTCATCCTGGGAGGTCTGGCCGCTGGGCTATCGCGCAGAGAAGTGCAAGAACGAGCCGACGACGTCGCCGCCTTTGCCGAGATCGGTGAGTTCATCGATGTTCCGGTCCGTACCTATTCCTCCGGAATGTATCAGCGCCTGGCCTTCTCCGTGAGCGTGCACATGGATCCGGATATTCTGCTTATCGATGAAGCGCTCTCGGCCGGTGACGCCAAGTTCAAAGTCAAAGCCAACGCCAAGATGGCCGAACTGATGCGCTCCGCCAGGGCCATGTTCCTGGTATCTCATTCACTGACTGCTATTCGCGAGATGTGCAATGATTGCCTGTGGATCCACAAGGGCAAACTTATGCTCCACGACACGCCCGACGCCTGCATCAAGGCGTACACGAAGTTTCTTGAGGTGGGCGAGAACGCATTCACGTTGGAAGATCTGTAGGTCGAATCACGCATACGATGCAGATCATTGCACCCACGCGGCGGATACCCCGCCCTCGTGACGAGCGGTCATCGCCGTGACCCGGATTGCTCACGTGACCAGCGTTCATGCCCGCGGCGATACTCGCATCGCGGTCAAGGAAACCGCAACGCTTCAGTCGCACCTGGGCGAAGTCACCCTGTTCGTGCAAGATGGGCTGGGTCCGGGCACGGGCCCAGGCGGGGTCCCGGTCATCGACGTCGGCACACCGCCTGGCAACCGGCTGATGCGGATGCTGCTCGGGAATTGGCGAATGGGCCGCAGGGTCGCCGCTGCCCGGCCGGTTGTGGCTCACTTTCACGACCCTGAATTGATACCGGCGGCTTTGTGGTGGAAGGTGCGCGGCATCCGGGTGATCTTCGATGTCCATGAAGACCTTCCGCGTCAGGTGATGAGCAAACCTTGGCTGCCGGGCCCGCTCCGCCGACCCGTCGCCGCCCTCAGCCGCTTGGCGGAACGAGTCGCTGGTTCGGCATTCGACGGGATCGTGACGGTCACGCCCACAATCGCCGCACGTTTTCCGGCGAATCGCACGGTACTGGTGCAGAACTTCCCCGATCTGGCGGAGATGTCCTTCGACGAGCAGCCGTACGGCACCGATGCGCAGGTGTTGTACATCGGATCGATCACCGCGATTCGGGGTGTCCGTACGATGGTGACGGCGATGTCCCGGGTACAGGATCCGGATTCCCGCCTGGTGCTGGCTGGAACATTCAGACCATCGGCACTGGAACAGCATGTGCGCCGCTTACCGGGTTGGGATCGGGTGGAGTTCACCGGCTGGGCCGACCGGGCCATGGTACGGCGGCTGCTGTCCACCGCCAGCCTCGGCCTCGCGCTATTCCATCCCGAGCCGAATCACGTTCAGTCTCAGCCGAACAAGCTGTTCGAGTATCTTGCCGCAGGCCTGCCGATCGTGGCCTCGGACTTTCCGCATTGGCGCGATCTGCTCAACGGCCACGAGTGCGCGCTCTTCGTCGACCCCCAGGATCCAGAGGCGGTTGCCGCAGCCATCGACTGGCTGCTGCGCAATCCCGACACCGCTCGCGAGATGGGCGAACGTGGGCGCCACGCCGTTCGGGAACGGTTCAACTGGGAATCGGAATCGAAATCACTGCTCGCCCTGTATCAGCAGGTGTCGATGGGCACCGGAGGTGAGAAATGAAGATTGTCAGGAAATTGCGCAACGCCAGACGGCACTGGGTGACGAGGGCACCCTTGCGGCGGCAAACACCACGCGCAGCGGTCGATGTGCTGATCGGGCCTAGCAACGCAGCCGGGCAAGCCAGCGCGATCGCGCGCGAGATCGAACGACGATTGCCGGATGCGGTCGCCAGTTCCTTCGTCGCCACCAAGCCCCGGTCGGGTCTGACCTTCCCAGCCGACTACGTCCTCTCGCTAGCGGAGCAATCCGGGAAGCTGCGGCGTCATCGTCGACGAGTCCTGCAGGGCCATACCCACGTCATCTTCGAGACCGGACGCAGAGTCCTGGCAGACATGCACCTGGGCTCGATGCTGGATGATCTGGCGAGCATGCGCGAAGCGGAGATCGCCGTGGCGGCGCTCCTTCACGGTTCGGAGATCCGCTCTCCCAAGCGTCACCGCGAGCTGTATCAGGTCACCCCGTTCGACGATCCCGACGACGAGTACACCCGGCAGTTGCAGGCGGTGGCGGACGCCACCGCCACCGCCATCGCGCAGTTTCCCGGTCCGGTGTTCGTGACGACACCGGACCTGCTCGACTTTGTTCCGGACGCGGTCTGGCTTCCACTGGTGGTGCCCTCCCCCGCTGACCGGCCGGCGCCGGTCCTGGAACACAGCCGTCCGATCGTGCTCCATGCACCCTCCAACTCCAAGCTCAAAGGCTCGCAATACATCGACCCGGTGCTGCAGGAGTGGGACCGACGTGGGCGGATCCGGTACCGGCGCGTCAGCGGCGTTTCACATTCGGACCTGATGGCGCTGGTCGGGAAGTCGGACATCGTGGTCGACCAGGCCATGGTCGGCAGCTACGGGACCTTCGCCATTGAATCCATGGCCCGTGGCCGGGTCACGTTGACCAATATCGACCCGCGGGTGCGAGAGCGGATCGACGATGAGCTTCCGTTCGAAGGTTTCACGCCCGCGACCCTCGACGAGGCCCTGACGCGGATCCTCGATGATCGCGAGCAGGCGGCCGATCGAGCCAGTCAGGGACCTGGCTACTGCCGCCGCTGGCATGACGGCGAGCGCACCATTCAACGACTAGCGGACTTCCTCCAGCCGCGGCCACACCGATAGGAGAGCACGTGACGAGCAGTAGAAATCCGCGGTTGCTGGTGGTGGTCCCCAACGGGATCACCGGTGATTCCCGGGTTCAGAAGTCAGCCCAGTCGGCTGCTCGCGCAGGCTGGGAGGTCACGCTGATGGGAACCGCTGGGCGGCGACCGACCTCGGTCACGTCCATGGGCAATGTCCGCGTCGTGCGCCAGCAGATGACGCGGAAACACCATGATGCGTTCGAAGCCGCCAACGCGGACCGCAGCGCACCGCTGCCACGTCGAGTAAGGGTCATCGCCCGTAGCGCCAGGTCGGCCTTACGTGCCAAGGGTCCCCTGCCCAAGCGGTTGCGCCATGCCCTCGGTGCAACCGCGCGAGGTTTGCGGCACCTGTTGTCACCGAAGCGTCCGGCGGCGGTCGATTCCGCCAATTGGCGCAAGAGCTGGCCGGTATTGCTCGATTGGCAGGAGAGTTTCGCACCGGTGATCGCAGAACTGGCTCCGGACGTCATCCATTCCAACGACGCGATCATGCTCGGCACATGCAGCGAAGCGGTCAAACTGATCAGGGCAGCCGGTGGCACAGTGGGCTGGCTACACGACATTCATGAGTATGTGTCCGGCGTCAACTGGGGCTCTCCGGAGATCGATGCCGCCTACAGAGCTTTCGAACGCGAGTACATCCACGATCCGGATCTGCTGGCGACGGTCAGCCCGGAATTGGCTGACCTCTTGGTGTCGGAGTATGACCTCCCCTCCACTCCGGTGGTCGTGCGCAACACTCCAATCAGTGATATCGACTATCAGGGCGCCGGGCTGCGAACGGTCATCGGGGTGGATCCTGGGGTCCCGCTCCTTGTCAGTTGCGGCTCGATTCAACCTGCGCGCGGCATCCAGTTCGTCATCAGCGCGTTGCCCCAGTTGCCGCAGGTGCATCTGGCGATCGTCACCAACGCTACGGCGCAGACCCCCGCGTTGCAGACGCTACTCGACCTTGCCCGCGAAGTAGGCGTCTCCGATCGGGTGCACACCGCGCCGTATGTCGAGCCGCACTATGTCCCGTCATACCTGTCCAGCGCCGATATCGGTGTGTTCGCCGGAATCAAGACGGCGAACCATGAGATATCGCTACCGACAAAGTTCGCCGAATACCTGCATGCGCGGCTACCCATCCTGACCAGCGATCTGCGGGTGTGCGGTGCTTTTGTGCTCAAGCACGGCATCGGCGCAGTGTTCGAGCCGTCCGATCCCGAAGCGCTTGCGGTAGCGGTGCGCACCATGCTGGACGACCTCGCTAACATGCGTGCGGCCATAGCCCCTGACCTGCTGGATGAACTGAGCTGGGATCGTCAGGCCGAAACGTTCCTGAGCAGCTACACCGACCTCAGCGGCTTGACGCCACGTCCGCAGGCAGATGACGCCGATTGGACCTTCTCCGAGTCAGAACTCGCAGGAGGTGGACGATGAGGCTAGGTCTCAAGCGCAGGCTCAGACCACTGGTCTACAAGATTCTGGGCGACAAGGCGGCAGGAGCTGTAGGAGCCAAGGCCCAGAAGCAGATCCGGCAGCTACGCACCCAGAAAGAGCTGCTGCGCGCGACGGTGCTCTACCTGCCACGCCACCAGCACGACTCGATGGTGCCTCCGCATCCGGAGTGGGAAGAGCGCTGGCACCAAGATCGTTCGCGGGTGCTGTTCCTGGTCACCCAGGACTACGGCGGCAGTGCCTACCAATGGGTGCAGGCGATCAATAGGCATACCGAATGGGCAGCACGCCTGGCGGTGGTCGTCCCGCACCCGTTCGGGTACCCGAACGACCTGGTGCTGGGGGCCGCCGAAGCGATCGGTGCAGACTTCCGAGCACTCATGGATCAGGCCGATGTGATCCAGATCAAGGACGAATCCGGGTTCTTGAGCGGCATCAATCAGTTCGAACCAGACTTCCTGACGAGCATCGACAAACCACTGGTGACGACCCTCTACGGCAGCCAGGCCCGACGCCGCCAGAATACGGACTCGTTCCGCGATCACGTCAACGGCTTCGAGGGGGTGGTCTCACTCACTCCCGACCTGTGTTTCGAGTGGATCGACCGCCCGTACTACGTTCCGGCAGCCGTGGACTACGCCGATATCCCCCTCACGTGGACGGACACCCGTTCCATCGCTCATTCCCCCAGTAGCCGTGAACTCAAGGGCACGGCACTGCTGGAGCAGGCGGTGGCCGAGCTTGACCTCACTGTGGACATCATCACCGGTGCCACTCATGCCCAGACGCTCGACCGGGTGGCCCATGCGGGCCTGTTCTTCGATCAGGCAGGGGCGGACACCATCTCGGGTGAGGTGATCGGCTGGTATGGAAACGCTGCTCTGGAGGCGGCCTCTCGCGGTATCCCGACCATCGCCCACCTATCGCCGCGAGCCCTGGACGGCGCCGAACGCGGTGGCTATCCGGCACGCGATCGGATGGCGATCCTCAACACCGAACGCGACGCCGGAGCTCTGCGAACGTTGATCGATGATCATCTCGCCAAGGCACCCGAGGAACGCCAGGAGCTTTCCACTGCGACGCGGAAGTGGGTAGAGAAATACCACGGTGCGCAGGTCATCGGTCGGCGGCTGACCGCGCTGTACGAACAGATCCGCCGCTAGCGGCACTCAGCCGTTCTGCACCAGCCAGGTGCTCAAGACTTCGGCGGAGGCGGTTCCATCGTGGAGGGTGGTCACGAACTCCGGGCCACGGTCGGCGATCTCGACGAAAGCCTGCGGCTGGAGCGCGATCTGCTCCAAGACCTGCGCCAACGAATCCGGGGTGGCTTCCACAATCGGTAGCTCGAGCCCACAACGCTGGCGGACTCGTTCGCGAACATGATCGGCAACATGGCCGACAACGAGCCGTCCGGCCGCCATGGCCTCGCAGGCAGTCACGCCGTAGCTGCCGATCCGTAGTTGGTCGATCACCACATCCGCGTCGGCGACGACCTCCGGCATGTCATCCGCCGGCACCTGGCGCACTGGCCGGTAGCAGAGCAATCCCTGATCGTGCAGCCCGCGCGCTGCGGAATCAACAATCTCTGACCCTTTGAGCCTGGTGTTGCTCGGGGCGTGGACGACGACCGGTACCGGGGAACTCAGCACTCGCCTGCTGGTGATCCATCGCTCCTTCTCGACCACAACCGGGCACCAGAGTGCCTCCGGCAGATCGTCCAGCAGGTCCGGAGTCGAGACGAACACCGGGCCCGAGAATCGTTGGTACCGCGCCAGCGATCGTGCCGCGCTGGCCTCCAGGATCGGCACCTCCTCCCACCGCGAGTCAGCGAATGGCGAGAACGGATACCGAGCACTGTGGCGGCTGGGCAACCGCGCATCGGTGCCATGGGCGATCATGGCCGTGCTGACTCCGCTCCGTTCCAACGCAGCCAGATCTGCCAAGGGGTCGAATCCGTGGAGGTTGCCGAGAATCGGCCGGGCCGCCTCGAGCAGGACATGGGTGCACGACTCCAGGTATTCCAGCTGCTCCCGCTGCCACCTACGATCTCGAGCCCAACGGTCCATGCGAACCCGTTGATCGGCGACGAAGGTGCTCGAGTCATTGGCAAAGCACCCGGCCACGGCTGACACATCCGGCAATCGCCCCGCTGCCTTCGCCCAGAGGTATCCCTGCCCGGCGAAGTTCGCCGGGCCGACGAACAAGCGCACCGCAGTGCTGGCCAGCGCGGGCCGCCCGGTCTCGATCACCACATCGACGCGGCCTCGATGGTTGGGATGCCAGCGCCGGATCCACGAACTGGGTATCCGCCAGCGGAGCCAGGAAACGGCCCGTTGCACCGGACGTGGCCAGTGAACGCGCGAATGTCGCACCCAGGCGAACCCGCGCCGCGCCAGGTGCTGAAACCAGGCAACCACCACGGTATTGTGCCATGTCGGCACGCGCCAGGCCGCCCACCGCCCATTAGTAGGATTGGTATCGATGTCCACAAGCACCGACAAGCCCCATCTGCTGTATCTCGCCTGGGGTTTCCCACCATGCCGGGGAGGCGGCGTTTACCGAGCGTTAGCGACAGCGAATATGTTTGCGCAGGCAGGCTGGCGCGTGACCGTGGTCACGGCCGACCGCGAGACCTTCACACGCAATACCGGTATCGATCCCAGTCTGGAACAGGAAATCGACCCCAGTGTAGAAGTCGTGCGGGTGCCATTCGATTGGCCTGCGCAGAATACCGATATCGGTAGCTACAGTCGACTCAAGGTGCTCGCACCTCCCGTGTGGCGCAAGGTCCGATCGAAGCTTGACCAGATCACATTCCCAGAAATCACCTACGGCCCATGGCTGCGCCGCATATCGGAAGCCGTCGCAGATATTCACTCGCGCGATCCGATCAATCTGACGATCGCGACAGCCAACCCCAATGTGGTCTTTGCGGCGGCACATCGGCTGTACAAGCAAGCGGGCGTGCCGTATGTGATGGACTATCGCGACGCTTGGCTGCTCAACGTTTTCTCCGGCGCTCAGGCCTATGACGACCGCTCCCGGCCGGCACGATTGGAAGCCGAGTACATCGCCGACGCCACCGAGGTCTGGTTCGTCAATGAACCGATTCGCGCTTGGCATGCCGAACGCTACCCCGGATCGGCCGATCGCATGCATGTGGTGTCCAATGGCTGGGACCCCAACCTCCTATCGACGCAAGACGGAGCTACAGTCGAGAAATCGGAACCGGGTGCTGGGTTGCGATTCGGGTATCTCGGAACCGTCAGTGGCAAAGTCCCGTTGAAACAGCTGGTGTCCGCATGGAACCTGGCGATCGACAATGGCTGGATTCCCGAAGGTTCAGAGCTGCATATCGGCGGCTATCTCGGCTACTACGCCATTCCGAATTCCAGAATGCTCGACATTATTACGCGCGGCCAGGAGCATGGCGTTAAATACGTTGGGCCGGTTCCAAAGAAGAGCGTTGGCCAGTTCTATGCTGACCTCGACGTCTTGGTGCTAGCGCTTGGCACCGGGAAGTACGTCACCAGCGGTAAGGTATTCGAGTACATCGCCACCGGTAAGCCGATCCTCTCCGCCCATCATGTCGACAACGCCGCCTCCACCGTTCTTGAGGGGCACCCGTCCTGGGTGCTGCCGCATTCCTTGGCGACGACCCCGCTGGCGTGGGCAATGGCGGATGTCGCATTGCAGGTCGGGCAGCAAACCGAGCAGCAGCGCCAGAGGACCCAGGAGTTCGCATTGCAATACCGGCGCGATCGTCAATTCGGCCCGAGAATCACTGCCCTGACAAAGTTGGTTTCCGCATGAGCACACGTTTCGTCCTGCTGTATGCCACCCTCCAGGCAGACGGTCGGGTCGTGGACCTGGCAGCCGACCAACTGGCCTCCGCTGGAGAGGTGCTGGGCGCGGTCTGCACGGTCACCTCCCAGGAATATCCACCCCAGACACCCACGGTGATTCTGGATCCGCAATTGCGACCGCAACCCCCGCGTCGCGGCTTGCGCCGCCGCCTGTATCAAGTCTGGAGACTGATCAGCGGCAACCGGACCAGCACCCGGTACTGGCGTCTACTGCGGACCAACACACGGGCTCAACAGCTGCTGGCCGACGCCGACATCGTCGTGTCCCTGGACGGCTACTCCGTCGAAGCAGCCTGGCGGCTGGCGAAGAGCCGAAAGCTGCGCGCCGCAAACGGTGTCGTCGGAGCCCGATGGATGGCGGGCGAGCGGTAACGTGGCTGCCAGGCGCCGCATCAGTCGTGTGTTGCGCACGATCGCGGCGACAACGGCCGCACTGGTGGTGGCGGTGACACTAGTTCCGGCCACACCGGTGGCGCAGGCCAGCCCCGGCGCCACCGCGCTGGTGCTGAACGGTGAAGGATTCGGACACGGCAAGGGTCTGAGCCAATACGGCGCACGCGGCCGGGCGAATGCCGGTCACAGCTATGGCCAGATTCTGTCCGCCTACTATCCCGGAACAACACTGGCAACCGGGTCGGACAGCAATCTCATCCGGGTCTGGATCAGGTCTGACACAGATCAGATCACCGGTGTGGTCGCAGAACCGGGCCTGGTACTACGGACCTCGACGGCAACCGTGGCACTACCGGCCACACTCCCGGCGGGGACGCCCACTCAGTGGCGGATCCGCACGGTGTCCGGCACCCTCCACCTCGAAGCTCTGGTGGCTGGGCAATGGCGCGATCCGGCGATCAGTGCCGCCCAGGCCGCCCTGAACGGAGCACGTGCGGCGGACTTTCGTAGCAGCGACTACAAGGTGCGCCTGGTGCTGCCATCGGTCAATCGCGAATACGTTGGCACCATCCGGGCCGTATTGGATGGTTCGGTTCAGCGCACCGTGGTCGTCACCAGTTTCACGAACTACCTCCCTGCGGTCGTGACGGCAGAGATGCCGAGCACCTGGCCGGCCCAGGCGCTAGCAGCCCAGGCCGTCGCTGCCCGCACCTACGCACTGTTCGACCAGGCGTCCAAGCCCTCGACCGCGGTGTACGACACCTGTGACACCACGAGCTGTCAGGTGTTCAACGGCATCGCTGACTACAACAATGCCGGTTCGGTCGTCCGGTCCTGGACAACTCCCTCGACCCGGGCCGCCGCAACCGCCACTGCAGGCCGGTACCTCAGCTACGCCGGGGCACCTGCGTTCACGCAGTTCTCGGCGTCCAACGGCGGGCACTCGGCCCCCGGGACACAGGCGTACCTGCAATCACGCGCCGACCCCTACGACACCTACCCCAGCTGGCAGGTCTCGCTCAGCCGGCAACGACTGCAGTCCGCCTATCCGCAGATCGGTCAGTGGCAGTCGATCTCGATATCCCGCGACGGAATGGGACCGTTCGGCGGCCGCGTGACCGCAGTGACGCTGACCGGGTCCGGTGGCTCGGTTACCGTGACCGGAGCCCAGTTCCGGAGCACCTTCTCACTTCGGTCAACCCTGTTCATGGTCACGGCTTCCGACGGCGGAGCGGCCACCAACGCGGCAAGACTGGACTTCACCGGCGATGGCCGGTACGACCTCCTTGCGGTCGGCCCCGGCGGAAGCCTCAACCTCTGGGCCGGCCGGGGTGGCACTCGGGTGCACAGCCGTGCTCAGATCGGCAACGGCTGGCAGGCGATGGCGGGGTTGACGTTCGCCGCCGGCCTCACCGGCCCCGGATCCACAGATCTCGTTGCGATCCAGCCCAGTACCGGAGAGCTGTGGAGTTACCCGGCCGCCAACGGTGGCTTTGCGCCGCGCGTGCGCATCGGTTCGGGTGGGTGGAACAGCATGGACGCGCTGATCGGACTGGCCGGTTGGGCCGGCCCAGGATCTGTGGGAATCCTGGCCCGGGAAGGCAGTTCCGGCAGGCTGTACTACTACACCGGCACCGGTACCGGCCGACTTCGCTCGAGGGTTCAGGTCGGCCAAGGGTGGTCGTCGATGTCACTGCTGACCAATGCCGGCGACTGGGACGGCAACGGAACCACCGATGTGGTGGCCCGGGATGCGGCTGGTCGGTTGTGGCTGTACCGCGGGAACGGCGCCGGTGGTTTCGACGGTCGACGCCAGATCGGGCATGGCTGGTCGGTCATCACAGCCCTCCTGGGAGGGGCCGACTGGAATGGTGACGGGGACCCCGATCTGATAGCCACCGATTCGAGCGGACGCCTATGGCTCTATCCCGGTGACGGCTCCGGCGGATTCGACTCCCGGTCCAAGATCGGATCCGGCTGGGGTTCTTACCAGCTGATCTCCTAATGCTCCAACGCGCACACGCGCATGTTCACCTCCCCCGTTCAGGAGATGTCCGCACTCGCCGGGATGGACCCCACGACCGTGGGCTTGCCGAAACTACCGGTACTCTCGCCTGGATAGCTCACCAGGCTTCCGCTGGCGGTCAGGGCGAGCAGGTCATCATGACCGTCGTTGTTCAGGTCACCCATCCCAACGACGTTTGCCATGCTCGACCAGCCATAGCCGACCACCTGCGGGCCGGCGACCGGGGCTGCCCAGTTGCCGCGATAGAGGAAGAGTCGCCCGGTGTCGGCGCCACGGACCAACAGGTCGGGCGCTCCGCCACCGCTCCAATCTCCAGCAGAGATCAACATGTTCATACCGGTGATCCCGGTTCCGATCGAGATCCGGGAATCGAATCCACCGGAGCCGTCACCTGGATACAGCCAGACTCGGCCTGCCCCCCGATCGAAACCGAGCAGCGCAGGACGGCCATCGCCCAACCAGTTACCTGCCGGTAGCACGGCGTTGAATGACCCCCAGCCATTGCCGATCTGAGTCCCAGAACTCGCGAACCGCCCATTGCCCGACCCCCGGTGAAGAAGCAAGCGGCCCGCACCATTGATGACAGCCAGATCCGTGTGCCCGTCGCCATCCCAGTCGCCCACCGGGAGCACATCATCGCCTGCTGACGCGGTCTGGACACCGGTATCGGTCAGCCCGGCATAGGCACCCTGGGTTCGCTGGTAGTCATACCGCCACAATGTGCCGTCCGAGCGGATGGAAACGAATGCGAGATCGTTGCTCCCGGTTGGAACCATGGGTTGCAGGATTGCCTTCGACCAGCCCTGACCGAAAGGCACGGCCGAGCCGGTCGCGATCGTGCCATTGCCTGCGCCCGGGTAAAGCCCGAGCCGGCCGGTGCTGTCGACGCCCATCAGGTCACCGGTACCGTCACCGGTCGCGTCCCGAACGCCGGTTGCGAGTCTGACCTGGCCCATGCCGGGCACGGAGACCCGCGCGGTGAATCCGCCGCGCCCATCGGCGGGATAGGCCCACACAGCGCCACGTGAATCTCGGGCGAGCAGAGCCGGTCGTCCGGAGACGAACGCGTCCACGGTGACCATCTGCGTCATCGATGTCCAGCCGACACCCACCTTCTCCCAGCCGAGGAAGCCGCCGCGACCATTGCCCCGGTACAACCACAGACCACCGTCCGTCCGGCGAGCAAGCAGATCGACGTGACCATCCCGGTCCCAGTCCACACCACCCAGCACGGCACTGAAGGACTTCCAGCCATTGCCGATCTGGCTGCGCTGCGCGGCACTGACGCCACCTGCGGCCTTGCCTGGATAGAGCCACATCCGCCCATATGCATCGATCAGAATCAGATCACCGAGACCATCGCCGTCGAAGTCTGCGGCACCCACGGTGCGTGACCGTGACCAGCCAGAACCAATGCGCGCCGCACTCCACCGGCCCCGTTCGACCGTCGGGAGCCACTGCACCCGAGTACCGGTCGTCACCAGGACCTCCGGGGAGCCATCGCCATTCAGATCCCGATCCTGCCCGAAGGAGCCGGCCGATCCGATGTAGCTGGCGATCCTCGCCCGCATCTCGGCCATCCGGTTGTACATGTACCGGCCCGGGCAGGCGGTCTGCTTGGCATCGCGGTGGCCGACCACGCGGTTGAAGGTGCCACTGGGCAGCGAGAGCGTGCCGTAGGGCGAACTGACCCCGTGAATGGATAGTTTCCAAGCCGCCAGGCGGGCGACTGCGGTGAACATCGCCGCCGGCACCGTGGTCTGCTCGAAATTCCCGATGAGGGAGATACCGGACATGTAGGAGTTCAGCCCGGTCGCGTGCGCACCGATCGGCGCTGCGGTGATGCCACCGGCTCGGCCTTCCCAGATGCGGCCGAAGCGGTCGACCAAGAAGTTGTAGCCGATGTCTCCCCAGCCACGCCCCCACGACTGCGCATGGTAGAGGTAGATGCCCCGAATGATCCCGGGAACCTGGGATGCGGTGTAGTTGTTGGCGTTGACCGTGTGGTGGATATCGATGCCCTGCACCCGGCCCTGCTGCGGCGTCCAGGTCATCTGAGACTCATCGGCACCCCACTGCGCGCGGGTGTAGATGGTCGGCCTGGCGGTACCGGACATCGGAGCAAGCCCGACTGGCGCGGCCGTGGTCGCCGGAACGCCCCGGGAGCCAGCGCCACCGCCGAATCCACTCACGGCACCTGGAGCGGCCTGCTCGGCTCCGCCTTCGCTCGCACCCTGAGAATCAGGTTCGCCCGTCTCCGCATCAGGTTCGCCCGTCTGCGCATCAGGTTCACCCGTCTCCGCATCAGGTTCACCCGTCTCCGCATCAGGTTCGCCCGTCTGCGCATCAGGTTCACCCGTCTCCGCATCAGGTTCACCCGTCGCGGGATCGGCCAAGTCGGGATCCGGTGTGCCGGGATCGACCACCGCGACCACGACGTCGGCGGGAAGCGGACCGGTGGCACTGCCTACTCTGACCTCTACCGCGGTCGCGTCGATGACCGCGAGCGGGGTGGCACCATCGCGGGCGTCCGGGGCCAGTTCATCGCCGTCGGGCTCCTCGGAGGGTTCGACATGCAGTTCTTCCCAATCCCCCCATCCCGCGTCCGACTCCGACCGCCAGGAGATCTCCAGATCTGCCGGGCCGGTACCTCGTTCCCAGCTGACCCCGACCACTGCCAGCGGTGGCGTTTGTGCGGAGAAGGTCGCGCTGGTCGCCTCCACGCCATCCGGGCCGTCGTTAGCGGTAGGTGCGGCGGCAGCCGGTGTTTGCGAGGGCTCATCCGCTGCAGCGGAAGGCTGGTCCGAAACCACCTGCGCGTCGTCGAGCTCCACGACTTCGACGTCGGGCTCAACGGTCTCACCATCCTCGACGACGCCCTCCGTCTCAGCACCATCGGTCGCGGACAACGGCACCGAGAGGGAACGGGGGGAATCGGCGGCGGACGGTGGAGCGGCGGCAATACTCACACCTGCCAAACCGATGGCAGCGGTGGCTAGCACCGCAGTAACGCGGGACGCTCTCATGCGAAACCTCAGTAACAATGGGGAAGAGTGAAATCTGCGATGGGTCCAAAAGTTGCCGCAGGGTCTTTCATTCGGTATTGAGTGTGGCATATTGCCCGCAAGTTCGCATTGAATGGCAACATATGGCCGGCTGGCCACCGCCGCGATCTGCCGGGCCGGGCGAATGTGAGCCAGGTCATCTGCCTCCACAGTTCTTTCACCGGGCGCTCGCGGTTGCTGCGCCAGCAGCACCGATACCGTTCCTAGGCTTTACCTCCGATGCCATCTCATTCTTCAACCGCACCGCGCCGACGGGATCTACGCGGTGGTGAGGCTGCAAGCAAGCGCCATCTGATGCCACGCCATGCCACCTCACGCCCGCGCCGGGTTCTGCGCACCATCGCCGTGGCCGCGGTCGGGGTAATGACCTTCCTCGGTGCCGGTACCGCGACCGCCTGGTACGAATTGCAGAGCAATATCAGTACCCCGAGCGTGGCCGAGTACCTACCGGCCGACCGGCCGACCAGCGAAGCACCACCCATTGACGCCCTCAGCGACGGTGCGGTGAACATCCTGGTGATGGGCTCGGACTCGCGCGAGGGGGCCAACAGCGGATTCGGCGGGGACGTCGAGGGCATGCGCTCGGACACCACTTTGCTGGTACACATCGCCGCCGATCGCAGTCGCGTCGAGGTGATCTCGATCCCCCGCGACCTGATCGTGGAAATCCCCGCGTGCACCCTTCCCGATGGCTCTCAGTCTGCCTATAGTCCCCTGGGCTACAACGAACACTCCGGTGTCCGGTTCAACACGGCATTCTCCAACGGGGCTGCGGGCGGCGATCTCGGCGCTGCTGCCGCGTGCACCATCAGCGCCTTCGAAACAATGTCCGGCATTTACATCGACGACTTCGTCATCGTCGACTTCTCCGGGTTCCAGGCAATGGTCGATGCCATCGGCGGAGTCGAATTGTGCTTCGACGAACCGATTGAGGATGACAAGGCGAAACTGTCACTGGAGGCCGGCTGCCATGTGCTCACCGGCGAACAGGCGCTGGCTTTGGCACGCGCCCGCAAGGGCTTGGGCGACGGCAGCGATATCGGCAGGATCAGCCGCCAGCAGGAACTGCTCGCGGCGATGGTGGCCAAGGCGACCAGCACCGGGGTGGCGGCGAACCCGGCAGCCCTGCTGAGCTTCCTCGACGCCGCCACCGCATCATTGACCACCAGTGAACGCCTGGGCGATCTGACCACGATGGTCGGGCTCGGCTACTCCCTGCGCGAGGTTGGACCGCAGAACGTCACGTTTGCCACGATGCCGTTCGACTGGAGCGGCAATGTGGTGTTGCAGAACGAGGCCAGCGACGCCCTGTGGGACTCCGTGAGCGCCGACGTTCCGATGGTGCTACCGACGGCACCACCGGATGCCACCGACGACGGTGTGGCCATCACGGTTCCCGGGCAACCGACGGCCAGCCCCACCGAGGGGACCGGCGATTCAGCTAATGAGCCCGATACCGGCGGTTGATGCTGGCCCGGCGACACGCGGGAGACACGCCGGGCTGCCACACTCCCCTCACCTAGCCTTGGTGGGTCACACCCCCTCTAGCGAGAGCTGACGATGAGCTCCGACGAGCCTTTCGATTTCGAGGCCCCAGATCAGCGGCCGGCCCCTGGGCGACGGGTGACCCCCCGACCCACCTCGCGTGCCCGGACCGGTGGGGCCGCCCAGCCACTACCCCGGCAGGTACCACCTCGGGAATCGGCTCGCGGTCGCACCGTCGCCCCGCCGCGCCGCCCTCCGACCATCGCGCCCAACCGGCCACAGGCAGACCCGCGCGAGGCTCCCGCGCGCCGGAGCGTGACGGCATCTTCGGCTGGGCGGGGAAGCCGACGTCCGCCGGATGGGCCGACAGCGACCCCGCACCGGACTACCCAGCCACCCCGTCCGGCCAAGCCCCGACGACGACCGCGGTGGGGCCGCCGGGTCCTGCTCACGCTCACGGTGTTGCTGGTGCTGATCCTGGCCTGGCCGATCGGGCTGCTGATCTGGGCCAACGGGAAGATCGTTCACGTCGACGCCCTCAGCGACGCCGCGCCCACCCCGGGCACCACCTACCTACTGGCAGGCTCCGACTCCCGCGCCGACGGCGGCGTCGAGGCCGACACCACCGTGGGCGCGCGTACCGACACCATCATGCTGCTCACCGTGCCCCCCAGCGGTACCGCCTCACTGATCTCGTTACCACGGGACACCTATGCCGATATTCCCGGCTACGGACCGAACAAGCTCAATGCCGCGTACTCCTGGGGCGGGGCTCCGCTGCTGGTGGAGACCGTCGAGGGACTCACCGGCATCCAGGTGGACCACTATGTCGAGATCGGCATGGGTGGGGTATCGGGTGTGGTGGACGCGATCGGCGGTGTGGAACTGTGCCTGGACTACGCCGTCGATGATCCCAAGAGCAAGCTGGTGTGGCCCGAACCCGGGTGCCAGCTGGTCGACGGCGCTACGGCGTTGGCGTTCGCCCGTATGCGTTACAGCGATCCGCTTGGCGATGTCGGTCGCACCCAGCGCCAGCAGCAGCTGATTCAGGCCGTCACCAGTGCGGTCGTCAAGCCTTCGCTGCTGGTGCAACCGGGTGAGCAGGTGAGCCTGATCGAGGCGGGCCTGGCGGCCCTGACTGTCAGCGAGGGCAGCAACATCATCGATCTGGGCCGGATGGCCCTGGCGTTCCGAGCCGCGACCGGCCCCGATGGCGTGCGAGGCGCCCCGCCGATCTCCAACCCTGACTACCGCCCCGGTGGAATCGGGTCCACGGTACAACTCGATCCGGAATTGGCACCGGCGTTCTTCGCCGCCGTCGCCGATGGCACCGTAACCCCCGAGGACGCGGCCGTCGGCTAGGCCCCCACTGCAACTAGGCTGGCCTCGTGGGTCCCGTGGTAGCTGTAGTTGGGGGCGGGCAACTAGCCCGCATGATGGCCGCGCCTGCAGCTGCATTGCAGATCAGGTTGCGGGCGCTGGTGGAAGCCGCCGACGGCGCGGCGGCACAAGTGATACCCGACAGCCGGGTCGGTAGCCCCAAGGATCTGGCCACGTTGCGCGCCCTGGTCGACGGCGCCGACGTGCTGACGTTCGAGCATGAGCACATCCCGGGCCAGCTGCTGCAGGAACTGGCCGGCGAGGTCAGCGTGCAACCCGGGCCGGACGCCTTGCTCTGCGCCCAGGACAAGCTGCACATGCGTGCCCGGCTGTCGGATCTCGGCGTTCCGGTACCTCGTTGGGCACCGGTGGGCACCGCCGAGGAGTTGGACGCGTTTGCCGCCGACGTCGGCTACCCGGTCATCGTCAAGACGCCGATCGGCGGCTATGACGGCAAGGGCGTTCGCGTGGTGCACAGCCCGGCCGATGTGGCCGACTGGTTCGGCCGGGGCCCGCTGCTGGCCGAGCAGAAGGTGCCGTTCGAGCGGGAGCTGGCGGTACTGATCGCACGACGCCCCTCCGGAGCGTCTCAGGCTTGGCCGGTTGTCGAGACGATCCAGCGGGACGGGGTCTGCTCCGAGGTCATAGCTCCGGCGCCCGGCCTCGACGCCGGCCTTGCCCAGCAGGCCGAACAGGTCGCGCAGCAGATCGTCACCGGACTGCGGGTCACCGGTGTGCTGGCGGTCGAGATGTTTGCGACTGCGAGTGGCGTGCTGGTCAACGAGTTGGCGATGCGGCCGCACAACTCCGGTCATTTCTCCATCGATGGCAGCCGTACCAGTCAATTCGAGCAGCACCTGCGCGCGGTTCTCGATCTGCCGCTGGGCGACACCACCGCGACCGCCCCCTGGGCGGTGATGGTCAACCTGCTCGGGTCCGAACGGGACGATCCAGCCTCGGGATATCCGGAACTGATGCGGCAGGACCCGCAGGCTAAGGTGCACCTATACGGCAAGGCGGTACGCCCGGGGCGCAAGCTGGGTCACATCACTATCGTCGGTGATGACCTGGAGAGTTGTCGTCGCCGGGCCCGCGCTGCCGCTGCAGTGCTGCACCACGCCCCAGAGAGGAACGACCAATGAAGCCCTACGTCGGGATTGTCATGGGCTCCGATTCCGACTGGCCGGTGATGCAGGCGGCGGCCCAGGCACTGACGGAGTTCGGCGTCGATCATGAGGTCGACGTGGTCAGCGCGCATCGGATGCCGCAGGACATGCTGGACTACGGCCGTTCCGCCGCCGACCGGGGCCTGCGGGCACTGATCGCCGGTGCCGGCGGCGCTGCCCACCTACCCGGCATGCTGGCGGCGGTCACGCCGCTACCGGTGATCGGGGTGCCGGTGCCGCTGCGACACCTGGACGGCATGGATTCACTGTTGTCGATCGTTCAGATGCCCGCGGGTGTTCCGGTGGCGACAGTCAGCATCGGCGGTGCCCGCAATGCGGGACTGCTAGCGGTGCGGATCCTGGCGGCTGGCAATGACGAGCTTGGTGCGCAGCTGACACGTGCGATGACCCAGTTCCAATCGGATCTGCGGCAGGTCGCCATCGGCAAGGGCGAACGACTGCGCGCCGAGCGTCGTACCCGTACCTGATGCCCCGATCGATCACGCATTGGTTGCTCGTGCGACATCGCGGCAACTGGATCAAGCTGGCGCGGTTCGCCCTCGTCGGTGCCACCGGAGTCGGCGTCAACCTCCTGGTGCTGATCGCGTGCAAGCAGGTGGGTCCGCATCCGGAGTCCGTTGCCGTCGACCTGCTGTTCACGGACTTCAACGTGCGCTGGTACCACGTGTACTCGACCATCGCATTCATCATCGCCAACTTGTGGAATTTCCAGTTCAACCGCTGGTGGACATTCGCCAGCGCGAAACACGCGGCCTGGTGGCGGGAGTATCCGCCGTTCCTCCTGGTCGGGCTGGCAGCCCAGATCGTCGGGCTCGGCATCCTCACCTTGCTGATGCACCCGTTCTCACCCGTTGGTCTGCCCAGTGAGGTCTTCAATGACAGCTCCGGGCTGCGCACGAAGGTCTATTGGGCCCAATTGATAGCGGTACTGCTGGTCACGCCGTTGTCGTTCGTACTCAACAAGGTGTGGACCTTCCGTCGCGTGCGCACCCGTGATGGCCGTTCTCTCGCCGACGCCGTCGGCACCGAGCGGCGCGACGATTCAGCGCCGCCGACGCCGCCTGCCCACCACGACCATCGACCCCGGCGGTAGTACCGAGTCCGGATCCAGCCGTGTGGGTACCGCAGCGAGGAAGATGGCGAAGACCGCCGGCCGCCTCTGGGCCAGCTCCAATCGGCCACCGTCGGCAGCCACCAGGTCGCGCGCCAGCCCCAAGCCCAGGCCAGAGCCCTGCCCCGAGGTGACATGCCGCTCGAATATGTGCCCGGCCAGGTCATCGGAGACACCGTCGCCCTCATCGGCCACCTCGATCACCACGCCGTCGTCGCGGCCGGTCTTGGACGGGCGCACGCGGACGCTGGTGGTGCCACCACCGTATTTGAGCGAGTTCTCCAGCAACGTCGACATCGCTTGTGCGAGCGCTCCAGGGGTTGCCAGCACCGACACGTCGTCGACATCGCCGAAGTCCAGCCCCCGACCGGCCCGCCTGAACGTCGGCCGCCATTCGCGTTCTTGTTGTTCGAAGATCTCTGCCAGCGGTAGCGCTTCGGTAGTGCCGCCGTCGGTCTTGCGAGCCGCAGCCAGCAGGTCATCGACCACGCCGACCAACCGCTCGATCTGCTCCAGCGAGATCCGGGCCTCCTCGGCGACCTCGGGATCCTCGGTGATCAGTTCGATCTCTTCCAACCGCATCGACAACGCCGTCAGCGGGGTGCGCAGCTGGTGGCTGGCGTTGGCGGCAAACTCTCGTTCGGAGGCCAGCCTGGTGGCCATCCGGTCCCCAGATCGCACCAGTTCGTTGGCGACCAGGTCGATCTCCTCCACCCCGGAGGTCCGGATGACGGGCCGGGACTTTCCGGTGCCCAGTTGCGTCGCCGAGGCCGCGAGGTAGATCAGCGGCGCGGCGAGCCGGCGCGCCTGCCTGCCTGCGACCAGGGTGCCGACGCCGAACGCCACCATGGACGCGATGATCACCAGCACCACCACTTGCGCACTGCGCCAGAACATCGCTGAGGCCGGGACCTCCACCACCACCTGCGCCCCGTTGGAGGTGCTCTCGTACGGTCCGGCGTAGGTCTCCTCATCGATGTCGGCACCGGCAATGACCAGGCGCCCATCCGGTAGCGACACCGTGACTCGGGTGGGCACGTCGCTATCGTCGATCCAGCGCTCCAGGTAGGCGGGTTCGATGGGGAGGTCGAAGTCCAGCCGGGTCTCCAGCGACCGCACCACGCTCTGGGTGCGCAGTTCCAAGTCCGACCGCATGCCATCGCGGACCAGCACGGCACCGAAGATGGCCATGGGCACGCCAAGGAGCAAGACCGCGACGGTCACCGCCGCGATGGTCGCGAACAGTACCCGTCGGCGCAGTTCAGTTCTCCCCGGTCTCGAATCTGAATCCCATGCCCCGCACCGTCGAGATGTACCGGGGCGAGTTGGCGTCGTCGCCGAGCTTACGACGCAGCCAGGAAACGTGCATGTCCAGCGTCTTGGTGGAGCCGCTGGGATCCGAAGCCCACACTTCGCGCATCAGCGAGTCCCGTCCCACCACCGAGCCGGCTTCTCGCACCAGCACCCGCAGCAGTTCGAACTCCTTGGCAGTCAACTGCAGTTCCCGCTCACCCTGGAACGCCCGATGTGCCCCCACGTCGACCTTGACATCCTGGGCGGAGATCTCGTCGGCGTCTTCACCGTCGGAGCCGGCCCGGCGCAGCAATGCGCGCACCCGCGCCAGCAGTTCGGCGAGTCGGAACGGCTTGGTGACGTAGTCATCGGCACCGGCATCCAGGCCCACCACCAGGTCGACCTCATCGGCCCGGGCGGTCAGGACCAAGATGGGAGTGCTCAGCCCCTGGCTGCGAACCCAGCGGGCGACGTCCAGGCCGTCCATGTCCGGTAGCCCGAGGTCGAGAACGACCAGGTCCGCGGCAGCTGCTTCGCCGATCGCCCCACCCCCGGTTCCATGCACTGAAACGTCATACCCCTCCCGTGTCAATGCCCTGGCAAGCGGCTCGGCAATGGCCGGGTCATCTTCTGCTAATAGAACACGAGTCACTCGGCCATGCTAATGCCATGAGCTACGGCTGCGTGTTCATCCGGACTGCTCATTTTCAGCCCAGGCCAGCAGCACCGGACGGATGGTGCCCAGCCCATGCACAGCCACCGGTTCCTGCGGTCGCAGCCGCACCTGCGGTTCACTTGCCGCCAGCAATGCCGCACTGACGTCGTCCAACACGATGTCGTTCGCTGGTGCGACATCACCCAGGCGGGAGGCCAGGTTCACGCTCGGTCCGAAGATGTCGCCGGAGCGGGACAGCACCCGCCCCCACACCAACGACCCGCGGACGGCGAACCCGGCCTGCGTCATCACCCGCAACAGGTCACGAGCCACATGGGCACCAGTGGGTAGATCGTCGGCAACGAACAGCACCGCGTCACCGATCGTCTTGACCACCCGGGCACCGTGGGCGGCGATCGTATCCCGAGCCGCGCCCTCGAACGTCAGCACCATCGCGGCGAGTTCGGTGGGCGACAGGCCCGCGGAGCGCTCAGTGAACGAGACCATGTCCAGGAAGCCGACGGCACGTTCCAGCGGTAGCTCACCACTGTGCGGATCACCGGCGCGTGCCTTCCCGACATCTCGGTCCAGCCGTCCGAGCAGCGCGACCAGCTGCCGCCGCCAGGTATGAACCAATTGCAGTTCCAGTGCCGGGACCAACGTGGCCACCCGGTCCAGCACCACCAGCCGGGCGGAGGTGTCATCGAGATCGAACCGGTCGGCGGCGTCCTCGACCAACGCCTCCAGTTGCCACAGGGCCAGGCGGTCGGTGCTGTGGCCGTGGGCACGCACCAGCGCCTGCGCAGCCCCCATCCCGATCTCCCGGGACCTGACTAGTTCGATCAGTGCCGCGAAGGCGGCGGCATCGGCCTCGGTCAGGTGAGGTTCGTCGTCTGGAATGTCCGGGAAGCCCAAGGCGCGCCAGTAGCCCCGGACCACCTCGATGTCCTGACCGGTACGTTCGGCCAGGTCTGCGCTGCTCAGCGTGGGTTCAGCACCCAGCAGCCGCACCAGTAGTTCCTGGTAGGTGGAGTGGGGTTCGGTGTGAGCCATCGGGGAAAGAAACTACTCCGCACTCAGGTCCGGCACACGAAGATGCTCGATATCTCCGGCCATCACCACCCGGATGCCCCCGTCATCCCCCCGCACGACCAGGCCGCCGTCGTCATTGAGCGCCAGGGCCCGACCGGCGAACTGCTCACCTCCGGGAAGCTCCACCCGCACCTGGGCCCCGATGGTCAGGCACCCGTGCTCGACGGCGGACCGGCGCGCAGCCGGCGTCAGCTGAAGCAGCAGGGACAACTGTGCGCGAATGTCATCCAGCAGCTCGGCGGCCTCCGGCGTACGGTCGGCAAGCACCTCGGCCAGCGCCGCTGCCCACGGCACCGGGGGCGGTCCGGCCAGGTTGACACCGATACCGACGACCACCGCTGCAGAATCGGCCAGCACATCGCTGCGAACCCCACCGACCTTGCGCCAGGTACCCCATCCGGGAAATGGCGTCTGGCTGGCCAGCACCACATCGTTGGGCCATTTCAGCGCGCTGGTGGCGCCGAACTGAGCGAGCGCGCGCACGACGGCCAGTCCGGTGAGCATCGGCAGCCAGGTCCACTGCGCCGGCGCCATGGTGGGGCGCAGCACCAGGCTGGCGGTCAGCGCCGTCAGGCCGTCGGTATCCCAGCTTCGCTCCCCCCGGCCCCGGCCAGCGGTCTGCTCGATCGCTCGGATCCCGGAAAGGTGCGGCCAGGCGCGGGAGTCGGTCGCGAGCGCCAACAGATCGGTCTGCGTGGACCCGGTCGCGGCGACCACCCGGACCGGCGGCAAGGACTGCGGGGCGTTCACCTGGCCAGCCTGCCGGTTCGGCCGTGGGCCGGTCAACGGTGCAGCGAGGGCGCGAGCGAACTACGCTGCCCTGCGTGAGCACCTCTAGTAGCGCCGACAAGCTTCAGGATCTGCACCGCCGTCTCGAGCAGGGACCGCACGCCTTGGCCGATGCAGCCGCAGCCAAGCAGGCACAACGCGGCAAGAAGTCCGCCCGGGAACGCATCGAGCAGTTGCTCGATGACGACAGCTTCGTCGAACTCGACGCATTCGCCACACATCGGTCGTCAAACTTCGGACTGGATGCCAAACGCATCCCGGGCGATGGCGTGATCGTCGGCTACGGCACGATCGACGGCCGCCAGGTGGCGATCTACAGCCAGGACTTCGCAGTCTTCGGCGGGTCCCTGGGCGAGGTGCACGGCCAGAAGATCGCCAAGGTGATGGATCTGGCGCTACGCACCGGCGTGCCGCTCATCGGTATCTCCGACGGTGGCGGCGCCCGCATCCAGGAAGGCGTGGCTGCGCTGACCCAATTCGCCGAGATATTCCGGCGCAATGTGGCCGCCTCGGGCGTCATTCCGCAGATCTCGCTGATTCTGGGTCCGAGTGCCGGTGGAGCGGTCTACTCCCCCGCCTTGACCGACTTCATCGTCATGGCCGATCAGACCTCCAACATGTTCATCACCGGCCCGGATGTGATTCGTGCGGTGACCGGTGAGGATGTCGGGTTCGAGGAACTGGGCGGTGGCCGCACCCACAACGAACGCTCCGGCGTCGCCCACTACCTGGCAGCCGACGAGGATGACGCATTCGACTACGTCCGCGCGCTGCTGCACTACCTGCCGAGCAACAACCTCACCGATCCGGAGACGTTCCCGGCAGAGCCGGAGACCGAACCCACCGACGCCGATCTCGCACTGAACTCCCTGGTGCCGGATTCGGACAACCAGCCCTACGACATGCACACGCTGATCGAGACCGTGCTCGACGACGGCGAGTTCCTGGAGATCCAGGCCCTGTACGCACGCAACGTGATCGTCGGCTTCGGGCATGTCGAGGGCCACCCGGTGGGAATCGTGGCGAACCAACCGCAGACCATGGCCGGGACGCTCGACATCAATGCGGCCGAGAAGGCCGCCCGGTTCGTGCGCACGTGCGACGCGTTCAACATCCCGGTGCTGACGCTGGTGGATGTACCCGGTTTCCTGCCCGGGACCGATCAGGAATGGAACGGCATCATCCGGCGCGGTGCCAAGCTCATCTACGCCTATGCGGAGGCCACCGTGCCCCTGATCACGGTGATCACGCGCAAGGCCTACGGTGGCGCCTACATCGTGATGGGATCCAAGCAGTTGGGTGCCGACCTCAACCTCGCCTGGCCCACAGCGCAGGTGGCGGTGATGGGGGCCGGCGGAGCGGTGAACATCCTGCAGCGTGCCGCGTTGAAATCGGTGGCCGAAGCCGGCGGGGACGTGGAGGCCGAACGCGCCCGGCTGGTCACCGAGTACGAGGAGGCGATCGTCAATCCGTGGGACGCCGCCCAGCGCGGGTACGTCGACGCCGTGATCGAGCCTGCGCAAACCCGGCTGCAGATCGTTCGCGGATTGCGGGCGCTGCGCACCAAGCGCGCGTCACTACCGGCCAAGAAGCACGGGAACATTCCACTGTGAGTACCGCCGATGAGACCTCCCGGATCGGTGAGATCGGTGACATCGCCGGACTGGTGAAGGTCGTGCGCGGGGACGTGGACGATGAGGAGCTCGCCGCGTTGGTCGCCGGCATCGTTGCGGTCCATGCGGCTTCGCTGGGCGAGGAGATCGACGACGGCAGCAACTCCTCGGTTTGGGGCGACCCACGGCGGCGCTGGGGCGTGGCCCCCAAGGCATCGCGGGCGGCCTGGCGCTGGAGCACCCATCAGGCCTGGTGATCCGCCACGCCTCCCGCCCCCTCACCTCACCTCCCCTCCCCCGCGATTTAGTGACTAGGCGGCGGTTTAGTGAGTTGCGGCTAACTAAACCGCCGCCGCGTCACTAAATCGCGCGTGGGGTGGGACGGCGGGCACGGGCTTGTTCGACCATGCCGGTTATCACCTCGGCCCAGGGCGTGGCATGAATGCCCAAGCGCTCGGTGGTCTGCGAACCGTCGCTGATGAACGGGCGATCGAATTGGTAGGTCAGCTCTGCGACCTCCCGTATGACGGGATTGACCAGACCGGCCAGCCGCAACACCGGCCGCGGGATTCGCTTGACCGTCGGCGGCCTCGCACCGGCCTCCGCCGCCAGGTCATGTGCCAGTTGAGAGATCGAGCGTGGTGGAGTCGATGGCACCACCCATGGACGCCCCCAGGCATCGTCACTGGTCGCAACCGCCACGGCAGTGCGGGCGATATCGGCGACCGCTGCCCAACTGTGGGGCGCCTGCGGATCGCCCAGGACGTAGGCGGCCCGCCCCGCGAGCACCGGCTGGACCAGCCGGGCACCGGCGTGGGCCTGGGTGTCCACCGCTTGCGGCCCGACGTAGTCGCTGGCCCGGATCTCGGCGGCGCGCACGATCCCCGCCTGATGCGCGGCCAGTAGCTGCTGCCACAACTCGGCGCGGACTCGCCCCTTCCTGGTGGTTGGCGCGAGTGGCTCATCGGCACTCATCGGCGCAGTGCCCGGCGAATAGCCATAGAGGTTGCCGATCAGGATGACCCCGGTGCCGGCCGAAGCCGCAGCGATCACATTCGTCAGCAGCGGCGGCCACTCCCGGGCCCACTGCTCATACGGCGGGTTGGTGGCGACAACCACGCTGCTAGCCCCTGCCAAGACCTCGCGCAGGGCAGGATCGGCCGCCGACAGGGCGATGGAGTCTGCGCCGTCAACCGTGCTGCCCGAGCGGGTGACCACGACCACCTCATGCCGGGTGGACAACTCGCTGGCAACAAGCCGACCGATCGGACCGGCTCCCAGAACGACGTGACGGGACATGGCAACGACTCCTAGTGAACAGTGTTCTCAATGGACGTGAACAGTGTTCACTACGCCTTGGTCGATGTCAAGAACAGTGTTCTTGGATATGTCATGCTGCAGTGATGGACAGCGAAGCCGGACCCATGGAGATCAAGGTGCTCAGCGTCGCCCGGCGCCAGCTGGGTGAGGTTGGCCCAGCGGCCCTCTCGCTGCGGGCCATCGCACGCGAAGTCGGAGTGGTGCCATCCGCGCTGTACCGCTATTTCCCCGGCAGAGATGCGATCTTGACTGCACTGATTCGCAGCAGCTATCAACGGCTGGCCGACGCCGTGGCCCTCGCCGAAGGGGAAGTCGATCGGCAGGATCTGCTTGGGCGATGGATCGTCACCTGGGCCGGAACCCGGCGATGGGCCCTGGAGCACCGGCACGAATACGCACTGCTGTACGGAACTCCGGTGGTGGGCTACCAGGCACCGCAAGACACCGTGATCCCGGCTACGCGGGTACTGGCACTGCTGGCAGCGATCGTCGTCGAAGCGCACCCCGCACCTATACCGGGGCACACCGAAACCGACGGTGAGTTGCGTGCCGATGCGCTGGCAGTGCTCGAGCAGATGCCGGCATTGGGCATGCCCCGCTCCCCGGCAATCGATGCCTCCCACGTCCTGGCGGTCATCGAAGCCTGGACGACGTTGTTCGGCGCCATCTCGTTCGAGTTGTTCGGGCACTATCGCAACTCCGTCGAGCATCCGGCCCAATACCTGGAGCACCTGGCCCAATTGAGCGCACGGCGAATCGCGATCAGCTCCCCGAACCGCACGATTTAGTGACTCGGCTGCGGTTTAGTGAGTGGCCGCTCACTAAATCGCGCCCCAATCACTAAGTGGCGGGGTGGCGACGTCATGGCGGGGTGGCGACGTCGTGGCGGGGTGGCGACGTCGTGGCCGGGTGGCGACCTAGGATGCCGCCATGAGCGACCAACGCGAGTTCCGCCCGCCGACCATCGGCTGGGTCCGTGACCAGCTAGAGACGATCGCGCAAACCGGGGATACCGGAAGCGTCGGCATCGACGGCAAACGCGTGGTGGTGTTCGAGATCGAAGGCGCCAAGTCCGGGCTGTGGCGCCAGGTACCCCTGATGCGGGTGGAGCATGAGGGTGCCTACGCCGCCGTTGCCAGCAAGGGCGGAGCGCCTGCCCATCCCGCGTGGTATCACAGCATTCTGGCCAATCCCGACGTCACCATCCAGGATGGCACCGCCTTCCACCAGGCCCGCGCCCGGCTGCTCACCGGCGCCGAACGGGAGCAGTGGTGGCAGCGGTGCGTAGCAGCCTTCCCGAACTACGCCGATTACCAGGCCAATACCGAGCGGGAGATCCCGGTCTTCGTGTGTGAACAACGCTGATCATGCCGCAGGTGATCCTGGCCTCCGCATCCCCAGCCCGGACCGCGACCCTGACCGCGGCGGGTATCGCCCACCGCGCCATCGCCTCCGACGTCGACGAAGACGCCGTCGTGGCGGCGGCCCGATCCGACCGTGGTGAGCTCACCGTCGCCGAATCGGTGCTTCTGCTGGCCCGAGCCAAGGCCGAATCGGTGGCGGCCAGGCAAACCGCCGATCTCATCATCGGCTGCGACTCACTGCTGGAGGTGGACGGAGAACCGATGGGCAAGCCGGGCACCGCCGACGTCGCCCGCCAGCGGTGGCGCCAGGTTCGCGGGCGTGACGGCGTCCTCAACACCGGACACTGGCTGATCCTCGACGACGGGCGTTGTGCCGGCGCCACCTCGCGCACCACAGTGCGGTTCGCGGACATCACCGATAGCGAGATCGACGCCTACGTCGCCACCGGGGAACCGCTGCAGGTCGCCGGCGGGTTCACCATCGACGGGCTGGGCGCAGCCTTCATCTCCGCAGTGATCGGCGATCCCCATGGAGTAGTCGGAATCAGCCTGCCCCTGCTGCGGGAGTTGTCGGGCTCACTCGGGATCAGCTGGATCAACCTCTGGTCACGAAACGGTCAAGCCTCGTTGTCAACCCACCACTAGCCCGGGCGCTATTATCCGGGGGGAGCACCCGGGCCGTTGTGGGATACCTACAAATCACGTAGCTTGCTGTTGCTCGCGATCACAGACTTGCCCGATCGCGGGCGGCGGATGCCACAGCTGACCGCAACCGGTACTAGCGTGGGCCGACGGACATCTGGCGTGGCGCCAGCAGCGAGCAATCTGGGAGCGGTTGAATGGCGAGCACGGGCGGGACGGTCACACCGTTGCGAAAGGTGCTCATCGCGAACCGGGGGGAAATCGCGGTGCGCGTGGCCAGGGCATGCCGGGATGCTGGGCTGACCAGCGTGGGCGTGTACGCCGATCCGGACCGCACCGCACAACACGTCAAAGCAGTCGACGAAGCCTTCGCGCTGGGTGGCACCAGGGCCGCGGAAACCTATCTCGACGTCGCCAAGCTACTGGACGTGGCGCGCAGGTCCGGCGCCGACGCGGTCCACCCCGGCTACGGATTCCTATCCGAGAACGCGCAGTTCGCGCAAGCGGTTATGGATGCGGGGCTGACCTGGATCGGACCGCCGCCCGCTGCGATCGAATCACTCGGCGACAAGGTCAGCGCGCGCCATATCGCCCAGCGCGCCGGTGCACCGCTGGTGGCAGGTACGCCCGACCCGGTCGCAGACGCAGCCGAGGTCGAGGCCTTCGCCGCCGAGCACGGACTCCCGATCGCCATCAAGGCCGCCTTCGGCGGGGGTGGTCGAGGTCTGAAGGTCGCCCGCGAGCAGAGCGAGATCGCCGAGCTATACGCCTCGGCCGTCCGTGAGGCGACCGCCGCGTTCGGCCGCGGAGAGTGCTTCGTCGAACGGTTCCTGGACCGCCCTCGGCACGTTGAAACCCAATGCCTGGCGGACGCACATGGAACCGTGGTGGTGGTCTCTACCCGGGATTGCACCCTGCAACGACGCCACCAGAAGCTCGTGGAGGAAGCTCCAGCCCCGTTCCTGACCCCGGACCAGCAGGCCGAACTGCACCGCGCCTCGAAGGCGATCCTGGCCGAGGCCGGGTACCGGGGTGCGGGAACCTGTGAGTTCTTGATCGGTTCCGACGGCACCGTCTCGTTCCTGGAGGTCAACACGCGCCTGCAGGTGGAGCACCCGGTGACCGAGGAGATCACCGGCGTCGACCTGGTACGCGAACAATTCCGGATCGCCGCCGGTGAACCGCTCGGCTACACCGAGGTTCCCAGCCGTGGGCACTCGATCGAGTTCCGCATCAACGGCGAGGACCCGGCAGCGAATTTCCTGCCAGCCCCTGGCACCATCGACACGCTGCACTGGCCCTCCGGGCCGGGGGTACGCATCGACTCCGGCGTGATCGCCGGGGATGTCATCTCCGGCGCGTTCGATTCCATGCTCGCCAAGATCATCGTGACCGGGGCCACCCGGGCTCAGGCATTGGAGCGTGCCCGGAGGGCACTTGCCGAGACGACGATCACCGGCATGCCCACGGTCCTTCCGTTTCATCGGGCAGTCCTGGTCGACCCGGCGTTCGCCGCCGATGATGCCGACGGCTTCGGCGTCTACACCACCTGGATCGAATCGGAGTTCGCTGGACTGTCTGACGCCAAGCCGGCTCCCGCGACGCCAAAACCCGCACCCGAGCCGAGCGAAGCCGGCCTGGAACGGATGGTGGTCGAGGTCGGTGGCAAGCGCCTTGAAGTGGTCCTCCCCGCCGGTCTCGGATTGGGCCGACCCCGGACCGCACGCAAACCGGTACGCCGCTCCGGCCAACGCGTCGCAGCCAGCGGGGGCGGCGGCAACGCCCTTGCCTCGCCCATGCAGGGCACGATCGTCAAAGTAGCGGTCACCGACGGCGATGTGCTCGCCGAAGGCGATCTGGTGGTGGTTCTGGAAGCCATGAAGATGGAACAACCCCTGGTCGCCCACCGAGCGGGCAAAGTCCATGGGCTGAGCGCGACCATCGGCCAGACCGTCAGCGCCGGTACCGTCATCTGCCAGATCGATCGGGTCGAGATCGATCAGGTCGAAGACTAGCCACCCTCCGGTACGGACTAGATTTGTCCGGTGACATCGCCCACCTCGCCAGCCGAAGGATGGGTTGAGTGCCGGTGCGGCTCACGCCATTGGGGACGATTCGGAGCCGCGGGCCTACTGCTGACCGATGGCGCCCGGGTGGTGTTGCAACACCGCGCATCCTGGAGCCATCACGGCGACACCTGGGGCTTTCCAGGTGGCGCGATCCGTGCCGATGAGGACGCCATCACCGGCGCTCTTCGCGAATCCGCCGAAGAGGCCGGCATCCCGGCCGACCGGGTCACCGTGCGCGCCACCTCGGTCCTGCGCCACCCGGACTGGTGCTACACCACGGTGCTCGGCCGCATCGATGCTGGCCTAGCGGTGCGGGCAACGGACCGCGAGAGCCTGGCCATCGAATGGGTCGGTATCGACGACGTCGAACGGCTGCCGCTGCTTCCCGCCTTTGCGCAAGCGTGGCCGATGCTCCGGGTCATGCTCATCACCGACGTCGTGGTGCTGGTGGATGCCGCGAACGTGGTCGGATCGCGACCGGATGGATGGTGGCACGACCGGGCTGGCGCGAATACCCGCCTGGTGGCGACGCTGGACCGCCGCGCACCGGACGGCGTGCCGGCCACGGTGCTGGACCGCGCCGGCGACCTGTGCTGGCCAACCTGGACGGTGGTGACCGAAGGCCAGGCACGCACGGTCGGCGGCACGTCACGCGTCGAGGTCCACGGTGCGCCCGGCTCAGGCGATGACACGCTGGTGGAGCTGACCGCGCAATTGGCCGGTAGTGCCGATGTCGTGGTGGTCACGGCCGACCGGCAATTGCGCCAGCGGATCCATCGGGCCGGTGGTCGCAGCATCTCGCCGGGACCGTTTCGTGACTGGCTCGAGAGCTAGGGCGCTCGGCGTCCGCATGCTCGCGTAGGCTGCCAACCATGACTGCTCGCATCGCCTGGGGCATCGGATTGGCCACCGCCACCCGCTCTGGCCAAGTCCTCGATACCTGGTACCCGACCCTGGGCCTCGGCTCGGCTCCCACCGACACCCATGGGCCGTACGGGACCCCGGCTGAGCTGTCCGCGCTGGCGGTCTCCTCACCAGGCCGCCGTACCAGCGCAGAGGTGGTCCACACCGAGATCGACCTGGACGCCACACCCACTGACGCAAGCGATGCCTACCTGCGCCTCCATCTGCTCTCGCACCGGCTGGTGCAACCCAACTCGATCAATCTGGATGGCCTGTTCGGAGTCCTGGCCAACGTCGTCTGGACCTCGGAAGGACCGTGCGCACCAGAGGACTTCGAACAGGTCCGCTTGGCCATGCGCACCGGCCGGAACGGCAGGCCGGTGACGGTATACGGCGTGGACAAGTTCCCCCGCATGACCGACTACGTGGTACCCGACGGCGTCCGGATCGCCGACGCAGACCGGGTCCGGTTGGGGGCTCATCTGGCCCCCGGCACCACCGTCATGCACGAAGGTTTCGTCAACTTCAACGCCGGAACCCTGGGCGAGTCCATGGTCGAAGGACGCATCTCCCAGGGCGTGGTCGTGGGCCCGGGCAGCGACATCGGTGGTGGCGCCTCCATCATGGGCACCCTCTCCGGCGGTGGCGCCCACCGGATCGCCATCGGGTCCGGATGCCTGCTCGGCGCCAACTCCGGTCTTGGCATCTCGTTGGGCGACAACTGCGTGGTGGAGGCCGGGTTGTACCTGACCGCGGGCACCAAGGTGACATTGCGGACCGCCGAGAATCCCCACCCGCAGATCGTCAGCGCTCGGGAACTGTCCGGCATCGACAACCTGCTGTTCCGGCGCAACTCGACCTCCGGGATCGTGGAGGCCATGCAGCGCAGCGGCACCGGTGTCACGCTGAACGCAGCACTCCACGCACAGTGAGCCCGCGCCGCGGTCGACGAGGCGCGGCCCTGCTGGGCCTGCTGGCCCTGCTGGCGGTTGCGGTCGGTGGCGTCCTGGTGTTGCTCAACAGCATCGATCTGCCTACTCCGATGACCGCCGGTTGCACCGCAGTCGAAGGTGAGGACAGCGCCGACCTGGCACCCGATCAGGCAGCGAACGCCGCCATGATCGCGGCCGTCGCGGTGGAACGGGGACTGCCTGCGCGCGCCGTCACCATCGCGCTGGCCACGGCGATGCAGGAGTCCAAGCTACGCAATATCGACTACGGCGACCGCGACTCGGTCGGCTTGTTCCAGCAGCGCCCGTCGCAAGGCTGGGGGACGGTGGAGCAGATCATGGACCCGATCTATGCCACCGACGCGTTCTACGACGCCTTGGTGCAAGTCGAGGACTACCGGTCCATGGCGGTCACCGAGGCGGCACAGGCGGTTCAGCGCTCAGCATTCCCGGACGCGTACGCCCAGCATGAGCCGATGGCACGCCTGTTCGCCTCCGCCTTGACCGGGCACTCCACTGCGGCCTTGAGTTGCCAGTGGCGGGGAACGGAGGAGTCCGACTTCGACCTGACGTCGCTGCTGGTACGGGACTTCCCGTCGGCAACGCTGACCGATGTCCCCGACGGGAGCCAGTTGGCCCTGACGGGTGAGGCGCGCTACAGCTGGGCCCTGGCCCACTGGGCGGTCGCCACGGCCCGGATCACCGGCGTCACGCAGGTCAGCATCGCCGGGCAGGCGTGGCGCATGAATGACGACGGCACGTCCGCCTGGTCCGAGGAGGCGGCGAACGTACCGGATGGCGTCGTGGTGGTGACGCTAGCGGGCTGACGCCGGGGTGTACGTGCGCTCAGCGGCTCCGGTGTACACCTGGCGCGGCCGGCCGATCTTGGTGCTGGGGTCCGCGATCATCTCCCGATACTGGGCGATCCACCCTGGCAGGCGGCCCAGTGCGAACAGCGGTGTGAACAGCTGGGTGGGGAACCCCATCGCCTTGTAGATCAGGCCGGTGTAGAAGTCGACATTCGGGTACAGCTTGCGCTCGATGAAGTAATCATCGCTGAGCGCGATCTCCTCCAGCTCACGAGCGATGTCCAGCATCGGATCGGACTTGCCGAGCTTGGTGAGCACGGCGTCGGCAGACTTCTTCACGATGGCGGCGCGGGGGTCGTAGTTCTTGTACACCCGGTGCCCGAAGCCCATCAGCCGGACGCCGTCCTGCTTGTTCTTGACTCTGCTCATGAACGTACGCACATCGTCGCCGGAGTCCTGGATCTGGGACAGCATCGCCAGCACCGCTTCGTTGGCGCCACCATGCGAGGGCCCGGAGAGCGCGCCGACTCCGGCGGACACCGATGCGAACAGGTTGGCCTGCGACGAGCCGACGATTCGAACGGTCGAGGTGGAGCAGTTCTGCTCGTGGTCGGCATGCAGGATCAGCAACATGTCCAGCGCTGCGACCAGTTCCGGATCCGGTGTGCTGTCCTGATACGGCAGGCCGAAGGTCATTCGATAGAAGTCCTCGACGTAGCCCAATCGGCTATCCGGGTACAACTGCGGCATACCCTTGGCGCGCTTGGCGATATTGGCGATCATCGTGGGCAGCTTGGCCAGCAACAACACGGTCGCCAGATCGAGCTGTTCGGCGTCGAACGGGTCCAGGGTGTGCTCGTAGTAGGTGGCCAGCCCAGCGATACCGGCCTGCAGCACCGACATCGGGTGGGCGTTCAACGGGAACGCGGTGAAGAACTTCTGGAAGTTCTCGTGCAGCAGCGTGTGCTTGTTGATCCGGGTGACGAAGGCATCCAGTTCGCCCCCGCTGGGCAGTTCACCGTAGATCAGCAGGTAGGCGACCTCCAGGAAGGAGGACCGCTCGGCCAGCTGGTCGATCGGGTAGCCGCGGTAGCGCAGGATGCCCGCACCACCGTCGATGTAGGTGATCTGCGATTCGCAGTTGGCCGTGTTCATGAAGCCCGGGTCAAGCGTGACCAGGCCGGTGTCCTTGAGCAGGTTGGGGATCAGGACTCCGTCGTTGCCCTCAACGGCTGCCACCCGAGGAAAACTGAGCTGGGCTCCATCGACGCTGAAGGTGGCTGGCGTGAGTGTGTCGTCGGACATCGAGTGAAACCCCTTTTGGCGGCGCTGACCAGGAACCGGGCGAGTCTATCGGTCTGCGGGCAATGCCAGCCTCCGTCGTCCACCCCTTGACGTGAGGACGACACCCATCTCCCGAGAGCGGTGGGTCAGGCAAGGGAGGGAAGGCGCTGAGCGGCGGCCGCAATCCGCTCGTCGGGGCTGGTCAGCGCTATTCGGACATGGTCGGAGCTATCCGCACCGTAGAACTCTCCCGGACCGGCGACGATGCCGATGGTGGCGAGCCGCTCCAGCAGCTGCCAGCAATCCGCGCCGTCCAGTGAGCGCGCCCACAGGTACAGGCCCGCCTCGGAATGGTCGACGGCGAACCTGGCCTGCCGCAGTGCCGGCACCAGCAGCTCTCGCCGACGCCGGTATCGCTCGCGCTGCTGCGTCACATGCTCGTCATCGGCCAGTGCCGCGGACATCGCGACCTGCACCGGGGCGGGCAGCATCATGCCCAGGTGCCGGCGCAGCAACACCAGCCGGGCAATCAGCTCGCGGTCACCGGCGAGCAAGCCCGCACGGTAGCCGGCCAGGTTGGACTGCTTGGATAGCGAGTAGGCGGCCAGCACACCGTCGTGGCTGTCCCCGACCACCCGCGGGTCCAGCACCGAGGGAACTCCATCGCCGGCCCACGGCTGCGACCAGGGCAGCTGGGCGTAGCACTCGTCGCCAGCTACCACGGCTCCGCACTCACGGGCGGCAGTGACCACCGCACGCAAGCGGTCGACATCGAGCACCTCGCCGGTGGGGTTGCTGGGAGAGTTGAGCCAGACCAGCTTCACATCGGTGCGCTCGGCCCAGTCGGCGACGTCGTCGGTGGCTAGCACCCGCGCCCCGGCCAGCCGGGCACCGACGGCGTAGGTGGGATAGCCGACCCGAGGTACCACCACCGCATCGCCGGAGCCGATGCCCAACAGCGACGGCAACAGCCCCACCAGTTCCTTGGAACCGATGGTGGCGAGTACGCCGTCGGCCGATAGCCCTTGCACCCTGCGGTTGCGGGTGAACCAGTCCACCATCGCCTGCCGCAACCGGGGTGTACCCAGCACGGTCGGATAGCCGGGCGCATCGGCATTGTCCGCCAGCGCATGCCGGATGAACGGCGGTGTCGGGTCCACCGGCGTGCCGATGGAGAGGTCGACGACGCCATCGGGGTGGCGTGATGCGATCTGGATGTAGGGCGCGATCCGGTCCCAGGGGTAGTCCTCGGTGATCGGGACGAACCCCACCGTGCGCTACTCCCCCTGCGGCGGCAGCGCCGCCACGATCGGGTGGTCCTTGGCGATCATCCCCATCTTGGCGGCGCCACCGGGCGACCCGATGTCGTCGAAGAAGTCCACGTTCGCGGTGTAGAACTGCGCCCATTGCTCGGGCACATCATCCTCGTAGTAGATCGCCTCCACCGGGCATACCGGCTCGCATGCGCCGCAGTCGACGCATTCGTCTGGCTGGATGTAGAGGGAGCGCTCGCCTTCGTAGATGCAGTCGACAGGGCACTCATCGATGCAAGCCTTGTCCTTGACATCCACGCAAGGCAGCGCGATCACGTACGTCACCGGGTGGTTCTCCTCGTTCGCCGGCGTGGTCGGTTTCCGCCCTTAGTATCGCAGGGATGAACGAGTGGCGAGCCTGGCATCCAGGTCTGCGGGTCGTGGTCCGGTACCGCAACGATTCCGGGTCGTACTCCGACGCGCTGGGTGAAGTTCTGGTGCTGGATGATCACGGGCTGACGATCGCCACCAAACGTGGCCCGATCACGGTGTCCGCGAGTTCGATCGTGCTCGGGAAACCGGTACCTCCGGCCCCGGTGCGGCGCCGCAGAAGCCGCTAACCGCCCTCGTCCGGTGCTTCACACACGATGCGGTGCACCGGCGCGTAGGTCCAGCTGTAGTCCTTGGAGTAGGTGGCGTTGACCTCGCCGTCCAGAGCCACGGTCCGGCTGATATCGATGCTGAACCCTCCGGGGCCGGCGGACTGCGGCGTGCAATCCGCGCCGGACTCGGTGATGGTTCGCGGGGAGGTGAAGCCGTACCGGCTGCTGGACACGATTTCCACGTCCCAGTACTTGGTACCCCAGAGCCGCACGTGGACGCGACCATCGGCAACCCAGGCCTGCACCATGACCCCGTACGGGGTGTTGTTGCCCCATTGCATGTCGAGCGACGGGGTGAACATGGTCGCCTCGCGGCCAGCGGGGTAGCGGTCGAAGTAGCGCGAGTGAGGCTTGTGGATGATGTCCTCCATCCCCGCCTCGAACGCGGCATTGAAGGTGGTCGTCGAGATCTGCGACAGCCCGCCGCCCAAGGCTTCCTCGACCTTGCCGTTCACCACAACGTGTGAGTAGCGGTACCCATTGGCTGGGGTGATCGGCCCCAGAGCCTCGATGAGCGAGAAGGTCTCGCCCGGCAGGATCAATGTTCCGCTGATGTGTGCCGCGCCGTTGACCAGGTTGGCGGTACGGGGTGGATCATAGGGGTAGGGCGTGGAGAACTCGGAGATAATCTCGCTCACCCCCAGCGCTTCGGCGTCCGCCGTGCTGAATTCGGCCTCGGTTTCGGCTAGTTCGGCCACGGCCACCCGGTCCTGCGGTGCGGTGGCCACTGCCGCTGCACCGACCACCTCGGCCAGTTGGTCGGGCTGCAACCCGGTGCCGGTGACCGCCGGGATAATGGTCGGCGCACCGTCCTGCAACACGATCTGGGCATCTGTGGCGGTTTCCCCGACCGAGGGCGCCAACTCGGAGACTGCGGCTGCCAGGGCTTCGCCGTCCAGCACCAGTTCCAAACCGGAATCGCCGGGTACCAGTGAGGCGACGGCAGCCAGTTGAGCCGGTTCCAGCGACGCCTCGACGTCGTTCAGCCCAACCGTGACCGGGCCCGAGAGCAGCGGCTCGACGATGTCGGCCATGGCCGCGTCGATCGCGTTCTCGTCCACCACGGGCGCCGTGACTTGCGTGGGCAGTGTCAGTGGCCGTTCGCTGGTGAGCCAGGTCTGCGTCAGCTCATCGGCTGCGGCGTCGAGATCGACCCCAAGCCCGTCCGCCGGTTCCACGGTGATGCTCGCTTCACCGTCGACGAATTCGATGACACCGTCGACCGGTGGTACATCAAGTTCGGCTGCCACGGTGGTCAGGGCGTCGTTGAGCGCATCGGCATCGGCATCGGTGACGGGATCCTGCGCGCCGATCCCGACGATGTGACCCCACAGCGCCTGCGGCGCGATCCGGAAACCGGTGAAGGAATCGACGGTGGCCTCGACGTCCAGAGCCAGACCGGCCACCTCGGGGTCGATCGTCGTTTCGAGATCCCCCATACTCACCGGGATCGGCTCGACGACCCGGTCCGCCAACTCATCGGCCAGCACCTGCTGTGCGGTGGCCGAGCTGAGGCCCGACAGGTCCACCCCCGCGACCGTGGTCTCGGGCGGCACCCGGTCACTGAAGTACCAGGCCGCCCCGAAATAGCCACCGGCCAGCACCACCAGGCCGATACCCACGCCAATTAGCAGTTTGCGGCTCCGGCGAGGCTTTTCAGTCGGCTCGTCTGGCTCCTCTGCGGGGTCCGCTGCCGCACCGGTGATTTCCGATAGTGCCGCCTGCGTTTCCGGTTCGGTGGCTTGCTGGTCCGGTTCGGTGGCTTGCTCGTCCGGTTCGGCGGCTGGCCCGTCGAGCGCGGGTAGGGCAGCGGTCGTCGCGGCGTTGTCAGTGTCCTCGCCCGCGTCTGGGCTCGCCGTCACCGATGGTGGATCTGCACCCTCGGTCACCCCCGAGGAACGACGAAATATCATTTCCTTGCTACTCCCTAACGCGGCCACAAGCATGGCTGTCCAAAGCGCGATTCTACCGAGCAATTCGGGGTTTCATGATCAAGATTGCCACACGTGCAACTGACCGTATCCGTGCAGGATTGCACCATTGTTATCGGCGTTGATCGTGCAATCCAACACCTCGGCGGCGATGAAATCGTGACTGCCTGCTTGCGCGACGTGTACCGTCCGGGCCTGAATCCACACCGTCGCGACCTCAAGCAGCGCTGCTCCGCTGGCCTCGCCGAGCCGGTGCGGGATCTGCGTCAGTTGATCCAGGATCGGCCGCCCCGGCTCGCCCAGCCATTGGGCTGCCGCCCGCCCCTGGGATCCGAGAATGTTGGCCGCCCAGCTTCGCCCGGTACCCACCTGATCGCGGATTCGTGCGTCCCGGTGCACCAGGAAACCCACCATGGGCGGATCCAGCGACACCGTGAGGAACGACGTCACGGTGACCGCCAGGTCGTGGCGGCCCTCCCGAGCCGTCACGACGGCGACGCCGGAGACGGCTCGTGACATGGCCTGCCGCAGGTCAGCACTCATCGCGGCTCATCCTCCCGGAACCACCGTGCCGGGGCGAGCGCCACCAGTCCACTGGCGATCAGTGCCCCCAGCATCCAGATCATACTGATCGGCTCATTGGTGACCAGCAGATCGTCCCCGGGGCGCAGGTATGTCATCGAGAACACCACCACTGCCACGGTGAGTGCGTACAGCAGCGCACCGCGGCCGGCCGCGACCGTCCGTGCGAGGAAACCACCGGCTGCGACTGCGGTCAACGCGACCACCACGCCGACCGGCGCATCGCTGCGGTGGAATGCGGTGCCTACCGAAGCCAGCAGCAACCCCAGCAGCACCGCGCACAGCATGGCCACCACCCGGTACCAGCGTGGTTCGACGTAACCACCCTGGCCGAAATAGCGATCGGTTTGCGCCACCAGGTAGCGCAAGGCAACCGGATCCTGACCGTGGGCGGCACGCAATCCAACCCGCACCGGGATCGGGGAGAGCACGCCGTCGGACAGCGCATACCAACCACCTGCATCGGTCGCATCGACCAGTTGCACCTGCTGGACCTGCGTGGCATGCGCCCGCATGGCCGCTGCGACGGCGGGCAGATGCGGACGAACATCCAACGAGATATCCACCGTCGGGGCAACCATCGACGCCAATGGGCCGTCCGGGCTGCGACGCCGGAGCACGGCCCCCGTGGTTGAGGTGGTGGGCGCCCCACGGACCTGGGCGAGCCAATCCAAGGCTGCCCGTTCCTCACTCTCGCTGCGTGCGAACCAGGCCACCAACGGCGCAGCGCTCGCAAGCTCGGCGGCTCGTGTAGCGACCCGGTGGGCCTGCACGTGATCCGGGTGCCCATACCCGCCGCCGGGCTCCTCGGTGAGCACCACATGCGGCTTGAACTGGTCGATCAAGACCGCCAGTGGGACTGCCGCAACATCCACGTCGGCTCGCGAGAACGCATCCGGGCCGGAATCTGGCGCTGGGATCGCTCGGGTGTGGGACTCATCGGCCCAGGTCATCCCGGAGTCGACGTAGCGGACGCCGTCGGCCAGCTCATCGAGGAACACCTGCCGGCTGATGCCGAGCGCGCTCACGGCAGCCGCCAACTCCGAGGACCGATAGCGGGCCAGTCCTTCCGGATCGGCGGCCAGTTCGGCCGCCCGTGGCCCGAGTACCTCACCTCGCTCACCTCGGGTGGCGGTCACCAGGACCACGTCACCGCGTTGCGCCCACCACGCCAGGGTGCCACCGGCGCCGAGCGTCTCGTCGTCGGGATGCGCAACGACGGCCAGCACTCGGGGCCGCGGCGGCGGATTCGGCGTCGCGTCAGACATCGATCACCCGCGCCGGGCGCGTGCTGCCGCCTTCGAGCGCTCGTTGCCGTCCAGGATGACCTTGCGGATCCGCACCGCTTCCGGAGTAACTTCCACGCACTCGTCGTCGCGGGCGAACTCCAGTGACTCCTCCAGCGTGAGCCGGCGCGGCGGCGTGAGATTCTCGAACGATTCCGCCGTCGAGGACCGGATGTTGTTGAGCTTCTTCTCCTTGGTGATATTGACGTCCATGTCATCACCGCGGGAGTTCTCACCAACGATTTGGCCCTCGTAGACCTCGGAGGTCGGTTCAACGAAGAAGCTGCCTCGTTCCTGCAAGGCGAGCATCGCGAACGGGGTTGCCGAACCAGCCCGGTCGGCTACCAACGACCCGGAGGTGCGGAATTCGATCGTGCCGGCCCAGGGCTCGTAGGCTTCGGCGATTGAGGATGCGATGCCGGTGCCGCGGGTGTCGGTCAGGAAACGGGTCCGGAAACCGATCAGGCCGCGTGCCGGTACCAGGAACTCCATGCGCACCCACCCGGTGCCGTGATTGGACATCGTTTCCATCCGGCCCTTGCGTTGGGCCAGGAGCTGGGTGACGGCGCCCAGGTATTCCTCGGGCACGTCGATCGTCATCCGCTCGGTGGGTTCGTGCAGTTTGTCGTCGATCTGCCTGGTCACCACCTGGGGTTTGCCGACGGTCAGCTCGAACCCTTCCCGACGCATCTGTTCCACCAGGATCGCCAGTGCGAGCTCACCCCGGCCCTGCACCTCCCAGGCGTCGGGGCGCGCGGTGGGCAGGACGCGCAGTGACACGTTGCCGATGAGTTCCCGGTCCAGCCGGTCCTTGACCTGCCGAGCGGTGACCCTGGCGCCCTTGACCTTGCCCGCCAGTGGCGAGGTGTTGATGCCGATGGTCATGGAGATGGCGGGATCGTCCACCGTGATCAGTGGTAGTGGCCGGGGGTCGTCGGGGTCGGTGAGCGACTCCCCGATGGTGATGTCCTCGATTCCGGCGACAGCGACGATATCGCCCGGCCCAGCCGAATCTGTAGGCACGCGGTCTAGCGCCTGAGTGCGCAGGAGCTCGGTGAGCTTGACGTTGACGACGCTACCGTCCTTGCGCGCCCAGGCCACGGTCTGCCCCTTTCGCAGGGTGCCGTTGTAGACCCGCAACAGGGCCAGCCGCCCCAGGAACGGAGAGGCGTCCAGGTTGGTGACGTGGGCTTGTAGCGGCGCGCCGTCGTCATAGGTCGGCGCCGGGATCGCCTCCAGGATGGTTGCGAACAGCGGCTCCAGATCGGGCGAATCCGGAAGGTCCCCATCGGCAGGCTGAGTCAGCGATGCCCTGCCCGCGCGGGCGGAGGCGTAGACCACCGGGAGGTCGAGCACGGCATCCAGGTCCAGGTCCGCGCCATCGGAATCTTCGGCGAGGTCGGAAGCCAGGCCGAGCAGCAGGTCGGTGGTCTCGGCGACAACCTCGGTGATCCGCGCATCGGGCCGGTCGACCTTGTTCACCACCAGCACCACCGGCAGGCGGGCGGCCAGTGCCTTGCGCAGCACGAACCGGGTTTGTGGCAGTGGCCCCTCGGAGGCATCGACGAGCAGCACCACGCCGTCGACCATCGATAGCCCGCGCTCGACCTCACCGCCGAAGTCGGCGTGACCGGGCGTGTCGATGACGTTGATGGTGATGCCGGAATGACCATGGGCGGTCGCAGCCGGGCCGGAGTAGGCGATCGCGGTGTTCTTCGCCAGGATCGTGATGCCCTTTTCCCGCTCCAGGTCACCGGAATCCATGGCGCGCTCGGCGACTGAATCGTGGGCGCCGAAAGCGCCCGATTGCCACAGCATGGCATCCACCAGCGTGGTCTTGCCGTGGTCGACGTGGGCAACGATGGCAACGTTGCGCAGGTCGGTTCGCGTGCTCATGGTCGGTCCTTCTTCATACGAGGGCATGCCGCAGCGATGACTGCGCGGCCAGCCGCAAGAATCCCACGGTTGGGGCCAGCTAGGAAATCGGTCGCGGGTCGGCGACGGTGCGGTGGCCACGCCACAGCCTCATCACGGGCATCAGGCTGGCCAGCACCACCAGGGCCGAAGCCCAGTAGACCTGGGCCGGTGGCAGTACGCCGGGCAGGCCGTTGATGATGGTCGGCGTGCCCAAGGTCTGGATCAGGACCGATCCCAGCGCCGAACCGAACACCATCGGCGCCAGCACCATGAAGATCAGCCGAACACCCTGATAGGCGCCCCGCGCGTGCGGTGGCAGCAGGTTGCGGTGCCAGGTCAGGAACACGATGTTCATCAGGAATCCGATGCTCTTCAACACCGCGAACACCCCCAGCCAGACCACATGGCTGGTCAGGCTGAACGCCACGAAACCGCACGCGGCCAACGGGTAGCCGACGAACGCGACGATGAAACCGTGCCCGGCATCGGTGAGCCGTCCGATGGGCACGGCGAATAGCAGCAGCACCGGGGCCACCAGCGCGGTGATCACGCCGACGGTCACCTTGGACAGGCCCACGGTGTTGTTGAGAAAGATCACTTCGTAGGGGTAAGAGATCTGCAGCCCGACACTGAATATCCCCAAGGTCGTGAACACCAGGAACAGGCTGCGGTGCTCCCGTACCGACCCCGGTGCCAGCACGCGACGTAACTGCGGCATAACCCCTGCCGTCGCGGCCGGCGCCAGCATCGGGCTCTCCCGCAGCAGCAGGGTGCCGAGCATGCCCATGACCAGCACCAGTCCGCCCAGGGATGCGAAGAACAGGTTGTAGCCGAAACGATCGATCACCAGCCCCGACACCCCCATGCCGATCATGGTGGCCAGTACCGGCAAGGTGTTGAGCACACCTTCGACCAAGCCACGATTGGCGGGGGTGGTGACGTCGGTCACCCACGCATTGAACGCGGCATCGTTGGCGGTGGCGCCGAACAGGGTCATCAACGCGTCCAGCACGATGACTAGGAATACCGCAACAGCTACCTGGCTGGGCCACGACGACACCGGGAACAGCACGGTGCTCAGCGCCCACAGCAGATAGCCGATCGCGATGAACGGCTTGCGACGGCCGAGGCGATCGCTGACCGAGCCCGCGAACAAGGTGGCAGCGGTTGCCACGGTCGCACTGATGGCCGTCATGGCCGCGATCGGACGCGAGTCGGGGGTGATCTGGTCGTACACGAATGCGTTGAACCAGGTGTTCTCCACATTCCAGGCGATCTGACCGCTCAGGCCCAGCAGGATCAGGATCAGCCAGAACCGGTTCTGGCGGGGCGTTCGATCCTTCGGGCCGGTCACCACAGGCCGAGTCGCTGAAACGCCTGATTGAGCTCTGCGTTGAGTTCGCGCAGTAGTTCCGGATCGAGTTTTGGCCGCCGGTCGTAGGTGAACAGCCCGTTGGTCTCCCGCTCCACGTCGCTGACCTGGGTGTAGACGCAACCGCGCAGGCCCTCGTGTACCAGCGGAATCAACTGGTTGCGGTACAACGTCGCCAGAGCCTGGCCGTAGGCGGTGGCGGTGCTGTGGAACCGGTACCCGAATTGTTCACTGCCGGGCCATCGGTGACCCTCAACCGGCAGGTTGAGGCCTCCGAACTCGGAGATCAGGTAGGGCCGGCGGTCACGCTGCGGCGGGCGTTGCAGTGCCAGTGTGTACCGATGGCGGCTGCGGAAGTCTCCCCCGCCCTGGTCGTACCAACCGGAGGCGGCGTCCACCAGCCTGCTGGGGTCCGCCTGCCGGATCATGCCCTCCAGACGGTCGGTGTGGTACTGACCCCACGCCTCGTTGAACAGCACCCACACCAGCACGCTGGCATGCGGCGCGAGGTGTTCGATTGTGGCTAGCAGGTCCGCTTCGAACCGGCGACGGTTCGCGTCATCGGTGCGCCCCGCCGACGCCAGTGCTCCGCGTGAGGTGTCACCCAGGTGCAGCCCCAGGGCCATCACCAGGCGCGACTGACCTATCGTCACACGCGGTCGGCCACCGTTGACCAGGTCTTGCATCACGATCATGCCGAGCCTGTCGGCATGGTGGTAGAAGCGGCGGGACTCGACCTTGATGTGCTTGCGGACGCCGTTGAACCCCATGTCCTTGAGTTGGCGCAGGTCGAAGATCAGCGCATCATCGCTGGGCGGCGTCATGCCTGACTCGGGCCAGTACCCCTGGTCCAGCGGGGTATTGAGCAGGATTGGCCGGCCGTTGAGCAGGACGGCATCACGTTCGTCCACGTTGGCCCCTGGGATGGGCCCGAGCCCCACGGTGCGCACCGCCAGCCAGCTGGTCACCCGATCAGGCCCGAGGCTGGCCCGGACCCGGTACAGGTAGGGATTGTCCGGCGACCATATCCGGGCATGCGGCATGGCCAGGGGTGAGGACACTCCGCAGGTCACGGTGCAGGTGTAGACCTGACCACCCGGCCCGAAGACCGAGACCTCGCACTGACCCGATTCCTCGGCCTGGACCAGCAGGTCGACACCGTCGCGGCCCGGCCAGCTGGTGGCCGTGATCCGGGTGATGGCATTGCTGGGCAGGGGTTCGGCCCACACCGTCCCCCAGATCCCGCTGGTCGCGGTGTACCAGATCGTCTTGGGGTTCAGGGCCTGCTTCCCGTACGGCTGCCCGCCACTGTCACTGGGGTCACGCACGGCGACCACCACCTGACAGTTCAGGACGTCGGCCGGCAACTCCACACTGAAGGGCAGGTAGCCTCCCTGGTGCCGACCGGCGATCTTGCCGTCAACCCACACCACGCATTCATGGTCGACGGCCTCGAAGTTGAGCACCACCCGTCGGCCGCTCCATTCGGCGGGCAACTCGATACGACGCCGGTAGTACAGCGTCTGGTCGGGAGTCAGCTCACGAGCAAGGCCGGAGGCCACGGTTTCGATCGCAAACGGCACTCTGATGGTTCCATCGAACTGCGCCGGTGGTAGCTGACCGGCGAGGTCGACGGCGGTGTTGGCGCGGACGGCGTAATCCCACTGACCGTTCAGGTTCAGCCACTCCTGGCGTTCCAGCATCGGCCTGGGGTACTCCGGCAATGGCAACTGAGCGCCCTGGGCCTGCGATGCCCACGGGCTACGCAGAGAGTGCGCTTGTGGCATGCAGCGAGGCTAGCGCCCAGTCCGGCTGGACCAGGACGGATTGACCCTCACGACCGCGCAGGGCGACGCCGATACCTGGAGAACGCCAGTCCGCTACCCGCCAGTACCAGCAGCACCGCGGTCAGGATGACTGCGATTCCGACGCTCGTCCCAGTATCCGACAGGTTGCTCACCGGGGGGATAGCACCTGAGACCGGGGTGCTGGTGCTGGCGCAGTCGGGCGCCGCGCAGTCGCTGGGCCGCTCGACGGGTTCGGTTGGGGTCGGGTCGGTCGCACCTGGATGGGACGGGTCCTCCGGCACGATCGGTTCACCGTCCGGGCCTTGCGGCATCCCGGTTTGCGGATCAACGGGCGGATAGGAGACGAACGCGACATTGGTGGCCGTATTCGCGGCGGTGACCGTGACCTGGTAGCTGATCGACACCGTTTCCCGGGCCCCGAGCGGGCCGTACCACACCATCTGGTCCCCGACGACGGTTGCCGTCCCCGATGTTGCCGTGAGCGACCCGTCCACGTACGAGGCGCCGTCGAGCACATCCGAAAGGTCGTCGATCAGCCGTGCGGGGAAGAACTCGGTGAACGGCCGCTCGGGCGAGCTATTGACCGCCTCGATGGTGTAGGTCAGCGTGTCACCGACCTCGGCATACTGAACCGAGTCGACCAACGCTCCGGTTCCGCCCGTCACGGCCTTGGTCAGGTCCAGGTCACCGGGTGCACGGAAGCCGGAATCGATACCGGTCACATGCTGATTGGTGGACGACAACGTCACCTCCACCCGGCTGCCCATGGAGTCCAGTCCGGCAATCGTCGGCGACATGCCATCGGGGCTGGTGAAGACCACGGTGTACTGGCCCGCGGGCAATCCGGTGAATTGGTAGTTGCCGTCGGTGTCCGTCTGCCCGACAACCGGATCGCCGGCACCGTCCAGAACCGGGTTGCCGGTGCTGTCCAGAAGCGATACGGCCGCGCCCGCGATCGGCATCTCCGCCGCCGACCAGACGCCGTCGGAGTCACGGTCATCCCACACGGTCCCGGAGATCGACCCCACGTTGTTCGGCCAGTCCCGGTACTCGTACACCACCTCGGCGTTCGCCTGAATCGGGACATTGATCCCATCGACTCGCGCCACAGCGGTGTTGCGCACCAGATCGGTGTTCAGGTTGCCGGTGGCGTCGGTCTGCAGCGTCAACCGAATGACGCCACCGTTGGGGAACTCACCAGGCCGCTGCACCCGGATGCCCGTGACCTCTGACATGTCGTCGGGGCACGCGCCGGTGCCGCTCGCCACGGTGAACGCGGTGCCGTCGTAGGAGCACCAGGTGGTGGACCCGGTGGCGCCGTTGTAGCCGGCGTCGCCAGGGTCGGACATGTCCGCGAAGGTCGCGTCGGTCACCGTGACGCCGGTGTACAGGATGGTCACATTGTCGTTCCCGATCTCACCGGCCTGGGGTGGGGCCTGTGTCACGCTTTGCAGCGTGGTGGTGCCCGCGGTGAAGCTGGAAGAGTTCACCCCGTCGGCGGGCAGGAAGTCGATCAGGTCGAGGTTGGTCAGACTCGCCGAGGAGTCATAGTTGGCGATGACCACGTTCCAGGTGGAGCTGGTGCTGGAGAGCCATCCGGAGTCGTCGAGGTAGATGACTGGGTCGTCGACGGTCTTGGAGATGACCAGCGAATCGGAGCCCTGCACGTCATACAGCACGCGTGCGGTGCGTTGGTCCACGTTGGAGGGTACCGAGGAGGTGCCGGTTGCCGGATCGTCGACCGAGATCACGGCATCGTTCATGAATTCGCCTGCGGGTGCCGTGACCAGGATGTTCGCCGTGACCTGAATCGGTGGGATCGGATCGTTGACCACGTCTCGATCGTTGTAGTACCAGGCTAGATACGTCTCGTCGGGGTCGCAGGAAATGTTCGAGGTGTACGGAAGCACACCGGCGCTCAGATCGGCCTGGGAGAAGGTCCACGCGGTGGTTGCCGCGAGGTCGGGAGTGGCCCAGGCAGGCACGCAGTCTTCGACGACGACATCCTGGATCCGGCGTGGATCGTCACTGGCCAGCGCTGGGTTGGCTGCCACCAGCGGCGTGATCTCGAACGTCACCTGGCTGCCAGCCGCGAGAGTCGGCACGCCATCGGTCGTGGAACGAGCCCACTCCGGATACGCCGGGTTGGTGGAGGTGGAGTTGGCCGGAACCCAGTTGTAGTTGTCCAGCGCGGCACCCGCAGCCGAAGCCACCGTCTTGTTCAGGTTGACCACGGAGTCGACGAGCGTGAGCATGTCACCGTTCCGCCCGGCCCCTGGGGTGTCGTAACCGGTCTGAAAGGCATCGAGGATGTAGTCGTAGCTGGAACGCAACCAGGAACTGGCCGGAAGCGCGGCCAGAGCGTCGAAGCTCGAGGTCCAGCCCGGTACCTGCACATAGTTGGTGTAGGTGGGCACGGCGGTTCCGGGTTCGGTGGCGATGACCTTCAGCCCGATCGATACCGACGTGCGCTGGGGCACCGCGTTCCAGCCGGCCTGGTTCTGTACCAGGAAGCGCACCTTGTTCACGTTCGCCGCACCCCCGGGTACCCCGCCGAGCGAGCTGTACCAGTCGATGGTCCCCTCACAGGTGGTGTCGGAGACATCGCCGACGCCGTACTGCACCTCGAACGCGCCGAAGCGGTCGGCCATGCCTCGCTGACCCGACGCGCTGCCTTCCGCGATCAGCGCGGCTGCTTCTTGGAAGTTGACCATGGTGCCCGAGATCCAGGTTGCTCCGCCGTCATCGACATCCGAGAAGGCAGGGAAACGGGTCGAACTGTTCCCTTGCTGGGCCGGACTTTGGTTCGGTGCGGCCGACGCTGCCAGCGCCGCGTCGTTGTCCACGATGGCTGTGGAGTTGTCAAATGCCTGGCACACCATGGTGGACGTGCCGGTGGTGACATCGCCGTCCATCGTGACCGTGGAGAGCACCGATTGTCCGGTGACCGCCACTCCGTCTCCTCGATTCATGCCTGCGGGACCCGACGGCCCCCACCAGGCGGGGTACCCCGGTGCATACAACGCCGGCGGCGTCGCGGTGGCATAGTTGGCGGGGCTAGTCCAGTGGTTGTAGACCGGCTGCCAGTCACGCAGGAGAGCGTTCACGCGCCGGTAATTGTTGGCGGTGCCGTCGGCATCGGAGTACTGGTTGGTGTCGGCCGTCGCCGCATCTACCAGGCCATCGATGGTGCTGAAGGACAGGTCCGATTCATCGGCTGTCACCCGGATCGGCATCCGCAGGCTGTTGCTGCCGGGATCCTGGTCGAACCCGGCTAGGCCGTCCAGCCCGGCCAGGTTCTCCACCACGTCGTTCAGTGGGACTTCGATGAAGACGCGGAAGGTGTAGACGAAGCCGCGATCGGAGCGAATGGTGTAGCCGGCCGGCGAGCCTGCTTGCGTGGGCAGGGTGTATCCGGTGGTATCGGCCGCAGCGACAGTGAGTACAACCGGTGCGCCCGCTCCACCGGTTTGCGTCCAGGTGGTGCTTCCCGAGTTACGCACCGAGTTGGTCGCGGTGCCCTGGGACAGGCGGGAGTTGGGTGATTCGTACGGGCTGTCCTGCACCGCGGTCACATAGCCGCCAGACAGGTCGATGCTGGTGCTGTTGGATGCGTTGTAGTCGACGATCGCATCGATGGCGGGCTGCCCCCAGATGGTCACCGGATCAGTATCGATCTGCACCGTGAAATCACCGCCCGCCATGGGAGATCCGCCAACTTTTCCGGGGATCGACACCGTGACCGGGTAACCCCCGACGAAGCACATCTGCTGCTGGCCACCTGGAAGGGTGGGAATGCCGTAACCTGGCGAGCACCGCTGCACCGCACCCTGTTTGATAAACGCGGAGTTCTCGGAATTGGTAGCACCGTTAATCGACACATCCCATTTCGGTATGGCCGAGACCCTTTGACTGACGGCGTTGCTGACAGCGGGCGCCGGTAGGTCCGGAGAGGTGATCGTCGCGGTCACCGGACCCATGTCCGCACCGTTGGGCATCTCCGGGCGCACGGTGGTGGTGAAGTCATAGCCCAACGACGTGCCTGCCGCGATGTCTGGCAGGTTGCACACCAGAGTCTGTGCCGCCAATGCCTGGTAAGACGTGCCGGTCAGGCCGGCATAGTCGGGTGCGGCAAGCGCCGGCGTCACCGTTGAGCCCGGGCCGCAGATCTCGGGGACTGCCGCCATCTCCTGCCCCTGGGGGAAGGTCATCGTGAGCGTGGGCGCGGATACCGGATCGTCAACCGAGGCCAGATCCACCCGGTAAGTGATCTCGTCCAACGTGCGCACAATGTCGTTGTCAGCACCCGGGTCCTGCGCGTCAAAAGGATACTTAACGCCATTCCCTGTTTGTTGGGTCAACGAAATGTCGAGATCGGCAGCAAATGCCGAAGTCGAAATAGTTGAACCGACAATAACCAAACCTGCAATTAATGCGGCTCGCGGATACCGCGAAATGACCCCGCCCAAGAGGAACCCCAATCAAAGACCCAGTCCCCCCACTGGTCGTTGACCCTACCAGCAGAATTCCAGACCGGCGCCATCGGAATTAAACGAATTGGCGCCGACTAGACCGACGAGGAGGATGCAATCCCCACTGGGCGGGAGTATCTAGGTGCGGGTCTAGCAACACCCCACCGCGGCGCGAGTCATGCCGACTGGATAGCCATGGGCGATCTCCAACCTCTGACCGCTGACGAATCCATGGCGTTGATACAGGCGCTCGCTGTCAGGAGTCGTCGCTTGTAGGTAGCCCGGTAGCCCGGCGCCGTCGATGATGGCGAGGCGGTGCTTGAGCAGCGCCGATCCCACGCCGCGTCCTTGGGCATCGGGAGCGGCCGCGATGTCGGCCAGATACCAATGCGGGAACGTCGGTCGATGCTGGCCGAGCCGTGCCAGGGTACGCCGTGCCTGGAGCAGGTGTGCGGGTCCGACAGCAGCCACATAGTTCGGCAGTTCTCGCAGATCTCGCCAGAACTTTCCGCGACCATCCGGCCCTTCCCACGCAGCAGCACCGAGCAGCGGTCCATCGGGTTGCTCCCGAATGATGTCGATGGCACCGGTGGCCAATGCCCCGGCGCGCAGATCCGCGGCGAAGACCCGCGCCAGACGAGCCGGTCTGTCGCGAGTTCCCGGCAGAATCGCCTCGACGACCTCGTCGTCGACAAACGCCCGTGCGAAGAGGCGCGCGACCGCTGGAACATCCTGGACTGCGGCTTGGGCGACCAACACGCCAACAACTATAGGACGCCAATCCTGATCACATCACCGGTAGGCACACCATGGGCGACTGCTGCAAGAATCGCACCATGGCACGTGCTTGGAACGACATCGACTGGGCCATGGCCCGTCCGTCGCAGAACGAGCTCATCGACTCGTGGAGCAGCCTGCAGTGGGAGTTCCGAAGTCTGCGAGCGCCGGCACTGGGCTGCTATCTCGATGCCCTGGCTTCGACCCGCGGCAACGGCGGGTACCTGATCGGGCGATGGAATGCGGTTGAGTACTCGGAAGTCACTCAGTGGTTCACCAGCAGAAACCGGCTCGATGAGTACGAGCTCTTCCGGACCCTCTTTGTGAGTCCTGCGTTCCGCGAGCACCTGCCCGAGCTCGATGTCCCCGACGACCTGGCCCGAGTGCCCGGCAGACTCGCCGAGCAGTGGGCAGGATCGCTGAAGCTAGACGGGGAATGGGCTGGGCTTTTGGTATCGGGCGGCGCATATACAGCTTTTGACGGATCCGCACGTGAGGCAAAGGAACTGGCCACCGCGGCGACGGACGAGCTCATCGGTGATCGCTTCAAGGACTTCCGCGTCGACCACTCCAATGAGGCTTGGACCCCATGGTTCGCTGACATCGCCTGGGACGCCACATACGTGCTCACCGACATGCGCAACGCGGAGGTAACAGTCCTGTGCACTACCGACACCGACTAGCCGCCTGTCGTCTCGCTGCGCTTCATGACCAGCGGCCGTTCAGGCCGCTGGCGTGCGTGTGGGTCATCCATCGTGATACCTCACTGTGATGGAACTCCACCGGGGTACCTTCGGTCACGGGTCTCAAGGGCTGTCGTGGAGCAGTTCGACAACAACGCCGAGCGCTTCGTAAGTGGACCGCGCGCGGGCGTCCCTCGACAGGAGCACCGCACCGTGAGCCCGCGCTGCGAGGGCGACGAGCCCGTCGTACGTCGCGGCTCCTGCAACGCGTGTGCGCGCGAACTCACGGTGGACGCCTTTTGCGGTAGAGGTTTCCAGGAGCAACGGCGAGGCAAAGGTCACGTCAATCAAGCGCGCCGCCATGGTGGAATCGACCGCGAGGTCACCCGGGAGACGGGTCAGCACCGAATAGGTCTCTGCCAGCGCATGCCCACACAGATGCATCGCTCTCCCTCCAACAGCGGCGACGACGTGTGCGTGCCTGGCGTGAGTCTCGACGAGGAACGGGACCGCGATACTCGTATCTACCGCAAGCAGGCCAGGGTTGGTCACCTACGCCCCGCATCGATCAGAGCGAACAACACCTCGTCGGTGAGAACAGTCTCACCCTTGATCACGAGGTGTCCGTGCTCACCCTGCTCGACCCGGGCCGTCCGCCCCCCGGGGGTGATCTGAACACCGCTGCCGTAGATGGATATATCGACCGTTGCCCCTGGAGTTAACCCCAGCGCGTCTCGAAACTGCTTCGGGACGACGACGCGACCTCCGCTATCAATCACGGCCTTCATGGTATGAGAATACCATTCTCATACCATCGAACGAACGCGCGTCGGATCCTCATACATAGACAAGCGGGCGACTTCGCGATTGAGTCGCCAGTGAAGCGCAATGGCTACACATTGAAGTAGAACTCGACCATGTGTCGTCCTGCATCAGGACTGGCGAACGTCTTCAAAAGCTGTCCTCGCCTGAACGCCACACCACCCATGCGCCATCGCTCCAGCCTCTGATCTCTGCGATCTCGACTAAGACCTCTTCGACGCGGGGGGTGAATTGCGAAAGCACCCGCATTGAGTTCGATTCTGATCCCGGGGCCAATCTGCTCGGTGGTCGCGACTACGGCACCCGGCGTGAGCAGACGCATCGCATCCGCGTATCCGAGGTTGCCCTCCCGCCAGGTACGTCCTCCGAACTCCACCACCGGCCAGACGTAGGAGTTCAACGTCGCCGACTTCACGCCTTGCGCCGATCCGTCGAAGCGGAACTGCACGTAATCGTTGAGGACGAACTCGACGGAGTACATCCGATCACCCACGAGCCTGGAGAGCAGGTCATTGGGTAGGTATGGCTCAGCGATCGTGACACCTAACTGTGTCGGAACTCACCACGACGCCGTCCTGCATGCGAGTTCTACGGAAAGGCCAGAAAATCACGCAACCACCCATCGACTTCGCGCATGACCTCGACATCGATCATTCCAGCGACGTGGAACAGACGTTCGCGCGTGACGGTACGGGGCTGTTCAGTCATGGCATAGGTCTCACCGGGCAGGTTCAGGTTCTTCCCCGTGAGCCTGACGTGGTTCGGCCACCCGCGGTCGCCAGTGGTGCAGGGAACGATGATGGCGAGGGTATCCGCCTGCTCCAGATAGAGATCGCTCGCCACCACCAGCGCGGGCCTTCGACCGGCCTGCTCCCGACCACGAACCGGGTCGGGTTCTGCCCACACCACCATGCCCCGGCGAAGCTCAGGCTTCATCGGGCAGTGCGCCTACAGCAAGATCCCACGACGTGAACTCATCCCAGTACTCGGCACCAGCACCGCGAAACGCCCGACCGAACGACTCCATGCGACGTCGACGCTCATACGCGTCGAGCAAGCTCTCGATCAACCGCGCGGCCGGAAGTCCCCGCTCCTGTGCGTCACGATTGATGCGGTCTCTGAGCTGGGTGGGCACCTTGATGGTCGTCATGCTCATGCACGAGAGTATACCGTTCAGTATACGTATGTGGCTACCTAACGGTATGCTGACACTCGGCTGACGAGCGACCATCCAGCCCGTTCGCGGCGTCGGATTCGATCACGACGTCGTTGAACTTGATCTGGGGATGCCAAACGGAAATGAGGCCGGTCTCCGGCGGCCAGCGGTGGTGGCAACTGCGGCACGTGTCCTGCAAGGCGGGCCGAACGTCGTGCAGGTCGTCCCTTTGACGCGAGCCGTTCGCTTCAGTGAATCCGAGCAGTCCGTGGATACCGTATCGAGGTCGAGGTGACGCCCAATCGCTAGGAGCTTCGGCACGATCGTATGGACGCGATTGAACAGCCGCCCGTGATGAGCATCAGCGACAACATCCTGAACCTTGCGAGGCGCGAAGGCGTAGAGGTAGGTCAGACTCCCCCAGTCCAGCAACTCGATGGCCGCAGTAGTTCAGTTGCCGAAGTATTGCGGCGGCCACCTCGTGATCGCCATCTCCATGCCGCGGTTCGCGAGGAGTTCCACCTGCTGGGCGTACGTCTTGTGCGCCTTGACATCCCCGCTCACGAACACCACCAGACAAAGTGAGGACCGGCCCTGGATCTACCGAGGTAGGCGGAACCGGTCTTAGTGGTCGCCACGCGTCGCGAGCGGCCAGACATTGCGCTAGCAGCCTATGCACCGACGAGCCGATGAGGCGGCCGCTCGGGGCCGGTGGCGTTCCGGAACCGGCACCAGGCACTAGACGTTAAACCGGAACTCCACCACGTCCCCGTCGACCATCACGTAGTCCTTGCCTTCGATCCGGGCGCGCCCGCGAGCCTTTGCCTCCGCCATGGAACCGGCATCGACGAGTTCATCGAAGGAGACAACCTCAGCTTTGATGAAGCCCTTCTGGAAGTCGGTGTGGATCACGCCAGCGGCTTGCGGAGCGGTCCAGCCCTTGTGGATGGTCCAGGCACGGGCCTCCTTGGGGCCCGCAGTGAGGTAGGTCTGCAGGCCCAGGGTGTCGAATCCGACCCTGGCCAGCTGGTCCAATCCCGATTCCTCCTGACCGTTCTCGGCCAGCATCTCGGCGGCATCATCCGGCTCCAGCTCCACCAGTTCGGCTTCGAACTTGGCATCCAGGAAGATCGCCTCCACCGGGGCGACCAACTCGCGCAGCTGCGCCTGCCTCGCCGGATCGGCGAGCACGCCGTCGTCGGAATTGAACACGTAGATGAACGGCTTAGTGGTCATCAGGCCGAACGTGGCCAACGCTTCGGGATCAAGACCGCTGGCACTGCTCAGCGCGGTGCCACGCTGCAACGCCTCGATGGCCTGATTCGCGGTCTCAAGCACGATCGGCTCAATCTTCTTCCCGCGTAGCTCCTTCTCCAGCCGAGGAATCGCGCGCTCCAGTGTCTGCAGGTCGGCCAGCACCAGTTCGGTCATGATGGTGTCGATGTCCGCCGCCGGGTCTACGGCACCATCAACGTGCACCACGTCGGGATCGGCGAATGCGCGGGTGACGACGCAGATGGCGTCGGCCTCGCGGATATTGGCCAGGAACTGATTGCCCAGCCCCTCCCCTTCGCTGGCTCCGCGCACGATGCCCGCAATATCGACGAAGCTCACCGTCGCGGGAACGAGCTTCTCGCTACCGAAGATGCCTGCTAGCACGCCCAAACGGTCATCGGGCAGGGGCACCACTCCGATATTGGGTTCGATGGTGGCGAACGGGTAGTTCGCCGCGAGCACCGTTGCGCGAGTGAGCGCGTTGAACAGGGTCGACTTGCCGACGTTCGGCAGTCCCGCGATTCCGATCGTCAAGGCCACGGGACGCCAGCCTAATCGAGCCTCGGCCCGGGTCGCTCCCGGCCATTGTCGGTGGCTCGTGAAAGTCTCAGGCTATGGACATCTTGGCAGCGATACTCATCGGGGTCGCCCTGCTGGTTGGTGCCGTTGCGGGGTGGTTCGTCGGTCGTGGCGGTCAGCGCAGCGGTGCCGAACTCGCCGCTGAACGGACGGCGGCCTCCCAACGGCTTGCCGACGCCGAAGCCGGGTTCGCAAACCGGCTGGCCGATCGTGATGCGTCGTGGCAAGCACGGCTGGAGGATGTGGAACGGCTAGCTGCCGACCGGGTGGCCGAGGTGAAGGCGGATACCGAACGGCTCAAGAACGAGTTCGCTTCGCTGTCCAGCAAGGCACTGGCGGCAAATACTGAGGCATTCCTCGCCCAGGCTGAAGAACGTTTCAAGCGCAGCGAACAGGCCGGTCAGGCTGAGTTGGCAAAACGCGAGCAAGCTGTTCGGGCACTGGTCGAGCCCCTGTCGAAGACGTTGGACGACGTCAAGTCGGAAATGACGACGGCGGAGAGGTCGCGTGCGCAAGCGCACGGCGCGCTGGCCGAGCAGGTGCGGGCAATGCAGACCTCATCGGAGGCCCTGCGCACCGAGACGTCCCAGCTGGTGACTGCGTTGCGGGCACCCCAGGTGCGCGGGCGTTGGGGGGAACTGCAACTGCGGCGCGTGGTGGAGGCCGCCGGCATGGTCGAGCATGTCGACTTCGACGAGCAGGATTCGGTCAGCACCGACGAGGGAACCCTGCGTCCGGACATGGTGGTGCGGCTACCCGGTGGCAAGAACGTGGTGGTCGATGCCAAGGTCGCCTTCAGCGGCTATCTGGAGGCGATGGAGGCCAATGACGAGAAGGTCAGAGAGGCTCGGCTGGCCGCGCACTCCAGGCACTTGCGCACGCATATCGACCAACTTTCCAGCAAGGCGTATTGGGCGCATTACCAGTCGACGCCGGAGTTCGTGGTCATGTTCGTTCCTGCGGAGACGTTCCTCAACGCTGCGCTGGAGACCGATCCGACGTTGTGGGAGCACGCCATCGAACGCAACATCGTGATCGCCACTCCCAACACCCTGATCATGCTGCTGCGCACCATCGGCTTCACCTGGCGGCAGGAACGCCTGGCCACCGAAGCCCAGCAGGTCTTCACCGTCGGCAGGGAGTTGCACAAGCGGCTGGCGACCTTTGGCAAGCACCTGTCGGACCTCGGTAACCGCCTCAACAAGACCGTGGAGCAGTTCAACAAGATGAACCGCTCGCTCGACAGCCAGCTGGTCACGCAAGTGCGCCGCTTCTCCGAGCTACAGGGGTTGGAGCCGGCCTTGGAGGCTCCGGCTCCGATCGAGACCCACGCCACCGCAGCATCGAAACCGGACTTGTTCCCGCCCGGGCAGGACGCTGAGGGACAACAGGCCGACGCAACAGAGCACCATGCGGAGCTAGAGCGCCGCGCCGTGCTCGACAGTGCCGATGGAGAGGACGCGGCGCTGATCGACGTCGCTTCCCTGACCAGCGCCACCGGGCGGGATCGCGATCGCAAGCGCGCGTAGGGCACCGGCGCGCGTCAGGTGCTAGACCGAGCGGAGGTCTAGCTGCCGTGGGCGCTTGGTGGACTGACCGGCCTTCTTCAGGTCGGCGCGCAACTCCCGGGGCAGCGAGAACATCAGGTCCTCGGTCGCGGTGCGCACCTCCTGGACATGCTCGAAGTCCCACTGGCCAAGCTGCTCGATGACCTCCCGGACCAGGATCTCCGGCACCGAAGCCCCGGAGGTCAGCCCGACCTTGGTCGCCCCGGCGAACCACTCCGGTCGCAATTCACCGGCGTGATCGACTCGGTGCGCAGCGCCAGCGCCGTTCTCCAGCGCCACCTCGACCAGGCGTACGGAGTTGGATGAATTCGCTGACCCAACCACGATCACCACGTCGGCGTCCGGGGCGATCTTCTTCACCGCGACCTGGCGATTCTGGGTGGCGTAGCAGATGTCGTCGCTGGGCGGGTCGGCCAGGTTCGGGAACTTTGTCCGCAGCCGGCGGACGGTCTCCATCGTCTCGTCCACGCTCAGAGTGGTCTGGGACAACCAGACCACTTTGTCCGGATCGCGCACCTGTACCGCATCCACCGCATCGGGTCCATCGACCAACTGGATGTGCTCGGGCGCCTCCCCGGCCGTACCCTCGACCTCTTCATGGCCCTCGTGGCCGATCAGCAGGATGTCGTACTCGTCCTTGGCGAACCGCACCGCTTCCTTGTGCACCTTGGTCACCAACGGGCAGGTGGCATCGATGGTGTCGAGCTTGCGCTGCGCGGCCTGAGCGTGCACTGCGGGGGAAACCCCGTGTGCGGAGAAGATCACGCGTGCCCCCTCGGGAACCTCGTCGGTCTCCTGGACGAAGATCGCCCCACGCTGCGTCAGCGTCTCCACCACATACTTGTTGTGGACGATCTCCTTGCGGACATAGACCGGGGCACCGTAGTGCGCCAACGCCTTCTCCACCGCTTCCACCGCCCGGTCCACCCCGGCGCAGTAGCCACGGGGCGCAGCCAGCAGGATGGTCTTAGTCGGTTGCTCGGATGCCTCGTTCACCGCCTCAGTCTCCCATGCGGCCGGAAGGGACCATTGGCTGTGGAAATGAGGCAGGCTAGTGCAGTGACCGATTCCGCACCCGGCCGGGCCCCGCTGCCCACCAAGGCTCTGGACACCACGGCCCAGAACCCGTGGCCGGTGCGCCTACTGTCGAGCAAAATCGCCGACTACGTCGCCAAGATGCCGACCGTGTGGGTGGAAGGGCAAGTGGCGCAACTCAATGCCCACAACTCCAGCAGCACCGCCTGGATCACGCTGCGGGATACCGACGTCGATATGTCGGTCTCGGTGACGGTACCCAAACGGTCGCTGCCGCCAACGGTCAGCGACGGTGCGCACGTGGTGGTTCAGGGCAGGCCCGAGTACTGGGTCAAGCGTGGCAGCCTGCAACTTGCTGCCCGCTCGGTCCGCCTGGTCGGCATCGGGGATCTACTGGCCCGCATCGAGCAGCTGCGACGGCTGCTGGCGGCCGAGGGGATCTTCGACACCGATCGCAAACGCGCACTCCCCTTCCTACCTACCCGGGTCGGCCTGATCTGCGCTCCCAAGGCCAAGGCCCAAGACGACGTCGTGGCCAATGCCCGCGACCGCTGGCCGCAGGTCGCCTTTGAAATCCGTGAGGTGCCGGTTCAGGGGCCACGGTGCGTAGAGCAAGTTGTCACCGCCTTGGCGGAACTGGACGCCGACCCGGCGGTGGACGTCATCATCATCACCCGCGGCGGCGGTTCCGTGGAGGATCTGCTGCCGTTCTCCAATGAGACGATGGTGCGCGCGGTCGCGGACGCCCACACCCCGGTGGTCTCGGCCATCGGTCATGAGAGCGACAGCCCGCTGCTCGACCTGGTGGCGGACTACCGTGCCTCGACGCCCACCGACGCCGCCAAACGCGTAGTGCCCGACCTCGTCCAGGAACGAGCGATGATCGCCAGCTACCGGGACCGGCTCGGGCATGCGCTCCGGCGGCGGGTATCCGCGGAGCAGGACCGGCTGGATGCGCTGCGCGGACGCCGGGTGCTGGCCGACCCGGCCGCCGCGCTCGAACGGCACCACGACGACCTGCACCAGCTGCAGCAACGGAGCAGGCGGGCGGTGGAAGCCCGGCTGCTGGCCGTCGATGCCCGGGTCGAGACCCTGCGCACAGCTGTGCGCACGCTCTCACCGCAGGCCACTCTGAATCGCGGATACGCGGTGTTGCAGACCATGGACGGCACGGTTGTCCGCGCTGCCGAGCAGGTCGAGGCCGGCGACGAGATCACCGCCCGCCTGGCCCGCTCTCGGCTGGGACTGCTGGTGCAAGCAGTGGACAACGGCACCGGCTCAGCAGTGGTTGGATCTGATACGTGAGCACGACACCCGAGCATGACGTGGCCGACCTCAGCTACGAACAAGCCCGTGACGAGTTGGCGAGCGTCGTGTCACAGTTGGAGTCCGGCTCCGCGACTCTCGCAGACTCCCTGGCACTGTGGGAACGCGGCGAAGCTCTGGCCGACCGGTGCCAAGACCTCATCGACGCGGCACGCGAGCGCATTGCAGCACCCAGTCCGGAGCCCGTACCCGAATCGTCCAGGGAGGAAGCATGAGCCACGCACTGGTGATCGGCGAGGCCTTGATCGATATCACCAAGGACACCGACGGGGTCGTACGGGAGTTTCCTGGCGGGTCGCCGGCGAACGTCGCACTCGGGCTGGCTCGCCTGGGACGTCAGGTGGAGCTCGCCACCTGGGTCGGGATAGACGCCCATGGTCAAATACTGCTGGAGCACCTGCAGCGCGACGGCGTCCGGGTGGTCCCCGGATCCGATGCCGCCGCACGCACCTCGACCGCGCTAGCAGAACTCGACGCCGACGGCGCTGCCAGCTACACCTTCGACCTGCTGTGGAACGTTCCCGAAGTGCACCTGGACAATGACCTCGCGATCCTGCATGTGGGTTCGATCGCCGCGACGCTGCAACCCGGCGCCGACGCCGTCGCCGAGATCGCACAGGTGGCCCGCGAACATGCCACGGTGACCTACGACGTCAATGCACGCCCGACGATCATGGGCGAACCGGCGCAGGTGGCACCGATGGTGGAGCGGCTGATCGCCCGGTCCGACATCGTCAAGGTCTCCGACGAGGACGTCGGTTGGCTCAGCCCCGATACGGATCCGCTGGACACGATCCGCGGCTGGGCCACGACTGGACCGAGCCTGGTGGTCCTCACCCGTGGCGGCAATGGCACCAGTGCCGTCACCAGCACCGGCATTGAGCTCAACCTGCCCGCACCGGAGGTGGAGGTCGCCGATACGGTCGGTGCCGGCGACTCCTATATGAGCGGGCTGATCGACGCCCTGTGGAGCGCGGACCTGTTGGGGGCATCCCGCCGCGGCCCGCTGGCCGCCATTGATGAACAGAGTCTGCACGCGGCCATGACCCGGGCGGGCGCTGCGGCGGCCATCACCGTTTCCCGGCCTGGTGCCAACCCTCCCCACAAGCACGAACTGGAACAGAATTGACCGGTATCACCGCGCCTGATCACCCTCTGACCCCGGCGCAGGCCTGGCGGGCGCTGCTGGACGGCAACGCCCGGTTCTACTCCGGGGCGGTGGAGCATCCCAGCCAGAGCATCGACCGGCGTACCCAAGTCAGCCAGTCCCAGCATCCGTTCGCGGTGCTATTCGGGTGCTCCGACTCCCGCGTCGCTGCGGAGATCATCTTCGACCGGGGGCTGGGCGACATGTTCGTGGTCCGCACCGCCGGACACGTGGTCGATACCACGGTCATCGGCTCCATCGAATACGGGGTCGAAGTGCTGGGTGCTCCGCTGATCGTCGTCCTCGGCCACGATAGCTGCGGCGCGGTCGCGGCGGCCCGGGACGCATTGGTGACCGGGCTCATGCCGTCCGGGATGATCCGCGCCGTGGTTGACCGGGTGATTCCCAGCATCGTCACCCGCGGTCCTGCCAATGGCAGTGATGGCGAGGGGTTCGACCTGGAGGTTCCTGGTCCGGCCGAACTCGGGCGCGAGCATGTGCGCGGGACGGTGCATATGCTCAGCAACTACTCCGGGGCGCTGGCCACCGCAGTCCAACAGGGCCGCTGTGCGATCGTCGGTGCCGAGTACAGCCTGGCCGATGGCCGGGTCAACGCTGTCGAGACGGTCGGGCAAGTCGGGTGACGCAACGCCCGGCACCATCAGCGCGGGTTCAGGCCTTCGTCAATGCCATCTTCGTCCACAGCACGGCGCTGGTGCCCGCAGGCTGACCAGCGTCCACCTCGACCCGAATCTGCATATCGATGGGTTTGCCCCAGGCAGCGGTGGGCAACGCCACCTCGATGTACATCAGATCGTCGTCTGAGTCGCGCAGTTCGATCCCTGCAATACCTCCGACCAGGCATCGTCGCCACCAGCCACGCGCCAGGACACATCGACTCACACGGCGCAAGGCTGCGTTATGTCATGCACCCTCTAGCAGCTCGGTCACCAGTGCGGCCACCGGTGACCGCTCCGAACGGGTCAGGGTGACATGTGCGAATAGCGGGTGACCCTTGAGAGACTCGATCACTGCGGCTACACCGTCATGGCGGCCTACGCGCAGGTTGTCACGCTGCGCGACATCGTGGGTCAGCACCACGCGGGAGTCCTGGCCGATGCGCGAAAGCACGGTCAGCAGCACGTTCCGTTCCAGCGATTGCGCCTCGTCGACGATCACGAACGCATCGTGCAGCGACCGCCCGCGGATATGGGTCAGTGGCAGCACCTCCAGCATTCCCCGGTCCAGCACCTCCTCGACGACCTCCCGGGAGACCATCGCCCCCAACGTGTCGAAGACGGCTTGCGCCCACGGGTTCATCTTCTCGGCCTCACTGCCGGGCAGGTAGCCCAGGTCCTGCCCGCCGACGGCGTACAGCGGACGGAACACCATGATCCGCCGGTGCTCGTTGCGTTCCAGCACAGCCTCCAAGCCTGCGCACAGAGCCAGGGCCGATTTGCCGGTCCCCGCCCGTCCGCCCATGGACACGATGCCGATCTCACTATCGCAGAGCAGGTCGATGGCCACCCGCTGCTCGGCACTGCGCCCATGGACACCGAACACCTCGCGGTCACCCCGCACGAGCTGGATCTGCTTGTCGTTCGTGATCCGCCCCAGCGCCGATCCCCGGGGCGAGTGCAGTACCAGCCCGGTGTGGCACGGCAGATCCCGGACGGCGGAGGCGTCGGTCAGGTCCGCGACCACCAGCCGCTCATTGCCCCACAAGTCGGCCATCTCGGATTCGGTCAGCTCCGCATCGGCCATGCCTGTCCAACCGGAGTCCGGCGCCAACTGGGCGCGATACTCATCCGCGTCGAGGCCGACGGCAGAGGCCTTAACCCGCATCGGCAGATCCTTAGACACGACGGTCACCGCCTGCCCTTCGGCGCTCAAACTGGCCGCCACCGACAGAATCCGGGTGTCGTTGTCTCCCAGCCGCAGCCCCGATGGCAGTACGGCCGGGTCGGAGTGGTTCAGTTCCACCCGCACGGTTCCGCCCGCCGACCCGATCGGGACGGGCCGGTCCAGATGTCCGTGCGCGACGCGCAGGTCATCCAGGGCTCGCAGCGCCGAGCGGGCGAAGTAGCCCAGTTCGGGGTGATGGCGCTTGGCCTCCAACTCGGTGACCACGACCACCGGCAGGACCACGTCATGCTCGGCGAACCGGCTCAGGGCCGTCGGGTCCGAGAGCAGCACCGATGTGTCGAGAACGTAGGTTCGGCGCGCTGCGGCGGCACCCGCCGCGTCCGACCCTGCCCTCACCTCCCGGTCGTCGGTGGGGGATTCTGTGGCGCAGTGGGCGTTGCTCACGGCTGCTCCTATCCAGGCCTGCGCCGGCCTACGGCCGGTGGCGCTAGTGCGGCGAGAAGCTGGGACCGATGGCCCCGATCCAACGTGAGCAGATGCTCCACTTGGCCGCCTCCCGCAGGTGACGGATTGTCACCCGTGCGATCACGCTACGGCGGGCACGGGCCGATTGGGGCAGCGGCGCGCCCAGTTCGACAATGTTCACCTGAGCGCAACCTAGCTATCGGCCCAGCCGACGCTCCCGTGCACCGTAGGCGCGCACTGCTCGCAAGAAGTCCACCCTGCGGAAGGCGGGCCAGTATGCCTCGCAGAAGTAGAACTCCGAATGCACGCTCTGCCACAGCAGGAAGCCGCCGATACGTTGCTCACCGGAGGTGCGGATCACCAGATCGGGATCGGGCTGGCCCTTGGTGTACAGGTGCTCACCGATATGGTCCACGGTGATCTCCGACGCCAGGTCCTCCAGGGCGGTCCCGGCCTGCGCGTGCTCCTTCAGCAGCGCCCGCACCGCCCCGGCGATCTCGTCACGCCCGCCATATCCGACGGCGATGTTCACCCCTACCCCGTCGACGGCGGCTGTCGCGGCCTGCGCGCCGCGCAACCGGTCCGCGATCGGCAACGGCAGCAGATCCAGTTCGCCGACGATGCGCAACCGCCACCGGTTACTGGCGGCAAGCGACTCGGTGGTCTCGGCGATGATCTGAAGCAGCTCTTCGATCTCGCGGGCATCACGCTTAAGATTGTCGGTCGACAGCATCCACAGCGTGACCAGCCCAACGCCGACTTCTTCGCACCAGGCCAGCAGGTCGGCGATCTTGTCCGCCCCGGCCTGGTGACCCTGCGCCGTTTCTACGCCGACCGCACGCGCCCAGCGCCGGTTGCCGTCGAGCATCACACCCACGTGGTGCGGCAGGTTCTCACCGAGTCCCGCGGCGATCCGGCGTTCATACAGGCCGTAGAGCAGCGCTGCCGGACTCTTCACGGCCGCACTCCTCTCCCGACATCTGCGAATCCTGCACAAACTACCCCGCCTGCTCCCCCATTTTCGACCTACGTCGACGTAAGTTACGCTTGCGTAGGTTTAACCGTCACCTGGAGGACCCCGTGGCCACGAGCGAACCGCACCACCAGGCGGAGGGTGTCGCCCACCGCGCCGCCCATGCCGCCGCCGACGTCGCTGGCAGTCTGCAGGACGTCGGCGAGAACGTCAGCGAGAGGCTTGGTGCGGCAGCCGCCGTCCTGAAGCCGAAGCTGCGCGGATGGATCCACGCCGGATTGGCGCCGCTGGCGCTGGCGTACGGGATCGTGCTGGTGGCCCTGACTCCGTCCGGTGCACCCCGGTGGAGCACCGTGGTGTTCGCGCTGGCGACAGTGCTGCTATTCGGCACCAGCGCCATCTACCACCGTGGCAGCTGGGGGCCGCGCACCTCGGCAGTGCTTCGCCGCCTGGATCACTCCAATATCTTCTTGGTGATCGCTGGCACCTATACGCCGCTGGCAGTGCTGCTCCTGCCCCCGCAGACCGCCCGACTGCTGCTGATCGTGATCTGGTCCGGCGCTGCTGCGGGTATCGCGATGCGGGTGTTCTGGCTATCGGCGCCGCGTTGGCTGTATGTGCCGATCTACCTGGCTTTGGGTTGGGTGGCGCTGGCGTTCCTTCCGGCCTTCGCTCAATCCGGTGGCCCCGCCGTCATGTGGTTGGTGATCGCCGGCGGCCTGGCCTACACCATCGGCGCGGTTATCTACGGGCTCAAGCGGCCCGACCCGAGCCCGCGCTGGTTCGGCTTCCACGAACTGTTCCACACCGGGACGCTGGCGGGCTACGCCGCTCACGCGGTCGCCGTCGGGATTGCCGCGTTCTCGCTGCGCTGACCGGTAGCGCAGCGCCCTACAGTGTGGGGCATGGGTACGACGGCGACCACAGGGAATTCCGGTGAACTGGCCGGTTGGCAGGGCTCACCAACGCAGTTGCTGCGCGTTGGCCCGGAGTTCGACCTGGCCAGGTTCGACCGGGCCGCCACCCCCGGCTGGAGCGCAGGCAAGACCGCCGCCAAGGCCCATATGAAGGCACGCGGCAAGGACCTGTCCGACCTGCAGGAGCGCCTGTTCGCCGACGGCAAGAGCGGAGGTTCTCGTTCGGTGCTGCTGCTGTTGCAGGGCATGGACACCGCAGGCAAGGGCGGCATCGTCCGTCATGTCATTGGCATGGTCGATCCGCAAGGCGTGGCACTGGCATCGTTCGGTGTTCCCACGCCGGTCGAGCGCGCCCATCATCACCTCTGGCGGATCGAGCGCAAACTGCCCGTTGCCGGAAAGATCGGCGTCTTCGACCGGTCACACTACGAACAGGTCCTGGTGGTCAAGGTCGACGAACTGGAACCGCCGGATGTCAATGCCACCCGCTACGCCGAACTCACCGGCTTCGACCAGCGCGTCGTCGCCAGCGGTACCACCATGATCAAGGTTGCGCTGCTGGTCTCGCACGCCGAGCAGGGACAGCGGCTGGCCCAGCGGCTGCAGCGGCCGGACAAGTGGTGGAAGTACAACCCCGGCGATATCGATGTGCGGCAGCGGTGGGACGCCTACCAGGATGCCTACGCCCAGATGCTGGCCCGCACGTCGACGCCGCAAGCCCCCTGGTTTGCGATTCCCGCCGACAACAAGTGGTATGCGCGCCTGGCAATCACCGAGCTCCTGTTCGATGCCCTCTCGGGCCTGCAGCTGGGCTGGCCTCCAGCTGACTTCGACGTCGACGTCGAAAAGCGCCGGCTGGCGCAGACCGCACGCAGCTAGGACTTGGGTACGACGGCGTAGCGGCGGTGCTGCAGCGAGGGAACCGACTGCCGAACCTGCGTGATCCGCTCCGGATCCAGCTCGGCGATGACCACCTCGGGCACCAAGGTGGCGTGCGCCAGTTCTTCGGCCAGCGGACCGATGATGGAGCTGTGTCCGCACCGGCCCGGCCCGGACTGGCTGGCCAGAATCAGATAGCCGGTGTTCTCCAGCGCGCGCGCACGGGCGAGCACCTGGAGCTGGTCGACCTTGCCCGGACCGGTCGCCCACGCGGCGCCGACGGCGAACACCTGCGCACCAGCGTCCGCCAGCACTCGGAAGGTCTCGGGAAAGCGCAGGTCGTAACACGTCGCGAGCCCAACGCGCCACCCCTCGATCTCGACCACGACCGCCACTCCCGGTTCACCGGCGTCCAACACCTCGGACTCCCGGGCACCAAAGGCATCGAAAAGGTGCACCTTGACGTAGCTGGCGCGCTCGGTGCCATCGGGGGCGAGGACCAGCGTGACGTTGTGCATCCGCTGCCCGTGCGGGCGGAGCGTTCCGGCTGCGATCCAGACCTGATGCTCGGCGGCGACAGCGGCCAGCATCGCCTCGAACTCACGATGCCCCTCGGCTAGTTCTGAGCGCAGCCGAGGCGCCCACGCCAGGCTGTACTCCGGCAGCACCACCAACCGGGCACCCGAATCGGCGGCCTGGGCGACTGCGGCACGAACCAGAGCGGCATTCCCGCCCGGGTCGACGGTCGCGGTCAGTTGCACTGCGGCCACTGGCAGCGGGTTCACTGGTTCTCCGGACGATCGGCGGGATCGGGCCTGTCGCCGTCGGCCAGGTCAGGATCGGGCGTGCCGCCCGCCCCCTTCTGGCCATCCTCAGCGGTCTGTGCGGCCGCTTCATCGGCGGCCTGCTGCGCCGCACGCAGGTCGACCTTACGCAGGTGCCGGCTCATGCTCAGGACCAGCAGGATCATCAGCACCGCCAAGATGCCGAAGGCAATGAAGCCCTCCACTCCCGGCGTCACGATCGACGGGTCGGGAGGCTCGTTCTCGGCGAACGCTACTGCGCCACGAATCACACGACCTCCCGGATTCCAGCGAACAGATCGTCTTCGGGGATGTCCACCGACACCATCGACCTGGCCAGTTCGAACTCCTCGAACGGCCAGACCTCACGTTCCAAGTCGCGCGGGACAGCGAAGAAGAAACCGTCGGGGTCGATCTGCGTGGCATGCGCCAGCAGTGCCTGATCACGCTGGGTGAAGTACCGCGCACATTCGATCCGGGTGGTCACCTCGCTCTGCCGTTGCGGCACCCGTTCGGCGAGGCGTTCCAGCCACTCCTCAAAGGGCGACTGCAGGCCCCGCGCCAATAGTGCGTCGTGGACCGCGCGGATCCGCTCCGGTGAGAAACCATGGTCGTAGTAGAGCTTGAGCACCTGCCACGGAGGTCCGGCATCGGGATAGCGGTCAGGATCGGCCGCCGCGTCAAACGCCTCCGCCGAGATCTTGTGGCACATGATGTGATCCGGATGCGGGTAGCCACCGCTTTCGTTGTAGGTGGTCATCACGTGTGGGCGGAACTCCCGCACCACCCGCACCAGTGCCTCTGCAGCCACCGGCACCGGTTCCAGGCCAAAGCATCCGGCAGGCAGGGGTGGCAACGGGTCACCTTCGGGCAATCCGGAATCCACGAAACCGAGCCAAACCTGCTCGACTCCCAGCGCTTGTTTCGCCGCTGCCATCTCACGGCGCCGCAACCCGGCCAGGTCGCGCTTGACCTCAGGGTCGTCGGCCAACTTCGGGTTGAGCACGTCACCACGCTCACCACCGGTACAGGTGACGACCAGCACCTCTACATCTTCATCGGCGTAGCGCGCCATCGTTGCCGCACCCTTGCTGGACTCATCATCGGGGTGAGCGTGTACAGCCATCAGCCGCAGCGGGGAGTCGGCCACGGAACCTCCGTTAGTGAAAAGATCGATGTCAGACTTGTCGCCGATCGCTAGCCCCAGCGACGGCAGACTTCCGAGAACTAGGATGGCACGGGATGGCACGCACGTTCACCGCAGCCCCCGCTACCGGCCCGGCACACCAACGCGACCGCTACGGTCGGTCCGAGTCCGGCTCCAAGCGCGTCGTCTGGCTGGTTGCCGCCGCGTGCGCTGTTCTCGGAGCGGCGGCATTGGCCTGGCTGGCCTGGGGGGAATTGCAACCTCGCGCCACCGGGGAAGTGACGCAATTCCAGGTGCTGGACTCCGCACGGGTGCAGGTGGTGCTGGAGGTCACCCGACCGGTCGGTCAGGCCGGGGCGTGCACCATCGAGGCACTCGGGGACGGATTCGCACAGGTCGGTCTGCTGGACGTGGCGTTGCCCGCCTCGGAGGGCGCCGTGGTCGAGGTCCAGGTAACGGTGGCGACCAGCGAGCCTGCGACCGTAGCCGTTGTTCGCAGCTGTCAGCTGAGCTGACCACACGCCCATAACTGCCGTTGAGTCGGTCGTGGCCCAAGCGTTGCTAAAATAGGCGCTTCATCGCTGGGGCACGGGACAGGCCGTGCAGCGCAGCAGCACACATCCGGGTGCATCAGCACCTGGTCGCTCGCTACCAACGGGCGCCACCAAACGGGGACTGGTGGCCCGAACCAGAAGGAGTATCCGCGTGTCTGAGACGACGACATGGCTCACTCAAGACAGCTATGACCGCCTAAAGGCTGAGTATGACCACCTGACCGGTGCCGGACGCACCGAAATCGCGGACAAAATCGAGGCTGCCCGCGAAGAGGGTGACCTGAAGGAAAACGGCGGTTACCACGCAGCCCGTGAAGAACAGGCCAAGCAGGAGGCGCGCATCCGCCAACTGGACGGCCTGCTGCGCAGCGCCCAGGTTGGCGAGGCACCGGCGGACGACGGCATCGTCGAACCCGGCATGGTGGTCAGCGCCACGGTCGGCGGCGAGAAGATGACGTTCTTGCTCGGTTCGCGCGAAGTTGCCGGTGACACCGACCTCGATGTCTACTCGGCATCCTCACCGCTGGGGGCAGCGATCCTGGGCGCGAAGGCCGGGGACACCGTCGAGTACCAGACACCCGCAGGCAAGTCCATCAAGGTCAAGGTCGGTAAGGCCAAGCCGTTCCAGGGCTGATCGCAAGCCGTTCCAGGGCTGATCGTGAGGCCGGCGCGTCCGCGGTGGGCCCGGCGCCAGCCGGTGCCTTCTCACCTTTCCCACTACCCGACTTACCGGTCCCGTTTCCCGACTTGCCGGTGCCATTACCCGACTTACCACCCGGTCGGCCCTTGCGCCATTTGCGGCGGGTGATCTTGTTGAAGATCCGGGCTTGAGCCTTGGGCAGAGGATCCTGGCCGGTGAGGTATTTGACGGCGGTGTTGACCGTCGCTATCAGCGGTACGGCGAACAACGCCCCGACAATGCCGCCAACGATGGTTCCGGTCGTCACCGACAGCAGCACCGCAACCGGGTGCAGCTTGAGTGCTCGGCTCATCAGCAGTGGCTGCAGCAGATGGCCCTCGACCTGCTGCACACCCAGCACGATCACCAGCATGATGATCGCATCCAGCGGGCCACCGGCAACCAGGGCGACGGCCACCGCGACCGAGCCGCTGATCAAGGCACCGATGATCGGGATGAACGCCCCGATGAACACCAGGATGGCCAGCGGCAGCGCGAGCGGGACTCCCAGGATCATGGCTCCCAGGCCGATACCGATCCCGTCGACGATCGCCACCACGATCTGGGTACGGGCGTAGTCACCCAGACTGATCCAGGCGCGCATGCCTGCACCATCCACCTTGGCCCTGGCCGGGCGTGGGAACAGTCCCACCAGCCAAGTCCACACGAGTTGTCCTTCTTTGAGGAAGAAGAACAGACAGAACAGCGTGATCAGCGCCCCGGCACCGACATGCCCGGCGGAACTCGTGAACGAGAGCGCCCCGGACAGGATGCTGTCGATGTTCTCGCTCAGCTGTGACTGCGCCTGCAGCAGCCAGCCGTTGAGGGCCTCGTCATCCAGCCCCAGCGGGCCTTCGCTGAGCCAGTCGAGCATATTCTGGAATCCGAAGCTAGCGCGGCGCCACAGTGCCGGAACCCCATCGACGATGGCATTGCCCGCCAACGTCAGCAGCGCGACGAGCGCCCCGATCGCGCCGAACATCACGGCGAGCACGGCCAGCACCGGCGGGAAGTGGGCTCGTCGTATCAGCGCATCCTTCAGCGGGGCCAGCAGCGCGGCGAGCAAGGTTGCCAGCAGCACCGGCACGACCACGGTTTCCAGTTGCACCAACCCGTAGATGAGCGCGGCCGATGCGACCACGATCACCAGTGAGCGCCAGGCCCAGTCCGAAGCGACCCGGACCGGGTAGGTCACGGTGGATCGGTGGTCGTCGCTATCGGCGTCGCTGACGGTAACCGGCTCCGCGATGACGGCATCCTGTACTCGCCTACGCCCGAACCAGCCCATGGGCACAGCGTAAGCGGTGCAGCGGGGTCTTCGGAGCAGCATTGCCCCGGGGAACACCTCAGCCCGGCCGGGCGTTGTCACCGATGGCATCACTGGTACGCATGTCATGAAGGAGCCCGACGTGATTTCTGGCCGCATGGTCACCTCCGAGCAAGCATTGCCCGGGCATCCCGAGCCGGTGTTCGCGGTACCCACCTCCCATGAGGTGCTCCGTACCCCGCTACAGCCCGGTGATGGCTCTCGGGTTCTTTATGTCGCGATGGGCTGCTTCTGGGGTGCGGAGCGCATCTTCTGGCGGCTACCAGGGGTCGTGAGCACCGCCGTCGGCTACATGGGTGGATACACGCCCAATCCGACCTACGAGGAGGTCTGTACCGGAAGAACCGGTCATACCGAAGCGGTGCAGGTGGCCTACAACCCCTCGCAGACCGGCACCGAACAGCTGCTGCGGGCGTTCTGGGAGAACCACGACCCCACCCAGGGCAACCGGCAAGGCAACGACATCGGCACTCAGTACCGCAGCGCGATCTACTGGAGCGAGGGTGAGGAACCCGTGGTGCGGGCGAGCCGGGAGGCATTCAACGCCGTCGCCCGCGCTGGTGGCCTGGGTGAGGTCACTACCGAATTGCGGCCTGCGGCCGACGCCGGCCCGTTCTACTACGCCGAGCCCTACCACCAGCAGTACCT
>JBKDZO010000035.1:0-3111 GCA_047971285.1 Beutenbergiaceae bacterium | reverse complement strand
TCAACACCCAGGTCACCCACCCGAACTTCGGGTTGACGCTGACCAGCGGCACCGCCTCCGCCAGCACGCCAGTCACGAATGGAGCCCAAGCCAGCACGCTGGGCACCTACACCAGCTCGGTACAGCCCGGTTCGGTGCAGTACTACGACCCAGCGCTCGATGTCCACCTCAGCCAACCATCACAAGGCATAGTTGGCCCGACCAGTCAGTACGGGTTCACCGACTGGCGATGCGACGACACACCAGCCGAACCGGTCGAGGGCGGACCCACCCCAGACGTCGAACCAGGGTGCGTCCTGCCTGACGCGCAGCGGCCGCAGGCTATCTGGCCAGCGAGCAGATTCCCGGCCTGGTCTGAGCACGTATTGGCCTCAATTGCGTCGGGCGCCCCGTCCGTCTTGACGCGAACCACTAATGCAACACAGAAGAGAGCGAACTACAACACTTCCTGCCCTGGCTCGATTAAAAGGATCGAAGGTTACTCGTGTGACGAGTATCCATTCCAGAGTTCGATGCAAGGTGCCGCTAGCGCACCCAACGCCGGGCGCACCTTCGGCTTCTGCCAGATACCCAATCGACCGACAGGAGTGACCGGCCCGGGGTGGTCTTCATGCCTGATCCCGGGGGCGCAGAATGCCGACCATGGCGGTAGTCTCGCACAATTCTACTCGAGGTACCGTGTCGTCCATGGCGAAGACTTTGAGGTGGTTGTCCAGCAGCCCCGATGAGACCGACACTGGCGTAGAGGCGCTTGTTCGCCTTGCAGACGGCACCCAGGGGCCGGCGCCCTCGCGGCGCGCACAGGTTTCTGAGATTATCTGCGCATGAGACACAGGACAGCGACCATCCCGATGGCCTTGTGGCACACGGTCCTCGTATGCGTGGAGGGCGCTTCGCAAGATGCGGCGACTGAGCTTGACATAGTGTCATTTGCATCCGGTGAGATCGTCCGAGACGCCACGACCAGGGCGACTGACGTCTACTCGGGTCCGAAGACGTCGTTCGGTTGGCCACCGGATGATTACGAGCTCACCATTGCGCTCCAGGACCGAGAGTGGAGTTGGGTCCTTCGGCAGGTAGAGTTCTGGGGCGCCGGAGACGATTTCGACGAAGTCGAGACGGCGAAGGTACTGCTCGCCGCGCTCGGTGACCCTCCGCCTGTCGCAGCTGGGCCAACCTCCTAGCTCGACCCTCACCACCTTCGCCCACAGCTGCGCAGAGTGCCCCGACCCGGAGCCGCGCCGCGTGCGGCGGTCCCGCTGCGGCAGCTGTCGACGGGTGTGGCGCGAGGGCACCTCGTGCCATACCCGGTGCGCCGCCTTCGGCCACTCGATCACGGCTAGCTCCAAGGCCGTGTAGTTAGCGGCTCCGGCGGGTTGTCAACGATGTGGTGGCCGTGTCGTGGCCGCGGGTGCAACGGAGCTCGGGTAAGAGGGCAACGACCAAACTGCTTTCTACTTCCCCGGGAGCTCCGTTGCCTGTTCATCATGTCATTGCGCGTGCCGATGTCGTCGAAGACCGCGTCGCGGTGGATCGGTTCGCGCCCGGGCATCTGGGTGAGCTGACCCAGATCGTTCCGTTCGAGATGGTCGACGCCGCGTTGGAAGAGACCCGCACAGTCCAGCAGCGGCTACGTGCCCTGCCCTCGCGGGTAGTGGTCTACCTGCTGCTGGCCGGCTGCCTGTTCCCCGAGGTCGGCTACACCGGAGTGTGGCGCAAGCTGACCGCTGCACTGGACCCTGGCCGGCTTGCTCGGCCTACCGCAGGCGCGTTGGCCCAAGCCCGGCGCCGGGTCGGGCCAGCGCCGTTGCGGTGGCTGTTCGATCTCCTGCGCGGCCCAGTCGGCGCCGACCCCCACTGACGCGGGGTGTGGTAGAAGAACCATCTGGTGTGCGCGATCGACGGCACCATCCTCACCGTCGCCGACACTGCCGTGATCCAGACCCGCTACACCAAACAGCGAGGCAATCACGGCGGAACCGGCTACCCCCAGGTCAGGCTGCTCGCCCTGGTCGCCTGCGGGAGCAGGGCGATCATCGACGCGGTGTTCGCGCCCACCACGACCGGGGAAACGACCCTGGTCCCCGAACTCACCGACAGTATGCGTCGAGACACGGGCGGACCGATGTTGGTCCTAGCCGACCGCAACTTCGACGCCCAAGAAGTCCTGACCCGCATCGTCAAAACCGGGGCGGACTTCCTGGTCCGCGCCAAGACCGTCCGGCACCTACCCGTGCTTGCTCGGCACCTTGATGGGTCGTTCACCAGCCAGATGCCGGCATGAGAGTCCGTGTCATCGATGCCGAGATCACGATCACCACCGATGCCGGCCAGCAACGTGGTGCCTACCGGCTCCTGACCAGCCTGACCGACCCAGTCCGCTACCGCGCCGAGGAACTCATCCGGCTTTACCACGAGCGGTGGGAGATCGAGACCAGCTTCTTGGAGTTGAAGTCCTCCATGCTCGGCGGGCGGGTATTGCGAGCACGCACCGCGACCGGGATCGACCAAGAGATCTACGCGCTGCTGGTGACCTACCAACTACTACGAACCGTGATCAGCGACGCAACCAGCGCCACCGGCACCGACCCGGACAGAGGTAGCTTCAGCATCGCCTGGCAAGCCGCCCGGGACCAGGTCATCCTCGCCCGACACGCCATCGCGGGGACCGTGATCGACCTTGTCGGCACGATCGGAACTGCTGTCATGGCCGCGTTGCTACCCCCGCGACGCGTACGCGTGTCTCCCCGAGTCGTGAAACGAGCGATCTCCAAATACCAAGCCCGTGGTCCCTTCATCGACCGGACCTGCCGCCAGGCCAGCCTCAAGATCACATCCTCAGCGGCGAGCCGCCATGACAACCACCACAACACCTTAACTACACGGCCTTGCGGCTAGCTCTCAAGCGGTGGGTCACCAAGCGCGTCGATCAAGAGCTGCTTGAGGCCATTAGTGTTTTCGTCTACGTGCCAGATATCCATTTGCTGAAGTAGCCATACCCATTCGCGCTCCTGGAGCACGATCGCCACGATGTACTCGTCTGGTGGCCAGCCAAAAGAGGTTCTGGGTCCGGAGTATGGCGCGATGGCTCTGTCGCTAGCATCCTGGACC
>JBKDZO010000034.1:0-36755 GCA_047971285.1 Beutenbergiaceae bacterium | reverse complement strand
GATGGCGCAAGCCGGGTATGCCGGCACCGAGCTAGGGCCGCCCGGCTTCTTCGGCTCCCCGGAGCAGGCTGCCCGGCACCGGGAGCAAGCGGGGCTGGCCGCGGCGGGGGTCTACGTGCCGCAGCTCACCCTGGCGGAGGGTGCTGTGCTGCGGGGCGACCTGGCACGGTTCTAGATCTCCATGTAGGAGATGCTCGACGACGGCGCCACCGGGCGGGTGATCCTGGCCGACGAGGGCGACGCGCAGCTCCTGCGGTCGCCGCGCAAACGCACCGAGCAGATGTTGGACCACCAGGGCTGGCGGCGGCTGGTCAGCGTGGTGACCGACGCTGCGGCACGTGCCCGGGACCGGGGGCTCGACGTCTCGTTCCACCCGCATATCGCCACCTACGTGGAACTGCCGGGCGAAATCGAGCGGCTACTCAGCGACACCGACATCTCATTGACCTTCGACGTCGGGCACATCGTGCTGGCAGGCGGCGACGGAGTCGAACTGTTCCGGGAATGGCAGGAGCGGATCAACCACGTGCACGTCAAGGATGTGCGCCGCCAGGTGCTGGAGGACGCGCGCGCCGCTCACCGTGAGGACTTCGATTCCTGGTGGGAGGACGTGGCCACCCCGCTGGGCGCAGGCGACGCCGACCTGCAGGCGTTCTGCACCCAGCTATGCCGATCCGGGTACCGGGGCTGGGTGGTCGTCGAACAGGATCGTGCACCCCTGACCGAGGAATCGGTCACCCATGTCTTCGCCGAGCAATCGGCGAACCTGCGCTGGCTGGAGCGCACCATCGCGACCGCGACCGGGACAACCAGCTAGCCGAAGAGAGGAATCCGAGAGGAACACACATGAGCATTCGACGAGGAATGTCAAAGAGTGCGGTACTGGCGGTAGCCGCTGGCGCGGCCTTGACCATCGCGGGCTGTACTGCCCCCGGCGCCGGCAATGACGACGAGGACACCGGCGGTGAGGACACCGGCAGCGCTGCGGGATCGGAAATCTCGGCTCCGGTCACCCCGGAGGAGGTCGCCGAGCTCGGGGACATCACCCTTAGCGTCTGGGCTGACCAGGGTGAGCAGGAGTTCATGGACGCCTTCATCCCTGAATTCGAGAGCACGTTCGCCAACGTCACCGTTGAGATCCAGTACAAGAGCTACAACGACCTGGTCACCACGGTCCTGAACGCCATGAATTCCGACGACGCCCCCGATGTCACCCAGGGGAACCAGGGCTGGGCCACCGATGGCGCTCTGGTGGAGGCCGGGCTGATCCGTCCGCTGGACGACGTCGCCACCGCCTACGGATACCAGGAAGCGGCCGGTGACGCGATTTCGCAACTGCAGTGGTCCGACGACGGTGCCACCTTCGGTTCCGGCACCATCTACGGGATGTCACCCGACAACCAGATGGTGGGGATCTTCTACAACAAGGCCAAACTGGCCGACCTGGGCCTGGAGGCCCCCCGCACGCTGGATGAGCTCCAAGCCGCCATGGCTGCCGGTGCCGGGGCGGGCGAGGTGCCGCTGATGCTGGGCAACTCCGACAAGGCCTCCGCCATGCAGGCCCTGTCGATCCTGCAGGGCGCACTGACCCCCGCAGCCGACACCCGCGACTGGATCACCGGTGCCGATGGCGCCAGCTTCGACGTGGCGAGCAACATCGAGGCCCTGGACACCATGGTGGGCTGGGTCGATGACGGCTACGTCTCGGAGGGATACGACGGCACCAGCCCCGACGACGCCGCGGCCGCGTTCGCCGGTGGTGAGGGCATGTTCTACATCGGCGGCAACTGGAACGCCGGCACCATCTCCGACGGGAACGAGTTCGGTTTCGTCGCGGGCTTGACCGATGGCGACTACGCCTCCAGCGGTTCGTTCGGCCTGCCCTGGCACATCGGCGCCAACTCCGACGCCACGCTGGCCGCCGCTGCTTTCGTAGGACTGATCAACGCAGCTGAGACCGCCGACATGCTCGCCAGTGTCAACCGCGTCCCGATCCACGGTGCGCAGGCCGGAGGCGAAGGCTCGATCTTCGGCGACCTCCTGGTGGCCTCCGACGAGCAACTCGGCGGCAACGGGGCGCTGTTCTGGTACGACTGGGCCACCGACACCATGTTCGACACCTTCACCAGCGGCCTGCAGGAAACTCTGGCGGGCCGTCAGTCCTCGGCCGACCTGGTGAGCACGGTGCAACAGAACTGGGACGACTTCCAGGAGTGAGTCCGCTCGGGTGCGGCGATGCGTCGTCGCACCCGAGTCCGGCCGCGGGGCAACGTCATGAGCAATCACACTTCCGTTTCCGGGGCGCGCACCGGCGCCCCGGCAATCTTCCGGCGCTATCAGTGGGACGCCTACCTGTATCTGATACCAGCGCTCGCGTTCTACGTCGTCTTTCTCATCAAGCCGGTCGCTGACGCCGCATGGACTTCCCTGTTCGAGTGGAATGGCATCACCGCCAGCGAGTGGGTAGGCAGCGAGAACTACCGCGACATCCTCACCGACCCCGACGTGTGGGAGGCGATGTGGCATTCGGTGTTGTTCATCGTCTTCTACGCGGTGATCCCGGCAGCGCTGGCGCTGCTGTTCATCGGGGTGATCGCCCGCATCAAGGTCCGGGGACTGGTGTTCTTCCGGGCCGCCTTGTTCGTGCCGTACATCCTGTCCACCGTGGTGGTGGCGATCGCGTGGCGGTGGATATTCGCCGAGGACGGCCCGCTCAACTCCCTGCTGCGTGCCATCGGGCTGGATTCGGTGGCGCGGGCCTGGCTGGGTGACTTCACCTTCGCGTTGCCGTCGGTCGGAGTCATCGGATCGTGGGTGATGTTCGGCTTGGCGTTCGTGCTGTTCATCAGCGGACTGCAGAACATCCCCGGCGAACTGTTCGAGGCAGCGCGCTTGGACGGCGCTGGCCCGATCCGCGAGTTTTTCTCGGTCACCCTGCCCTCGCTGCGCGGAGAGATCCAGGTGGCGCTGGTCCTGATGATCACCGCTGCGCTACGGAACTTCGACATCGTCTGGAACACCACGGCGGGCGGACCGGGAACCAGCACCACAGTGCCCTCCTACTTCGTCTACCGAGAGGCCTTCGTCACCCACCAGGTGGGCCGCGCCTCGGCGATCGCAATCGTGCTGACGATCGTGATCTTCGCCGTCGTCGGATTGGTCATGTGGCTCACACGTGATCGGGACGCAGTCAGTGGAAGGGGCCGGCGATGAACAGTAGCCGCCGCGAGCAAGTCTTCGGATACGCACTGCTGGTGATCGGCACCATCGTGGCGCTGTACCCGTTCCTGTCGATCGTGCTGCTGTCGATCACGCCATCCGGTGAGCGCAGTTCCGGGCTGGCGCTTCCGCTGAATCCCACCGTGGAGAACTTCGTCACCGCGTGGACCCGCGGCGGCTTCGGCCAAGCGCTGTTCAGTTCCCTGGTGGTCGCCATCGGCGTCGTCGTCGGGGCGGCGCTGGTGTCGGTGCTGGCGGGGTACGCATTCTCGACCATGGCCTTCCCCGGGCGGGCACTGCTGCTCGGATTCCTGCTGGTCGGGCTGATCATGCCGTACGAGGGCATCATCGTTCCGCTGTACTACCTGTTGGACGGGATGGGACTGCTGAACACGTACTGGGCACTGATCCTGCCGCAGATAGCCACATCGGTATCGCTGGGCGTGCTGTGGATCAGGACCGCCTTCGCGAACGTACCGCGCTCGCTGGGTGAAGCCGCAGCCATCGACGGCGCATCCCGGTGGGGCACGCTGTGGCGGGTCTACTTCCCGGTTTCGACGTCGGCCATCGCCACCTTGGCGACGCTGCTGTTCCTCTACACCTGGAACGAGTTCCTCATGGCTCTGGTGCTGGTACCGCAGAACACCGCCGTCCAGACCGCCCCGTTGGCACTGTCGTTCTTCGCCGGATCAACGCGCAACTTCGACCCGGCGGTCACAGCCGCCGCTGCGGTGACGGTCGCCCTGCCGATCTTGGTGGTCTACGTCATCTTCCAACGCCGCTTCATCACCGGAATCGCCGCCGGCGCGGTGAAGGAATAGGCCCGTTCGGTTCAGCAGAAAGGAACTGCAATGGCAACGACGAGCAGGATCAACGAATTCAAGGATGCGGCTGGGCTGGGGCGTGCGCTCGCAGCCGCGATCGCGGACGACATCGAGGCCCGGCTACCGGCGTCTGGCCGGTACCTGCTGGGATGCCCTGGCGGCCGCACGCCCACGACAACCTATGCGGCGCTCGCCGACGAGCTCGCGGACAGGAAGCTGGACCTGAGTGGTCTGGTCATCGTGATGATGGACGACTACGTGGAGTGGGATGGCCAGCAGTGGGCGCACATCGACGCCGAAGCGCACAACTCGTGCCGCCGGTTCGCCCGCGACGAGATCCAGGCGGTGCTAAATCGTGGCGTAGAGCCCGGCCGGGGCATCAGCGACGATCACGTCTGGTTTCCGGATCCCGCTCGGCCCGACGAGTACGACTCCCGGCTCCATGAGGCCGGTGGCATCGACTTCTTCATTCTCGCCAGTGGCGAAGGAGACGGTCACGTGGCGTTCAACCCGCCAGGCTCCCCCGCTTCCTCCGGCACTCGGATCGTGGAGCTGGCCGAGCAGACCCGGCGCGACAACCTGCACACCTTCCCACAGTTCGGGGGGGTCGAGGACGTGCCGACCCACGGGGTCACCGTCGGCATCGCCACCATCAGCGGTCTGAGCAGGGCCGCCGGTATGATCCTGATCGGCGCGCACAAGCGGGAAGCGTTCATGCGGTTGACTGCGGGTACAACCTACGACCCGGCGTGGCCGGCCACCGTCTACCATCTGGTTGACAACGCGGCGCTGTGGGTGGACATCAGCGCGGGAGGGCAGCGTCCATGACGGAAAGTCCGACCCTTGGTCGGGCTGCCGCGCGCGCACGCGAGGAGATCTACCGGCTGATCGAAACGGGGGTGTTCGCGCCGGGGCAGAAGCTCCCCGGAGAACGGGACCTGGCCGAACAGGTTTCGGTCTCGCGCGTGGTGCTACGCGAAGCGCTGGCGTATCTGGAGCACGAGCAGAAGGTCCGTAGTTCCCCCTGGCGCGGCTGGTACGTCACCGCCCCACGGATGGCCGAGCGGGTCACGTTGCAGTCGTTCAGCGAGATGGCGCGCGCACGGGGGCTGGCACCGGGGGCGAAGGTCCAGCGGCGCCTGACCAGGCCAGCCACCTTTCAAGAGGCCGGCGCCCTGGCGATCGCACCAACCGCCGGCGTCCACGAAGTGCACCGGCTACGCACCCTCGATGGCGTCGCCGCCTGCTACGACGTGAGCGTCATGGCCCTGGACCGCACCCCGGGTATCGAGGAGGCAAACCTCGACGACGCCTCGTTGTATCAGGTGTTGGAACACACCTGCGGGGTGCGGGTGGTCCGCACCGACTACCGCATGCGAGCGGACGGCGCCACTGCCGAGATTGCCGAGGCGTTGACGATCGATGCTGGAGCGCCGGTGCTGGTCGGGGAGGAGGTCGCCGCCGACATCGCCGGGAACCCGGTACTGGTGGGGCATGTGACCTACCGGCAGGAGGCCTACGAGTTTCACGCCACGCTGTGGCGTTCCTACGAGTCAGGACGCTGATGCGTGAACCAGCAGCGAGCCACGTGCTCGCCGTCGATGTCGGTGGTACCAAGACCTTGATCGGCGCCGTCAACTCCACTGGGGTCATCTCTGGGGAGTGGACTCAACCGACCCGTGTCGGCGGGGACGACATTGACCGGGTCGCTACCTTCATTGCCGGCGTCGCGGCTCAGACACGGCCGGCTGCCATCGGCGGCGGCTTCCCCGAGTACGTCGATGCGGGCGGGGCGCTCACCTCTCACGAGGTGCTGACCTGGGAACACCAGCCCTCGGCGGCGATCAGTGAGGCACTCGCTGACTGCGGCCTCGGCTCACTTCCGCTGGCGATCGAGTCGGATGTCCGGCTCGGGGCCTTGGGCGAGGCCTGCTACGGCGCCGGCCGCGGGGCATCCTCGTTCCTGTATGTCTCGCTGGGAACCGGCCTGTCCAGCACGCTGGTGATCGACGGCGTCCCCTGGCCGGGTGCCAGGGGTGAAGCGATCGCACTCGGCGAGTTCGACGCCCCCGAGGGCAACCTGGAGAGCTACGCCTCCGGGTCCGGGATCACGATGCGCTACGCCGCGCTCAGCGGAATCCAGGCCAGTGGCGAGGAGATCGTACGGGCGGCAAGATCCGGCGACGACTGTGCCGCCGGCGTACTGCGGACCGCGGGCAAGGCCCTGGGCGACGCGATCGCTTTCGCGGTCGGCTTGATCGACCCGCAACTGGTGGTGCTCGGCGGCGGCCTGGGCACTGCGGACACCCCGGTGACCCAGCAGGCGCTGCAACGCTACTGCCAACGGATGGAACGCCGTGGAGCCGCCCGCTGGGTGAGCGCGGCGTGCGGCCACCGCTCCGGCCTGCTCGGTGGCGCCGCCGCTGCCTGGCGTGCGCTGGGCCCCTAGCCCACTCACGCTCACGCCCCCAACGCTGCATTGGTGGTGCGACAGAGCACCGACACAAAGGCCTGGGGGTGGCCGACCGCTGATGCGGTCGACCACCCCCAGGCGGTTGGAGCGGGAGATCTACTCGGAGATCGGGCCCGACCAGTTGAGGCCGTAGCCCCAGTCATAGGCGTTGCCGTCAGCGTCGGTGTACGGGGTGACGTCCTTCGGGACGTCCTCCTGCGACGCTTCCACGGTGTCCATGTCGGCCGGGAACTGGATCGGCAAGCGACCCTGCGGCTCGTAAGCACCGGTGGCCACATCGAGCAGCGCGTTGTCGCTGACGCCGAATCCGACGATGATCGCGTCGGAGTTGGCCTCGAACTCGGCCGGGACGACCGGGTTCGCCAGCTTCAGCACGGTGACGATCGGGATGTCCTTGCCACTGGCCTCGACTGCCGCCACCGCACGGTCGAACGCGTCGATTTCGGACTCGTTCGAGATACGTGAGGTGTTGCCGAAGTAGGACCGGTTCTCCTGGGTGCCGTCGTCGAGAATGTCGCCGGAGATGGAGACCTGACGCACGTTCGGACCGTCAGCGGTGTACGGACGGTACTGCAGCGTGATCGGGTACCACTCACCGGTCTCGGTGTCGTGACCGACGTTGGAGAAGTTCTCACCGTTGAACGGGCCGTTCAGACCCACCAGTACCAGGTCGACGTTCGACAGGTCGGGAGCGGTGTAGCTCTCCACCTGGTCCTCATCGTTGGTCACGGCCTCGTCGGTGACGACGGTACCGAAGTACTCCTCAGCAGCCTCCAGTGACAGGCCGGGGCCCTCGGTGTAGGCGGCCGGGCCGAACACGCTGGCGATACCGGTGTTGTAGGCCCGCGGGATGTACACGGTCTTGTCCGACCAGTCCATGCCCTCGGCGATGGTGCCATCGGTGTTCTTCAGCATCACGACGGAGTCCAGCTGCGCGGCGTAACCGGCGTCAACCTTGTCCTGGCTGGCCAGGATCGAACCCGACTCCTCGGGGTCGAGGAACGCGTTCTCGTACAGACCCGGGTTGAACATCAGGGTCAGGATCCGAGCACCGGACTCGCGGAAGCGGGTCTCGGCGTCGACCTCACGCTCGCCAGCCTCGAACTGCTGCTGCCAGAGCTCGGCGCCTTCCTTGATGAAGGTCGCATCGTTCACGCCACCGAACTTGTCGTGACCGGTGCCCAGCACCTCGACGTAACGCTCGGCCGGAGTGAAGTCCTCCATGCCCCAGGCCATACCGAACGGCACGCCCTCGTCGTTGGCGCCGTTCATGACGCCCCAGTCGGTGACGACGACGCCCTGGTAGTCGTTCTCCACGCGGAGCAGATCCATGCGGCCGTTGTCGTACGCGGTGCCGACACGATCACCCAGCAGCGGCTCACCGTTGCCGTCCAGCGCGATCGAGTAGGCGGTCATGACGGCTGCGGCGTCGAGCGAGCCGAGGAAGGCTGCGGTGTGGTCGGCCAGGTTGTCGCCCGGGTACACGCCGTACTTACCGGCGTTGGTGTGCGATTCACGACCGCCTTCACCCGGGCCGTCACCGGACCAGTGCTTGATCATGGCGTTGACGGACTCGCCGCCCCAGGCCATCTCGCCGCCGGAGCCCTGGAAGCCCTCGACGTAGGCAGCGGTGAGGTCGACATTCCAGTCGACGTCTTCACCGAAGGTGCCGCCGACGCGCAGCCAGCGCGGGTCGGAGGCGAGGTCGATCTGCGGGCTCAGGGCGGTGGCGATACCCAGCGCACGGTACTCGGCCGAGGCCATCGCACCGTAGTTGTAGGTGTGCTCACGGTTGAACGTGGCAGCAAGACCGAGGCTGGAGGGCCAGCGGGAGATGTCCTCACCACCAGCGTTGTATCCGCCCGAACCAGCAGTGGAGCGCGGGTCGGAGCTGAAGTTCACCGGCACGTAGGGGAACTCGTCGGTAGCCAGCGTCTCGGCGTAGGCCTGCATTTCGTTGGACCACGGCACCGTCTCGTCCGCGTTCGAACCGGCGGCGTGCAGCACGTTGCGCAGGTGCGAATCGGACAGGTAGGTCATCTGAGCGTCGGTCAGGCCATCGCCAGGGGTGCGCTCGTGGGCGCTGACCAGCATCAGGCCTGCAATCTGGTCGATCGACATGCTCGAGGCCAGGTCGGTCGCACGCTCAGTCGCATCGACGCGCCAGTCCTCCCACACATCGAGTTCACCGTTGCCGTTCATGTCCTTGAACGCGTAGGTCATCCCGTCGGACTCTTCCTCGAGCAGTTCGATGCCGCTCTCGGAGCCGTAGGACAGGATCGGGCCGTCGCCCGGGTTGGTGACAACCGTGAAGGTGGTCGTACCGTCGGTCTTCTCCTCGGTGGTGTAGCTGTCGCCCGAACCGGCCTCACCTTCTCCCTCGCCACCGGTGTCACTGGTGCAGCCAGCGAGCACGAGTGCGGCGGCACCGATTAGCGTCGCCCCTACGTAGATGGGCTTGACCTTCTTCGGTCTCCCAGTCGTCATCGCATTCTCTCCTTTGATTGGGCGGACCCGCCGCTTCGCGGGGCCCACTCCTGACGGTCGTCCTTGTCCTGCGCTGCCGAGTTGCGGCGACACAAACCAGCACGACCGCACCGGTGTGTCGCTCCAGACAACCAGCGGGATACTGCAATCAGCCGTGTCGATGCACGATCTGTCGGTTCTCGGACACAACCTGTCGGCCGGGGCGAACGCCCGGAATCACGGCGTTATCGGACTGTTATCCCCCTGTGATGGAGACGTGATTTTCCACCCGTATTCGAACGTTTGAGCCCGTTTCGAACCGTGCACAGTTCGGTTTCGGTTCCACGGTTCGAACGCGGGCCAACACCACTGGATCCACAGGTCGGCCGGGCAGCACCACCCGGTCCACAGCTGGCTCCGGGCCTTGGCCCGTTCCAGCCGCCACGCGGCAGCCTCGATCCATGTCGCTGCCCACACTCCCCGAAGTCCTGACTGTCGCCACCCATGGATATGGCGCGCTGCGACCGGCCATAGCCAGCGGAGAACTGCGGCGGGTACGCCGCGGCGCCTACCGCCGTCCGGCAGCGGGCGAGCAGCGTTGGCAATCCCAGCAACGCGACACGCTGGCCCGCTGCGTGGCCGTCGCCGAACGCCTGGAGTGTGAGTTCGCCTTCAGCCACCAGACGGCGGCGCTGCTGCTCGGCTGGCCGGTTGCCATGCAGCCACAGGTCCACCTCACTCAGACCTCGCATCCGAGTAAGTGCCGGCAAGATGACCTCACCCGGCACTTCGCATCAACGCTGCCCGAGCAGGACCTCACCCGGGTACACGGGTTGCCAGTGACCTCACCTGAGCGGACCTTGCTGGACTGCGCCCGCATTCTGCCGGCACCGGAAGGTCTGATCGTGTGCGACGGAGGCCTGCGCGTGCTGGCATCGATGAGCAATTTCGACCGCATCGACTCCCTCGAACGCCAGGCGGTGCTGCGGCGAGCTTTGCTGGCGCGGCTGTCGGCCCTGGGACCGGTACGGAACGTGGTGCGTGCCCGCGCCGTTCTGCGGCATGCCGATGGGCTCTCACAGTCGCCCGGGGAGAGCCGGGTGCGCTGGCTGGGATTGGCGATCGGGCTGCCCGAGCCCACGCTCCAGTGGCAGGTGACCTGCGACGGCGATCGCTATTTCACCGATATCGCATGGCTCGGCGAGCAGTGGACGGTCGCGGCCGAGTACGACGGAGCGATCAAGTACGGGACGGCCAGTGCCACCCCGCAAGCACTGGTGGCGGAGAAGATCCGTGAGGACCGGATCAGGGCGACCGGAGCCGCCGTCGTGCGCTTCACCTCCTCCGACCTGGCCGATCTCGCGGGCGCACGATCCCGGCTGCTGGCGGCGTTCCCGCCATCGGTGGCGGCATCCTTGACCCCCCGGAGCGGTCTGGCATTGCGGCAAAGCGGCCGCCGACGCCGGTAGCCACCGACGCACCACTGCCAGATTCGAACTGTGGCGCCGGTTTCGAACTGCCCACGGTTCGGTTTCGGCGCCGGAGTTCGAATCCGGCCATGCCGGGACTGGCAGACTCCAGCCATGCGACTGAACCTGGACGCCGATGCGCTGCTGTCCACCACCCGCTCGGTACGCAAGCGGCTCGACTACCAACGGCCAGTAGCGCGGGAGGTCGTGATGGAGTGCCTGGAACTGGCGCTGCAGGCCCCGACCGGTTCCAACCGTCAGGGCTGGCAATGGCTGTTCGTCACCGACGACGACGCCAAGCAGGCGCTGCAGCGGATCTACGCACCGAACTTCGCCGAGTACCGCACCCAAGCGGTGCGCCAGCCACTGCCGGAGGACGACCCGCGCGTACGGCGCGCGGCGCGGGTGGCGGACTCGGCTCAATACCTGGCGGACACCATGCATCGTGCCCCGATCCTGCTCATCCCCTGTCTGGAAGGCTGGAACAACGCCGACAGTGGAACCAGCGCTTCGTACTGGGGGTCGATCCTGCCTGCGGTGTGGAGCTTCATGCTGGCGCTGCGCGAGCGGGGCCTGGGCTCATCGTGGACCACGCTGCACCTGAACAATGGCGGTGAGCAACGCGCCGCACAACTGCTGGGGATTCCCGATGGCTACCGCCAGGCGGGACTGTTCCCGATCGCCTATACCAAGGGCACCGAGTTCCACCGGGCCAGCCGCCTACCCGCGACCACCGTGAGCCACTGGGACCGGTGGTAGCTGGCAACACCACGCCGGATTCGAACCCTGGAACCACTTTCGAACCGTGCACAGTTCGGTTTGGGCGCTAGGGTTCGAACGCGCGGAACGAGGCGGGCGGGCAGGCGAGTGGGGTTAGCCCGCCAGGAGTTGCTGGCCACCCAGGGCCTCGTGCATGGCACTGCACACCTGTGCGTAGTCCTTCTTCGCCCGGGACATACCGATAAGGCCGCCACTGATGCCCGACATGCCGGGCTTGACGTGCAACACCAGGGTCTCGGACTGCTGGCCCTGGCTGACTGCATAGTCAACGATCATCCGCCGAGCCAGGCCCCCGGCCCAGAACCGCGAGGTGCTGGAACCGACCTCGGCCCGCCCGCTCCAGCCGTCCGCGCCCGGGGTGACGGTGTACCCGAGTGAGGTCAACGTTGCGCCGAGCGTCTCCATCACAGCCTGAGCGTTGTTGCTGACCGTCCAGGCCACTGGGTCCATAGCCATACGTCTCCCCTATTCGATACCGGCCACTGACAGCGTATGACAGCCGGTTCAGCCGAACGCAACCCGCAACGGAGATTCGTGGGCCTGCCACAACTCATCCAGCGACAGCCGCACCTGGCCGCCCACCCCATCGATGACCAGGTCGGCACCACCGGTGGCCCCCAGGCCGCACACCGGCACGCCATGTTCGGCGCACCGGGCATGGAACTGCTCCGCATCGCCTACCGCGACCAGCATCCGCGCTCCCGATTCTGAGAACAGCGCTGTGGTGGCGTCGATCGCGGAACGTTGCATCAGACCGGCCAGGGAGATTTGGGCTCCGACGCCGAACCGCAGGACCGCGTCCACCAGACTCTGGATCAGGCCACCAGCAGCAAGATCGTGTGCGGCGAGTACCGAATCCTCCCCAGCGACGCGCCCCATGAACGAGGCCAGCACCTGCTCAGCGGCGAGATCCGCCACCGGTGGCCGGCCGCCGAGGTGGTCGTGGATCACCCCGGCCCAGGCCGACCCGGATAATTCCTCACGGGTGGTCCCCAGCAGATACAGGCCCAATCCTTCCTGGCTCCAGCCCGACGGCAGCACCCGGGCAACGTCGTCCAGCACTCCCAGCACGCCCACCACCGGGGTGGGGTTGATCGAGGCATCGATGTGTCCGACGCCGACCTCACCGGCCAGGGTGGAGTTGTACAGCGAGACGTTGCCACCGGTGACCGGAACCCCGAGCTGGGCGCACCCGTCGGCCAATCCGGTGATGGTCTGCACCAGCTGCCACATCGCGTCCGGATCCTCGGGCGAGCCCATGTTGAGGCAGTCGGTGACAGCTAGCGGCCGGGCTCCCACGGTGGCGACATTGCGGTAGGCCTCAGCCAATGCCAGCTGGGCGCCGACGTACGGGTCCAGTTTGGAGAACCGGCCGTTGGCGTCGGTGGCGATGGCCACGCCCAACCCGGTGGCCTCATCAACACGGATCACCCCGGCGTCGTCGGGCTGAGCCAAGGCGGTATTGCCCTGCACGTAGCGGTCATACTGATCGGTGACCCAGGCCTTGCTGGCAAGGTTGGGTGAGCCGACGACGGCGAGGATCTGGGCGCGGAACTCATCGGCGACCTCGGCGCGCGGCAACCGCTCAGCAGCATCGGCATTGAGCGAGTCCTGCCATGCGGGCTTGGCAAATGGGCGATCGTAGACCGGGCCGTCGTGGGCGACACTACGGGGGTCGACGTCGACGATGCGCTGCCCATGGTGGTCGATGGTCAGCCTCCCGGTTCCGGTGACTTCACCGATCACCGCCGTCTCGACATCCCATTTGGCGGTAATGGCCAGGAATTGATCCAGCTTGTCCGGGGCGACGACCGCCATCATCCGCTCTTGCGATTCACTCATCAGGATCTCACCGGCGGTCAGCGTCGGGTCCCGCAGCAGCACCTTTTCCAGGTCGACGTGCATTCCGCCGTCGCCGTTGGAGGCCAGCTCCGAGGTGGCGCAGGAGATCCCCGCCGCACCCAGGTCCTGGATACCCTCGACCACCCGGGCTGCGAACAGTTCCAGGCAGCACTCGATCAGCACCTTCTCCATGAACGGGTCGCCGACCTGCACGCTGGGGCGCTTGGTGGGCTTGTCGTCGTCGAACGTCTCCGAGGCCAAGATAGAGGCCCCGCCGATGCCGTCACCGCCGGTGCGGGCACCAAACAGCACCACCTTGTTCCCGGCACCGGAAGCATTGGCGAGGTGGATGTCATCGTGGCGTAAGACGCCCACGCACAGGGCGTTGACCAGCGGGTTGCGCTGGTAGGAGGGGTCGAACTCGGTTTCACCACCGATATTGGGCAGGCCCAGGCTGTTGCCATAGCCGCCGACGCCGGAGACGACTCCATGCACCACGCGAGCGGTGTCGGGATGATCGATGGCACCGAACCGTAGTTGATCCATCACCGCTACCGGCCGCGCTCCCATGGAGATGATGTCGCGCACGATCCCACCGACGCCGGTCGCCGCTCCTTGATAGGGCTCGACGTAACTGGGGTGGTTGTGCGATTCGACCTTGAACGTCACCGCCCAGCCGTCACCAATATCGACCACACCAGCGTTCTGCCCGATACCGACCAGCAGGTGCTCGCGCATCTCATCGGTCGTCTTGGTGCCGAACTGCCCCAGGTGCGCCTTGCTGGACTTGTACGAACAGTGTTCGGACCACATCACTGAGTACATCGCCAGTTCGGCGTTGGTGGGCCGTCGGCCGAGAATGTCGCGGATCCGCGCGTACTCGTCCGGTTTCAGGCCGAGTTCGGCGAATGGCTGGTCGACGTCGGGCGTGGCCGCCGCATTGTCGACGGTGTCGGTCTGGGGAGTGGTCACGTCCAGGTCCTGATCTACAGCGGGGTGGGCCGGGTCAAATCTAGCGGCGATGTGTTGCCCCACGATGCGCAACATCGACGGTCATGGCGACACAGGCTGAATATGAAACGTATCCGTGGGTCGCTACTACTGGGCTCGGTGCTACTGCTGGCAGCCTGCTCCACCCAGGCTCCACCGCCGCAGGCCGCCGGTCCTGGGGGGCCGGTGGCGTTGTCGCCATTCGATTCCTGCGATGCGCTGCTGGATCATCTCAAGGATGAGGCCAGCGAACGGGTTACCGCCTGGGGGCTGGAACAGACCGGAATCCTCGCGGCGCACGAAGAGCTGGCCGCGACCGACGGCACGGGTTCATCCGCAGACACCGGCAGCAGGTACTCCGGAACCAACAATCAGGTCGCAGGGGTGGATGAGGCCGACGTCGTGAAGACGAACGGCACCCTGCTCGTGACATCGCTCAGCGGCCAGATTCATGTGATCGATGTCGCCACTGAGAAGGTGGTGTCCACCATCGCGGCGCCCGTCTCCTACGACTCGGACGAACTCCGGCCTGCCGAGGCACAACTCTTGTTGGACGGCGACAGTCTCGTCATCCTGGCTACCGAGATGGGGATACGCACCGCGATCATGACCGTGGACCTGTCCGTACCGGAACGCCCACGGGTCACCGGCACCACCCGTCTTGAGGGCTCCTACACCACCGCCAGAATGATCGACGGCACCATTCGCCTGGTCATGTCCACCAACCCACCCGGTCTGACGTTCACCTACCCCGACGACAACTCGCTGACTGCAGAAGGTCGGGCATTGGCGGCCAACCAGCAGGTCATTGCCGAGAGCACCCTCGACGACTGGCTGCCCCACCAGCAGCCAGTGGACGAGGACGGCTACGGAGGCGACACGGAATTGCTGCTGGAGTGCACCGATATCGGCAAGCCCGCGCAGTTCAGCGGCTTCTCGGTAGTTTCCGTGGTGACCTTCGACGCCGATGACGCAGGCAGTGTGACCTCAGCGGCCGGGGTACTCAGCGCGGGCGACACCGTGTATGCCTCGACGGACCGGGTCATCGTGGCCGCGAGCCCGATGTGGTGGAGTCTCTCAACCGCGGACCCCGATGATTTCGCCACCGACCTGCACAGCTTCGATATCTCCGATCCGGACCGAACCGACTACGTGGCCTCCGGCCGGGTCGATGGCCAGTTGCTGTCGCAGTTCGCCATCGATGAGACCGACGGCGTGATCAGGGTCACGACGACGATCGATCAGATGTCCACGACGGACCCCACATCGTCGTCGCTGGTCATCCTGGCCGAGGACGGGGACCGGTTGACCCAGACCGGGCGGGTGGATGGACTTGGTGAGACCGAGCAGATCTACGCCGTCCGGTACCCCACGCCGGATCTGGCGGTCGTAGTCACGTTCCGGCAGACCGATCCGGTGTATCTCATCGACACCTCCGACCCCACCGCACCGGCCATGGCGGGCGAACTGAAGATCCCGGGCTACTCGGCCTATCTGCACCCGCTGAGCGATGGTCAGATGCTGGGCATCGGGCAGGACGCCACCGGCGAGGGGGAAACCACCGGGTTGCAGGTATCACTCTTCGACATCGCTGACGTGCGCCAACCGCAGCGCCTGGCGCAACTGACCTGGCTGGATACGCAATCGCAGGTCGAGTGGGAGCACAAGGCATTTCTGCTGTGGCAAGACCGGGCATACCTACCGGCCACAACCATCGACTGGCCGGACATTGAGAATCGCGACTCCGATTCCGGCCAACAGGATGGGATCCTGGTCATCGATATCGGTGAGGGCGCCATCACCGAGGGTCCGCACATCGACACCTCCGGCTTCGGCGCCCCGCAGGCCAGCAGCATTCAGCGGCTTCTGGTGATCGACGATTCCCTCTGGGCGCTGAGCATGTACCAGGTATTCCGGTTCGACCTGGACACCTTGGATGGCGGGCCGGTGGTCACGCTCTGAGTCGCGGTTCGGCCTCACCCCCGCATAGCGATACTCGTGATCTGAGCCAACTGGGCGGCTGGGATCGCCGCGAACGACGATCCCAGTGAGACAACCCGCGCACCGGCCGCTAGATAGTCGGCCGCATTGCCAGCCCCGATACCGCCGGTCGCTACCAGTCGTACCTGCGGGAATGGCGCGCGGATCGCGGCGAACCAGTCAACCCCCAGCACGGTTGCCGGGAACGCTTTCAACCAGGACGCTCCTGCCCGCCCCGCGGCCTGGACCTCGGACGGCGTGGCCACACCGGGCAACTGCGGCACACCGTGGGCGGCGCAATAGCGGTACAGCTGTTCGTCCCACCCGGGTGCCACCGTAAACGAGGCACCAGCGGCCGCCGCCCGATCGGCTAGTTCCGGAGAGGTGACCGTTCCCGCGCCTGTGTGGCAGCCGGGTGGCGTCTGCGCCACGATCTGCGCGAGGGCGTCGTCATCGCCGGGTCGTTGCAGCGGCACTTCGACCACGCCGATTCCACTAGACCAGGCCCGATGGGCCAGGCGCACCGCTTCATCCGGTGCGAACCCCCGCAGGATCACCATGACCGGCGATCGGTGAAAGGCCTGGTCGAAGAAGTCGTCCGTGCTCACGCCCACTCCCGCCTGATCGATTGCTGTAGCTCGGCACGGGTGACGGTCGACTCATCACCGTGCCGTCGCAGTGATGATGCCGCGAGCACGTGCCCGGCTTTGAGGCGCTGCAATGGCGGCCAGTCGTGCAGGTGACCGTACAGGTAGCCAGCGGCGAAGGCGTCGCCGGCCCCGACGGCTTCGACCACGTCGACGTGCGGTAGGGCCAGTGTCGTGACCGTGTCACCGTGATAGCTGCTGACCTGCACGGGCGGTTCGCGCAGTACGAGTTCGGCTGTGGGCAGCAACGCCCGCACCTGCGCGGCATCGGCGACCTGCCACAAGGCAGCAGCCTCGTCCCATCCGGCCAGCACGATGTCTGCAGTGCGGGCCAGGTCCAGCAGGCATTGCGCCGCCACCTCGGGCTGGCGCCAAAGCACCGGCCGATAGTTGACGTCGAGGGCGACCAGCACACCGCGGGAGCGCGCATAGTCCAGGCCCTCGATCATGCTGTCCCGGCTGGTGGCAGACAACGCGGCATCGATACCGCTGCAGAAGATCACCGCAGGATTGGCGTCTACCGCCGCGTGCCAGCAGTTCCGGTCCAGTTGTGAGGCCGCCGACCCGTCGCGGTAGTACACCACGTCGCGACGCTGGCCAGCCGGCTGCTTCAGGAAAATACCGGTCGGCCGGGCGGGGTCGATCTCGACCAGGCCGACATCGACGCCGACGGCGCTCAGTTGGTTGCGGATCCGGCGGCCGAGGGCGTCGGCACCGAGCCGACTAGCCCAGGCGACGCTCACGTCCAGGCGCGCCAGCGCCGTCGCTACGTTGGACTCCGAACCCGCAATGCGCATCTGGAAGGTGTCCCCGGTCTCCAGGTCACCGTCCAAGGGAACCAGTTGCGCCATCGTCTCTCCGATGCACACCACATCAGGCATCCGTTGCAATCCTCCTTGACGGCTAGCGGGCAACTACGACGACGCCAGCAGCGCCAACAGAGCTGGACCTTGGCCCCACGGTACGACGTACCCGCGCGGAACCGCGAGGTAGTGATCCGGCACGGTACTGGCATATACCGCAGCGGATACCTCACGCAGCTGCCCATCGGCATCGAGGGATCGCAAGATGGCCGTACGTGCCGAGCGGGCCGACGCGGTGAGGACAGCAACGTCTCCGATGCCCAGCCTCACCGCCTCATGCATGGCGTGCGCCATGAATCCGGCGGTCGAATACTCATCACCGGAGCCGGGCCGGTCAACCACGACCTCCCAGTGGCCGTCGGCACGCTGCAGTGCGGCCATCCGCTCCAATTGCCGGGCGACCGCGCCCGCCAGCGCTGCTTCGCCGGCATCGAATCGCCCGTCACCACCGGACTCGCGCCGCGTCCTCAACTCGATGATGGTCTCAAGCAGGCCGAGTGCAGCCCAGCCCTGCCCGCGACCCCAGCCCGGACCGAACGATTCCGTCTCCGACCGGAGCGCGAAGTGGTCAAACAACCCATCCTCACGCTGAAGCAGCCGGAGGTAGCCGAGCGCCTGCCGCAGTGCGTCGTCAACGAGTTCGCCATCCCCGGCAACCCGCCCGAGGGCAGCGAAGAAGGGCGGATCAAAATGTAGGCAGTCGACGAACACACCCGCTGGGGGGTCGGCGAGCAGGCGCAGATCACGAGCGCCGGCGCCAGCATCCCCGTACGGGGTGAGCAGTGGCGATGCATCCCACGTCTCATAGACCCCATCGAGCGTACGCCGCTCCCGCAGATATCCGGCGAGCGCGGAGAGTTCGGCAAGCAGCTGTTCATCGTCGTGCCGTTCCGCAATGAGGGTGAGCGCCCGTCCCGGCACCGTGCAGTCGAGTCTGGCGAATGGCCGGGAACGCGTTGCCCAGGCGCGGCCCCAGCCGTGCGCGAATCGTTCCCATCGAGCATCGCCAAGACCAGCGGACGCCGCCAGCAACGCCTCGAACGCTACCGAGTCGCCGAAGTCCCACGTCTTGAACTGAAGCTGTATCAGCGCATCAGCGACGATTCTCACCACCGCCTCGGAATCCTCGTGCAGAGCCGACGCCCCGGCTCGACGCGTGGTTCGCAACGCAGTGGCCGCATGGGACACCGCGGAGTACCTTTCGGCTCCCCACGCGACCCCGTTCACGCTGCCTCCGGCCACGGTCACCGCCCCTTGAAGATCGGTGTCCGGCGAGCAGCGAACGCAGCCTGACCCTCGGCTGCATCGTCCGTCATCATCAGATACGCGAACGAGTCGTTCTCCACGTGCAGGGCGGCGTCAATGCCCACGTTCTGAGCCACTCGCACCATGTATTTGGTGCGCTGGGTGGCGATAGGAGACTTTTCGGCCACTGAAGCAGCGAGCCTGCAGGCTCGTTCGACCAGTCCATCGCGGTCGACGAGTTCCTGCACCAACCCGATCCGAAAGGCCTCGGCTGCATCCATACGTTCACCGGTCAGCAGGAGCTTTGCGGCGTGACCCGGACCGATCAAGTGGGTGAGGAACTGGGTCTGCCCCGAACCGCCGTGCCAGCCCCAGCGGATCTCTCCCGCACCGAACGACGCGTCGGGGCTGGCAATCCGGATGTCGCAGGCGCTGGCCATTTCCAGCCCTCCGCCGATGCAGTATCCCTGCACCGCAGCGATTGCAGGCTTGCGCAGCAACCACACGGCGCGCGCGTAGTCTGTGCGATTGTCGAACCGATTGCGATAGCTCCAGTTGTCGCCGTACTCATCAAGATCGGTGATGTCGCTACCTGCACTGAATGCGCGCTCGCCGGTCGACCTCAACAGCACCACTCGGATGTCCGGGTCGTTGTTGATCTCGAATACGAGCTCATTCATCCGATGGTCCATCGCGACGGTCATCGCATTGAGCTTGGCGGGCCGATCGATCACTAGGTGGCCGATGTGACCGTCTCGCTCGAGTCTGACCTCACCGTTCGCGGGGTCGTTCACAGGAGTGCCTTCTTTCTTGAACTAGTGGATGTTTGAAACGCCCGCCCGCTCGCTTGAGCAGGCGTCGGCCTACAGCAAGTCCTGCGCAACCGCCAACCCGGACTCGGGGTCGAACAGGTTCACGTTCGCGCTCGCGAGCGAGAACCACTGCTCGTCCCCGACCTGGAGCCGGACCGTGCCCGGAACACGAGCGAAATGGACCCCACGTTCGGGCACCGAACTCACCAGGGCTCCCCGATCGCTGGGCTGCAGGGTGAAGCCGATGACGCTCTCACCCCCGAGGTGCTCCACGGACGCGATGTACCCGCGAACCCCCTGGTTCGCAGGCGCCAGCGAGATCGTCTCCGGGCGCACTCCGAATAGGTAGCTACCGTCGGGGTAGCCATCCAGTCCCACCGGCAACTCCTGGCCGTCGTCCGCGGAGCGTGCCACGCCTGCCACTAGCTCGCCGGGGATCAGGTTCATCGCGGGTGAACCGATGAACCGGGCGACAAACGTGTCCTGGGGCGAGTGGTAGATCTCATCTGGCGTTCCGATCTGGTGCACCTCACCGCCGTTCAGCACGACAATCCGGGTGGCCATGGTCATCGCCTCAACCTGATCGTGGGTGACGTAGACGAACGACTTCTGCACACGCTGATATAGCCCACTGATCTCGGCTCGCATCTGGGTACGCAACTTCGCGTCAAGGTTGGACAGCGGCTCGTCCAATAGGTACACCGAGGGGTCCCGAACGAGCGCTCGGGCCACGGCGACTCGTTGGCGCTGTCCACCGGAGAGCGCCTTCGGACGGCGGTCCAAGTAGTCGGTGAGCTCGAGCATGGCGGCTACCTGATCCACCCGATCGCGTACCTCCGGATTTCGAGCGATTGTGCGCCGCATGATCGAACCGAGCACAGGGATGTGGTACCAACTCTTGAACCTGTCCATGATTAGCGGAAAGGCGATGTTGTCCCGCACCGACATATGTGGATAGAGCGCGTAGGACTGGAACACGAACGCCACATTCCGCTCGCGCGGTTCCGACTCATTGACGCGCACCCCATCGAACCGCAATTCGCCCCCGGAGATGTCTGCCAGTCCAGCGATCATGCGGAGCATCGTGGACTTGCCACATCCGGAAGGACCGAGCAGTACCAGGAATTCGTTGTCAGGGATTTCCGCACTGAACTCACGAATGACCGTGTTGTTGCCGTAGCTCTTGCGAATCTTATCGAAGACGAGTTCTGGCATGGTTGTTAACCCTTCACGGCGCCGGCGGTGAGTCCGCTGACGATCTGGCGTTGGACAATGAGGAAGAAGACCACTGCCGGGAGCGTGAACAGGAACGCAGCGGCCATGACGCTACTCAAAGGCGTCGAGTATTGACCCACGAACGAAGCCAGGCCCACTGATGCAGGCCATTTGCTGGCATCCGAGATGAACGTGTTCGCGAACAGGAACTCGTTCCATCCGTCGAAGAAGTTGATGACGGCGGCCGCTGCCAGGCTCGGCAGAATCAGTGGCATCACAATCATCGTCAGCTGACCGAAATGGGGGCAGCCGTCGATGCGGGCCGATTCCTCGAGTTCGAACGGAATCTTGTCTATTGCGCTCTTGAGGATGAAGACGGCGACCGGCATCGTGAATGCGGTGTTCGCGAGGATCAGGCCGTAGAGCTCATTGAGCAGACCCAGGCCGTTGAACAACGCAAACAGCGGAACCACCAACAGCGCCTCGGGCAGCATCTGAGTTGAGAACAGCAGAAACGACGCGGGACCCTTGCCATAGAACCTGAACCGGCTCAGTGCGTAGGCAGCCATCACCGCCAGGATCAAGCTCAGGAAGGTCGTGCCGGAGGCGACGATCGCTGAATTCCCGATCCAACTGTAGATCGGCACTTCCGCCATGATGGCGGGCACCTCAGCCAGACGTTCGAAGTGTGGCCATACCCGTTGACCGGTCTGGTACAGCTCGGTGTCGGTTGTCAACGACGTGTTGACCATCCAGAAGATCGGAAAGGCAGCAAATACGACCGCTACCCCTAGCGCACCGAAGACCACCGCTCGGGTCGAGACCTTGCGAATCATCCTGAACCGTCCTTTCGGGCCTCACGTCGCTCCACAAGCACGAAGACGATCGTGACCGTGAGCGAAAGGAGCAGACCGAGCACGCCGATGGTCGCAGCGATCCCGAGTTCCTGATTGCTGAATGCTTGCCGATAGATGTTGATGACCAGGGTGTTCGTGCTCTCGACCGGTCCGCCACCGGTCAGGAGGTAGATGATCTCGAATCGGCGAATCGACCAGATGGTCATGAGCAGCGCCACGATCCGGATCGTCGGCATGATGTGTGGCAGCACGATCGCTCGGAACGTGCTGAGCGCGTCGGCACCATCGACTCGGGTAGCCTCCAGCAGTTCACCAGGAACCGACTGCAACGATGCGAGCACGATCAGCATCACGAACGGGAAGACCTTCCAGACCGTGGCCAGCACCACCGAGAACATTCCGAATCGCGGGTCCGTGAGCCACCCGATCTCACCGATTCCAAGCACCGCCAGCGACCCGTTCAGCACTCCGCCGGACTGGTTGTAGATCCAGATGAAGATGAGGGATACCGCCACTGTCGGCGCGGCGTAGGGAAACGTCAGTACGCTTCGAACCAGCGCACGCCCACGGAAGGGATTGTTGACCAAGACTGCTACGCACACCCCCAGAAGCAGCGCGAAAACCACGGTGGTCACCGTGTACAAGAGTGTGGCGCCGAAGGAGTTCCAGAACTGCGAGCTGGTAAGAACGAATTCGTAGTTGTCCACACCAACAGGCCTGCCACCGTTGGGATTGAGCAGTTTCGTGTCGGTGAAACTCAACTGCATTCCACGAATCAGCGGGACTAGGAGAAAGACAGCCAGATAGGCGATGGCAGGAACGATAAAGGCATAGCCAGCCCAGGTGCGCCGCTTGCGCACGCGCCTCGTTCTGAGACCAGGCGAATCCGGCGGCGACGACGAGGATGTTGTCCGCAGCGTGGTGTTCATCTATGAGACCTTCCCCGATCTGGGGGCACACCGATCAGCGCGCCCCCAGATCTCTGCTCACTACCGCCAGATGGTCAACGCCCCGCTTCGGATTGGGCCTGTTCGAGCGAGGTTCGTGGATCCTCGTCCTGCGCGGTCACCCGCTCGACCGCTTGCATCACAAACTGCATGATCGCTTTCGTATCGGTCTCATGGCCGGGGATCAGGGTTCCCTGAGTGTTTGCCCCGAGATCGACGTACGTCTGCGCCCACGGGTTCGCTGTGGTGAAGTCGTCCGTGAGCGGAACGTCCGTAGCAAGGGTGCTGGCACCAAGCGCGGGGCGGATCGCGGTCTGTCCTTCCTCGGAGACCAACCACCTCACGAAGTCCTTCGCCAGTTCCTTGTTGCTGCTGTTCGCATTGACCGCCACCACCAGTTTCTGATGCGCGCCGGGCTCTGGAAACGGCAACGGCGCGGCAATAATGTCCTCGCCAGTGATCTGCCCGCCCGAGGTGAACGACAGCGCCGCACCGGCGTTGTCGATCATGAGCCCTAGCTGATTCTCCTTGAACTTGGTTCGGAAGGTCGAGGCGTCGTCGCCCACCGGCATGATTCCCGAGTCAAAGACCCGTTTGAACTGCTCCACAGCCTCGACGTTCTGCGGAGAGTCAATCGTGAGGTTGGTGCCGTCGGACCAGCCTCCGCCATAGCCGAATGCCCACGACTGGAAGTCGAGCATCCAGCCGTCGAACTCACTCATCTGGTGCCGAACGGCGAAGCCGTCTGCGCCGGTGCTGGACTCGATCGCCTGACCAGCAGCGATCAGTTCGTCGATCGTCGTCGGCATCTCGGCTATCCCAGCCTGCTCAAGCAGGTTCTTGTTGCCCAACAGTGCGTAAGGGACCTGTTCCCAGGTCACACCAAGCTGCGCACCGTCGACCACTAGTTCCTCGTTCGAGGCATTGAGGTCAGCATCTTCGAGCACATCATCCAGGGGCTCGACGAGGCCGGCCTCGGCGAGCGTGGCGAACTGGCTGTCCAAGACTATGAAGACGTCAGGCCCTTCACCGGCTCCGAGTTCGGTGTTGAGCTTGTCGGCGTACTGCCCGTAGGCAGTCTCGGACTTGACCAGTTCCGCCTGCGGATTTTCCTGGGTATAGCCGCTGACCGCGTCCCACAAAGCCTCACCGCGGCCCGGTTCAAGCCACTGCCAGTTCGAGAAAACCAGTTCGCCCCCTTCGGCAGCGGAGTTCTGCTCATCGCCACCGCCCGTACCGCTGTCAGTGCCGGTGCACGCACTAAGCGTCAGGGCGGCGACGGCGAGGCTCGTCAGCGCGACTAGACCTCGTCGACGGGCTGTTGTGATCATCCTTGACCTCCTGTTGCTGCACGCAGCAACCACGTGCTCGCAGCTGCGTGCGACCGACCCGTTCATGCCACAGATACACGAATGGGATGGATTCTGACTGCGTTGTACTATAAACATATAGTATTAGTGTTGTGCAAGGCTAGAGGAGGCTCGAGGTGACCCGATCTCGATCAGCAAGCCGATCGGCCAACCGGCAAGGCGGCTCAACCCCGGAACCATCCCCGGCTAGCAATGCCCGGGTCAGCGGAGTCTGCCCTGTGCTCGAGACCCCGTTCACAAGCGCGGGGGACGTGGACACCGCATCGCTGCTCGGGCTTGTCGACCACCTAGCGGCGATCGGTGCAGACGCTCTGATGTATCCCGGATTCGCGTCCGAATACCTCAAGCTCACCGATGCCGAGCGCGACGACCAGGTCCTCCAGGTCATCGTCCGCGCCAAGGAACACGGGCTAACGGCAGTAGCGTCTGTCGCTGATCACGGCACGCACGCCGCCGTCGCACGTGCTGAGCGGTACGCGGCCGGGGGCGCCAGTCTGATCAACATCCTGCCACCACACCAACTCGGCCCCGGCTCCGACGCGGTGTTCGCCCATCTCGTCGCGGTCATAGCAGCGATCGCTCCGACGCCCGCAGTCTTGCAGTACGCCCCGGCTCAGACCGGATTGGCCCTGGATGCAGCCATGATCGGCCGGCTCGCCGATGTCGCGCCGAACCTGGTCCAGGTCAAGGTCGAGGCGCAACCGCCGGGACGCCTGGTGAGCGCACTGGGTCAGGCGGCGCCCCGCCTGACGAGCGTCGTCGGGTATGCCGGGCTGCACCTAACCGACGCCCTGCGGCGTGGCGCGGTAGGAGTGCAGCCGGGATGCTCATTCACCGAGCTGTACCTGCGGGTATGGGACCTATGGCAGAGCGGGGACAGGCCTGGGGCCACCACGCTGCACCAGCGGATGGCGCCTTACCTCGCCACCTGGATGCAACACGTCGAGTTCATCGTTGCCGCTGAGAAGCGGATCTCACTGTTGCGAGGCCTGATACCGAGCGACATCTGCCGCGCACCCGGGTGGACTCTCGATCAGGAGGAACGATCGCAGATCGATCGATTCCTGACAGAGTTCGCCCGCGAACTGGCCACCCCTGTCAGACGAGAGACTGCCCAATGAAGATTGCTCGAATCGAGACCTTCCGCGTCCCGCCACGCTGGCTGTTTGTGCGGATCGAAACCGACGACGGCCTGGTCGGGTGGGGCGAGCCAGTGCTCGAGGGACACGCAGCCGCGGCCGAAGCAACCGTCCGCGAACTCGGCGACCTGATCATGGGGCTGGACCCGCGTCGCATCAACGACATCTGGGAGTTGCTCTACCGCAACGGGTGCTATCGCGGCGGGCCGCTGCTGATGAGCGCTATCTCAGGTATCGACGTTGCCCTCTGGGACATCCTCGGGAAGTCGCTGGGGGTTCCGATCGCGACGCTGCTGGGAGGTTCACAACGCGACCGGGTGCGCTCCTACTCCTGGATCGGAGGGGATGCGCCGTCCGACCTCGTCGGCGATGCCAAGCGGGCGCGGGCACAGGGATTCGAGGCGGTGAAATTCAACGGGACGCACCAATTGCTGTTGGTCGACGGCGTCAAGGCAATCGATCAAGCCGTCGCGAGGGTCGGTGCACTGCGCGACGCGGTCGGGTTCGATCTCGATATCGCCGTCGACTTCCATGGACGCGTGCACGCACCCATGGCGGGGGCCCTCATCCGCGAACTGGAACCCTTCCGGCCGATGTGGATCGAAGACCCGGTTCCTGCCGACAACCTGGGAGCCGCCATCGCTATCGCACGCGCGAGCCACGTGCCGATGGCGATCGGTGAGCGTGTTCACACACGATCAGAGTTCATTTCACTGCTGGAATCGCGGGCCTTCGGAGTGCTCAACCCCGATCCGGCACACATGGGCGGAATCACCCAAACCGTCCGTCTGGGAGCGATGGCCGAGATGTACGACGTGGCCCTGGCACCTCACTGCCCGCTCGGGCCGATCGCGCTGGCCGCGTGCTTGCAGATAGACGCGGTCTGCCACAACGCCGTCATTCAGGAACAGAGCCTCGGCATCCACTACAACTCCGGCTCGGATCTCCTGGACTACATCAGCGATACACCGTTCTCATACGACCAGGGGTTCCTCGGCATCCCCACCGGGCCAGGTCTCGGCATCGAGGTCAACGAGTCCATCGTGCGGGAACGGGCTTTGCTCACTCACAGCTGGCGCGCCCCGGTGTGGCGCCACCGCGATGGGTCCATCGCGGAATGGTGACGACCTAGCGCCTCCTTCGGCCGACGACGAATATTCCCAACTCATGGAGGACCTTCAATGTCCAACTCACCCGAATCCGATGGCGCACTGAGTGGTATCCGGGTCCTGGATGCCACGCAGATGCTGGCCGGGCCCTTGGCGACGACCCGACTGGGAGACCTCGGGGCGGACGTGTTGAAGCTTGAATCTCCTCATGGGGAGTTCAATCGCACACACGGGTTCGAGGACATCCGTGTGCACGGCCAGATGACGACCTTCCTGGCGGTGAACCGAAACAAACGCTCGGTCGCCGTCGATCTGAAAAATCCCGCCGCGCAGGAGGTGATCGTCGACCTGGTGCGCTCCGCCGACGTCTTCATCCAGAATTTCCGGCACGGGACTGCGGAGCGCCTCGGCGTCGGGTACGAGCAACTCCGCAAGATCAATCCCCGGCTGGTGTACTGCTCGATCTCGGGATACGGGCCATCGGGCCCCTACCGGGACCGCCCCGGCCAGGACCTCGTCGTCCAGGGCTACTCGGGCTCCATGTTCTCCGTGGGCAGCGAGAGCGACGACCCCGAACCTGGAGCCCTGTGGGCTGCCGACGTGATGACTGGCTATCAGGCCGCGATCGGAATCCTCGCAGCCCTGACAGCACGCGATCGATTGGGTATTGGCCAAAAGGTGGAGGTCGACATGCTCTCCATCGTCCTCGATGCGCAGTTGCAGGAATTCGTCACCTACCTGAACACCGGTCGCCAGCCGCAACGTAGCGCAGAGCCTTCAGCGCATGCTTTCATCCCCGCGCCCTACGGCGTGTACCGCACCAGCGATGGCTGGCTGACATTGGCTATGACCCCGCTGCCCGCTCTCGGCGAAGTACTCGACGACGACTGGTTGCGGTCGCTGTCGGCCTACAACGACGGCCACGACCATCGCGACGAGGTCTATCGGAGAATCAGACGTGCTTTCGAGGGCGAGAACACCGACTACTGGCTCAAACGTTGCGACCGGGCGAACGTCTGGGCAGGACCGGTACTCGACTATGCCGGCGTCGCAACCGACCCTCACGTACAACAGACCGGCATGCTGGTCGAACAGCCCCATGGGGAGGACGGGCAAACGGTTCGAACAGTCCGTCCGCCACTGCAGATGTCACATACGCCCCCGTCGATCAAACGTGGGGCACCAATCCTCGGCGCGGACACCGCAGCAGTGCTGGCCGAACTCGGCTGGTCCAGCGATCGAATCGCGAGCAGCGTGAAGGCTGGCGCCATTGCCGTAGCCAGCCAGGGCGGCATCGCTGCCGCCGATCACGCGAAGCGCGGGCGCTAGGCTCAAACGCATGAGCACGTTCGGGGGTCGCGGCCTGCACGGTCAACTCGTCACCGCGCTCGGCATCCGGATCATGCGCGGGGAGCTACTCCCGGGCAGCACGATCGACCCCGAACAAGTAGCCCGCGAGTTTGACGTCAGCCGCACCGTGGTGCGTGAAGCTCTCAAGGTACTCACGGCCAAGGGACTGGTTGGTGCACGTCCGAGGCTCGGCACCTTCATCACCGAAAGATCGCACTGGCAACTCCTGGATGCCGACGTCATGGCCTGGCGCTCATCGGACAATCCGGATCCGCGTTTGGTCACCGAACTGGACGAAGTGCGCTCGCTCATTGAGCCGGCGGCAGCACGGATGGCCGCCGAACGGCAAACGGAGCTGCAACTTGACCGGATCCGCGAGGCATGGGACCAGCTCGACCGCTCGTATCGGATATCGGAACCGAATCGGCCTGACCCGATTGCCGCCGACATAGAGTTCCATCGCGCGGTGCTCGCGGCTTCAGGAAACGAGTTGCTCGAGTCATTCGGCCTCAGCTTGACCCCAGCGATGCAGGCACGGGACCGCCTTGCTCATCGGCACATGACGACCTTCGATTTCCTCGACCGGCACCGGAACGTGTTCGAGGCGATCGTCGCAGCCGATCCAGACCTCGCGGACGCGAACATGCGCTCGCTGATGGAGTTGTCTGCCAGCGACTCATCGGCTGCCCTGCACCAGGACAACCCGGACCTAGAGGGCTAGGCCACCTCTGCCGCCGGTGCGATTCCAACTCGCCGGATGGTAGTCCGGCGACGGCCTGGGCCGGCGGGTCACACCCCTTGCTGGAACCTTGCAATCCGATCGATGGCTCGGGTGACCGCGTCCGCTCCGGCGGCAAAGGAGAGCCGCACGAACTCGGTACCGCGATCGCCATCGAAGTCCGTACCCGGCACCAGTGCGACATGGTGCCCCCGGAGCAATGCCTGACACCACGCCACCGAATCCGGATACCGACCCAGCGGGACGCGGGCGTAGAGGTAGAACGCGCCGTCGGCCGGAGCGATCGGCCCCCAGCCCAGCCGGGTTGCTCCGTCCAGGGCGATCTGCCGGGCGGTCGCCAGCGCTCGCACCCGGGCGTCGGCTTGGCCGTACGCCTCCTCGGTGAACGCCTGCAGCGCGGCGTATTGCGCCGGCACCGGCGGGCACAGGGCTAGGTTCCCGGCCAGTGCATCGACGCCTGCACGCAGCCCCGGAGGAATCAGCGCCCAGCCCAGCCGCCAGCCGGTCATGCCCCAGTACTTGGAGAACGAGGAGATCACGACCGTGCCGGTGCCTTGTCCCCAGGCACAGGCACCCGGCGTCGCCGAGGAGCCCGCAACCGGATAGGTGATGCCGTGATAGATCTCATCGGATATCAGCCGGGTTCCGGCTCCTGCGCACCAGCGGGCTATGGCCTGCAACCGATCGGACCCAAGCATCGAACCGGTGGGATTGGCCGGCGACGCCAGTACCAGTCCTGCCAGCGGGCCGGACGCCGCCACCTGTTGCTCCAGTAGCTGGGCTGTCGGTTGAAAGCCGGTATCCGGACCGACGTCGATCTCGACCACCTCGCATCCAAGGGCCAGCAGGATATTCCGGTAGGCCGGGTAGCCCGGGCGGGTCAGCCCTACCCGGTCCCCGGGGTCGAATGCAGCCAGGAACGTGAGCAGGAACGCACCAGAGGAACCGGTGGTGATCGCCACATCATCGACAGCTACCTCCAGCCCGTACCAGCGCCGATAGTGCCCGGCTACTGCTGCCCGTAGCGGCGCAATCCCGAGCGCCGGGCCGTACCCCAGCGACTCACCTGCCCGATGCAACGCTGCGGCCGCGCGGTGCACGGCCGCTGGGGCACCGCCGTCCGGCTCTCCGGCGCACAGCGAGATGACGTCGGTCCCCGCGGCCCGGATCCGGGCGACCTCATCGAGGATGGTCATGACGGCGAACGGGGCCACCTGACTGCGAAGGGAGGCCGAGGGTGGGTCCATGCCCTCCAGTCTTACCGATCCACCGCTGCCCTGGCGGCATCGCGCAGCGACTTCTCTGAGACCGGTTCGTCACCGCTGGCCCGCAGCTTGCGGTAGTGGTCGCGCGCCTGGGCCTGGCGCAGTTCCTCGGCATCGGTGCCGATGACGGCCCCGACGTGCTCCGGGCTGTAGCCAAAGGCTTCGACCAACTCCCCGGCGTGCGGGCGCAGCCGAGCCAGTAGCCGATTGATATAGGAGCCGACGGTGCGGGCACGCTGGTTGGAGATCCGCCCGTTCATCAGGTACCAGGCCAGATTGTCCTCGATGGTCACCAGGGCGAACAGGTCACGCAGCCAGGTCAGCACCTGACGGGTATCGGTGTCGGTAATGCCTTCCAGAGCCTCGGTGAACGCCTCCCACTGCAGCAGGTCACCGTGGGCGCGAGCCGCCTGAATCAACGCATCCTGATGCTTATTGAAACTTCGGGCGGCTTCTGCTTCCGATGCCCGCCGGGCCGGGCGCAACGCGTCGGCGATCTCGGCGATCATCGCCTCCACCCGCTCCTCCAGCAGTTCCCGCTGCACGTCCGACTCCCGGATCTCCGAGGCCGAGCGGGCAGCCGAGCCGAAGTCACTGATCGACTGGGCGGTACGCCGTAGCGGGGTGCGGTGCAGCGTCATGTCGGCGGCGCGATCGGCCACGTAGCGCACCGTCCCCGCGACATCCATCTGGGCGATCGCCCGACCGTAGTCGGTCAGCAGTCGCTTACCGACCAGCTGGAGCAGCACATTGTTGTCACCCTCGAACGTCGCGTAGACGTCCAGGTCGGCGTGCCACCCGGTAAGCATGTTCTCGGCCATGAACCCGGCCCCGCCACAGGCCTCCCGGCACTCCTGCACCGTCTGCAAGCACAGCCAGGTGGCCAGCGGTTTGGCGACTGCGGCCAGCGTCTCCAGATCCTCCCGGTCGGCGTCGGAATCCACCTCACCGGAGAACACTTCATGGAATCGTTGCAGCAGGTGGTTGTGCATGAACTGCGTCGCATAGGTGCGGGCCAGCAATGGCAGCAACCGGCGCTGGTGGCGCTGATAGTCCAGCAGGACGGTCTCCGCGTACGGGTCCGCACCGGTGAATTGGCGCCGTTGATTGCCGTACCGGACCGCCGTCGCGAGCGCCATCTTCGAGACGACGGTCGCCGCACCCGACAATGAGACACGCCCCTGTACCAGGGTCCCGAGCATGGTGAAGAAGCGCCGGCCCGGGCTGTCGATGGGTGAGCTATAGCTGCCGTCGGCCGCCACATCCCCATACCTGTTGAGCAGGTTGGCCCGGGGCACGCGGACGTGGTCGAATGCCAGCCGGCCATTGTCGATCCCATTGAGGCCACCTTTGAGGCCGTCGTCCTCGCTGCTGACGCCGGGCAGGAGGTCACCGGTGCGCCGGTCCCTGATGGGTACGTACAGTGCATGCACCCCGTGGTTCACACCGGCGGTGATCAACTGCGCGAACACCACCGCGGCCACGCCGTCGTTCGCGGCGTTGCCGAGATAGTCCTTCCACGCCGCCCGGAACGGGGTGTGCACGACGAACTCTTCGGTGGCCGGATCGTAGGTGGCTGTGGTTCCCAACGAAGCGACGTCGGACCCATGGCCGATCTCGGTCATGGCGAAGACCCCGGGGACGGACAGGTCCATGGCATCGGGCAGGAGTGCATCGTGGTGACGTTCGGTTCCCAGGTGCAGGACCGCAGCGGCGAACAGTCCCCACTGCACCCCGGCCTTGATCTGCATCGAGGGGTCACCCACCACCAGTTCCTCGAATCTGGCGAGATTGCCGCCGGGGTCGTCTTGCCCGCCCAGGCGCTGCGGGAACGCGCGCTGTACCGCCTCGCGCTGCACCAGGCCGTGCAACTGGTCCAGCACCCGCTCACGATGTTCGTGGTAGCTCTGCCCGGAGATCTTGCGGAAGCGTGGCTCCAAGCACAAGTTGCGGCTGGTACGCCGCAGGCTTGCCCAGCGGCCATCGAGGACTGCGTTGATCAGGTCGCGGTCGAGCGATCGCTCGCCGGCGTCGGCAGTAGGAGCGGTCAGGGTGTTGCTCATGGGTGGCCTCCCTGGTTTCGGATACGTGAGGTTGCGATGGCGCCCCGCCACAGCCAGCCACTGAGGAGGTCGACCATGTCGGCAGCGCTGGGCCGGCGTCGGGCCGGTGTTTCGAGCCAGTTCTCGCCGGCGCCGCGCACGAATCCGACGACCCCCGAGGCCCACAGCCGGGCGACCGAGCCGTCCGGGTCGGCGGGTTCCAGCAGTTCCCGCAATGGCACGGCCACGGCCTCAGTCACCGTGGTCAGAAACGTGGAAAGACTGCTGCCCTGCTCTGAGGTGACGAACCGGTAGACGTTCGCGGATGCGGTCAGGGTGCCGACGTAGATCTCCACCATGGCACGCATCCGTTCCTGGGCACTGCCCACCTGCCTGGAGGCCTGTTCGAGCGCATCGGCGATCTCGTCCAGGACGTCCTGCCCGACGGCGGCCTGAAGCCCGGACTTGTCTGTGAAGTACCGGTAGACGATCGATTTGCTTGTGCCCATCGCTGCCGCCATCTCGTCCATGGACAGTTCCGGACCACCGTGGTGAACCGCTTTGCGCGCGGCGCGGCACAACTGAGCACGCCGCTGTTCGCGATGTGACTCCCACCGGGTCGATCGACCATCGGTTTCAGCGAGCACAGCAGGATCGGGCCTAGTCACGTACCGAGAGTATCAGGTACTGTGGGTTCTAGAAATATCGTTGGGTGCGTATCGTCTAGCTACGCCACGAGTTCAATGAGGTCAGATGCCCGCCACATCCAAAGGTTCCGGCAGCACCGCCGCCCGCAACCGCAAGCCCCGTTCCGGTGCCCGCAGCAGTGGCGCTCGCACGTCCGCCGCGCCCGCTCAGGCCGCCATCGTCGGGGCCAACCGGATTCCGTTTGGCAAGGCCGGCGGCGCCTACGCCAACGCCAGCAACCTCGATCTGCTGACGGCCGCTCTGACCGGTCTGGTGGCGCGCTACGGGCTAGCCGGGCAACGCCTGGGCGAGGTCACCGCCGGTGCAGTCCTGAAGCACTCCCGCGATTTCAACCTCACCCGGGAAGCGATCCTGGGCGCCAGCCTGTCCCCGCAGACGCCCGCCTCCGACGTCCAGCGCGCCTGCGCCACCAGCCTGGAGGCGACCTGGGCGATTGCCAACAAGATCGCTCTGGGCCAGATCGAGGCCGGGATCGCCGGCGGCGTCGACTCGACCTCGGACGCGCCGATCGTGGTCAGCGACCGGCTCCGCCGGACCCTGCTCCAGCTCAACCGGGCCAAGACCTTGCCGCAACGAGTCAAGGTCCTGACCCGGCTGCGGCCCGCGGACTTGGCGCCCGTTGCACCCGATGTCGCCGAACCCCGGACCGGCCTGGCCATGGGGGAACACCAGGCCTTGACCACCAGGCAATGGGGCATCACGCGCGCGGCGCAAGATGAGATCGCACTCGCCAGCCACCACAACCTGGCCGCGGCCTACGAGCGGGGCTTCTTCGACACCCTGATCACCCCGTACCGGGGCCTGACCCGGGATGAATCGTTGCGGCCTGACACCTCCGCCGAGAAACTGGCGTCGCTGAAGCCGGTGTTCGGTCGCGGTGGCGGCGAGGCCACGATGACCGCCGGCAATTCCACGCCACTGTCGGACGGTGCCGCGACAGTGTTGCTGGCCAGCGACGCCTGGGCAGCAGAACGCGGGCTGCCGGTGCTGGCCCACATGGTCGATGCTGAAGCCGCCGCCGTCGACTTCGTTCGCGGTGAGGATGGGCTGCTGATGGCGGGCGCGTACGCGGTTCCGCGACTGCTGGCTCGGACCGGCCACAAGCTCGACGATTTCGCCTTCGTCGAGATCCACGAGGCGTTCGCCGCCACGGTACTGACGACGATGGCCGCCTGGGCCGACGACGACTGGTCTCAGCGCAAGGTCGGGCTCCCAGGCATTGGTGAGGTAGATCGCGACCGGCTCAACGTGGCTGGCTCCTCACTCGCGGCGGGACACCCATTCGCTGCTACCGGCGCCCGGATCGTCGGGACCCTGGCGCATCTGCTGGCGCAGCGGCGCCAGAGTGACGGCGGCCCGGTGCGCGGCTTGATTTCGGTGTGTGCTGCCGGCGGACAAGCTGTCGCCATGATCCTTGAGGCTCGGTGACATGCCCGACCTCTACCTGGACTTGGTGAATTCCGGCTTCACCAGGCAGATCGCCAGGCGACTCGGGTTGCCTCAGCCTGCCGTACTGCGGCGAACCGACCCCGGCCACATCGATCAGCCGCTCGCGGTTGGTCCGGTGGTGGTCATCGGGGATGGCAGCGATGCGGATTCGCTGTCCGCCGCTCTGCTGGAGTGGGATCTGGATGTACGGCGCGGGGTGTCCCCCGGCACCAAGATCGGCGCCATCATGCTGGTACTGACCGACCTGACCGATCCCATACAAGCCGGAACCCGGGTGCTTGCCACCGGCGGCTTGCTCCGTGACCTGTTGCCCAGCGGCCGGGTCATCAGCGTTGCGCGGGCCGCCCGCCCCGACGATGCAGCGACGAGCGCGGTCCGAGCCGGCGTCGGCGGGCTGATGCGCTCGCTGGCCAAGGAACTGCGTGGTGGCGCCACTGGCAATGGCGTGGAACTGTCCGATCAGGTCCCGGTCGATGCGCCCAGCAGCATTGGGACATTGCGGTTCCTGCTCAGCGCCCGCAGCGCCTTCGTGGACGGTCAATTGCTCCGGGTAGACGCCGGTGGGGCCGCTCCCGCACAGTGGCGCACGCCCTTGACCGACCGGGTCGCCGTCGTGACCGGAGCGGCGCGCGGCATCGGAGCGGAGATCTCTCGGGTACTGACTCGCGACGGCGCTCAGGTCGTGGGCGTCGACCTGCCTGCGGCCGGAGAGGCGTTGGCCAAGGTGATGAACCAGGTCAAGGGCACAGCGCTGCAGTTGGATATCACCGCCGCAGACGCCGGCGACCGCATCATCGATCTGGTCCGCAGCCGCTACCACCGGCTCGACCTGGTGGTTCACAATGCCGGCATCCTGCGCGACAAGCTACTGGCCAACATGTCTCCCGAGCGGTGGGAATCGGTGGTGACAGTCAATATCGACGCACAATTGCGAATGACCGAGGCGCTGTTGGCAGCCCAGGGACTGGCCCCGGATGGCCTGCGGCTGGTATCGCTGGCCTCCACCTCGGGGATCGCGGGCAACCGTGGCCAGACGAACTACGGCTTCACCAAGGCCGCGGTCATCGGGGCGACGACCTCATGGGCGGAACAGCTGAAGGACTCCGGCGGCACCGCGAACGCCGTCGCCCCCGGGTTCATCGAAACCGATATGACGGCGAGGATTCCGACGTTGACGCGTCAAGTTGCGCGGAGGTTGAACTCACTGCAACAGGGTGGCCAAGCCGTCGACGTCGCAGAGGCCGTCGCTTTCCTGGCCTCACCGCAGGCCGGGGGTATCAACGGCCAGGTATTGCGGGTGTGCGGCCAGAATCTGGTGGGCCGATGACCACGTTCATACCGCTGACCGAACTGCCGCGCCTGGACGTCCTGTACGGGCGAGTCGTCGCACACACTGTCGACTCCTTCATAGTCAAACGTAACGACAGCCTGGTGCTGCCCGAGTTGGGCTACCGCATCGACGAGGTGCCGTTCAACAGCGACCAGGTGGAGGCGTACCAGCACCTGATGGGCGAACCGGGCACCGACGCCGTCCCGCCGGGAGCCGTGCACCTGCTCGGGTTCCGGCTGGCGTTGAAGGTGATGGCCCGGACCGACTTTCCGTTGCGGGTGCTGGGAATGGTGCACATCAGCAACAGCGTGCAGCAATGGTCGCCGTTGCGCATCCAGGACCGGGTCTCACTGCGAGCGTGGGCGCAAAACCTGGCCCCCCATCGCTCTGGCACCCAGGTTGAGTTGGTGGTGGAGGCCGAACGGGACGGAGAGCTGGCCTGGCGTGGAGTCAGCACATACCTGAACCGGGGCCGCACCCTGCCCGGGTTGGGCCAGGCCGCCCCCACCGATACCGCCCCCACAGTACTTCCGGAGGCGACGGCGTCCTGGCGGCTTCCGGCCGATACCGGACGGGCCTACGCCCGCGTCTCGGGCGATACCAATCCGATCCACCGCAACGCACTCACCGCCCGTCTGTTCGGATTCCGCCGCGCCATCGCCCACGGGATGTACACCGCAGGCCGGGCCCTGGCCACGATCGGCCCCACGCGCGGCGAGGCGTTCAGCTGGACGGCGGAGTTCCGCAAACCGGTGTTCCTGCCTGGGACGGTCAGTTTCGGAGTGGACCACCACGAGCACGGGTACCGGTACGCCGGGTGGGCGCCAGACTCCGACGCCATCCACTTCACCGGGTCCGTCACCGCGCTCTAGCGATTCCCGAACGCGGCATTCCGCTCGCACCACCTCCTCGAACGCGGCATCCCGGACGCCAAACGTTAGTTTGGCGTCCGGAATGACGCGCTCGCGCGACAGTAGCGGCCAGAAGCACGCGCTGGACCAGAGCTGCCCATTGCGGGCATGACAAAGAAGATGACAAGGTCCGACTATGGGGATACCGCCACACCATGCCTACGCCTCCGGACGCCCGACGGACGAGGTGACCATCTCGCGGCCCCTGTTCCCCCAGGAATCCGTGGATCGAGGACGTGCCGCCTACTGGGCAGCAGCATGGCCCATTCTGGGCTACGTCGTCGGGGGACTGGTCCTGGTACTGGTCATTGCTTTCGCGCTGATCGATCAGGTATTCCAGACGCAGGGGATCTTCATGGCCCTGTTCATCCTCTTGGTCGCTCCGGCCATCGTCATCGGCCTCGCTATCGGCATACCAGTCGGATCAGCAGTCACCAAGAGACGGGCGCAGCGGGAGATCGGAATGTCGCACATACTCACCGCCGCCTGGAACAGCTACGGTGTGCGCATCTCCGGTGAGAACTTAGCTCGGTCGCTCTACATGACCGACATCCGCAAGATTCGCCTGGTGCGCGGATTCGCCGTCCTCAAGCTGCGCTGGGGCACTTCTATGTGGAATCCCTGGGTGGTGGCGCTACCCACCGACTTCGTCCCGCCGGCGATCCTGCACCGGTTCGGGGCCACCTGATCAGGTCGCGGCAGCAAACGCACAAA
>JBKDZO010000033.1:0-30928 GCA_047971285.1 Beutenbergiaceae bacterium | reverse complement strand
GGCTGCTCCTGTGGTATTCACGGTTCCGGCGTCGTTGTTGGTCGAGGGGCAGAACGTGATTGCTGCCTCGATGCATGCGAACTACCGCAATACCCCGTCGCTGACGTTCGACCTGAACATGAGCGGTCTGAGAAACTAGCCTGACCTGAGGTTGCGGCGGGGTCCGTCCCGCCGCAACATCACGGTCCACAACAGGCTGGGTGAACGATGAGCACTGGCGTCCTGAGGACTCGGTCGGCAACCGGGCACCGGCAGGCCGAACAGCCAGCGTTGCCGGCCTGGCCGGTGCTGGCGGTGCTGTGGGGGTACCCGCTGTTCTGGGCCAGCGGCATGCTCATGTTCAGCATGCCGATCATGGCCGTGGTGATGCTGGCCTTCCTCATGTTGCGCCGGCCGGTCCGGCTGGTGCCGGGGATCCTGGGACTGGTGGCGTTCGCGCTGTGGATGCTCCCGAGTGCCATCATGGTGGACACCATCGGCCAGCTGCTGTCGTTGCTGATCCGGTTCAGCAACTACGGATCGGTGGCGGTGATGATGATCTACATCGTCAATGCCCGCCGCTCGCTCACACCGCGTCGGCTGCTGAACGGACTCACCTTCGTGTGGGTGTTCCTGATCCTGGCCGGCTACCTGGGGATCCTCGTACCCTACGGCCGGTTGACTCTCACCATCGGCCAACTGCTGCCGGCGGCGCTGCTGGAGAACGACTACGTCTACGAGCTGACCTATCCGGGCTTCGCCGAGATTCAAACCCCATGGGGCGCCGATGAGCCGTTCGTGCGGCCGTCGGCTCCGTTCGCCTACAGCAACGGGTGGGGTTCAGCGTTTGCGATCCTGACCCCGATCGCGGTGGCGAACGCCGTCTCCTACGGCTCGGCTCGTGCCTATATCTGGCTCGCTGTGGCGGGCGTGGCCGCGATAGCACCGGCCACTGCGACGACCAACCGGGGGCTTTTCGTCGGGCTCGGGCTTTGCCTGGGTTATGTGCTGCTGCGCGCGGTATTGGCACGGTGGTGGCGCACCGCGCTGGGCCTGGGCGTGGTGGGGATCGCCGGTACCGGGGCGGTGATGGCATCCGGTTTGCTGACGCGCATCGCCGATAGACAACTGGTGGTCGACACCACGGACGGGCGACTCGACGTCTATCTGGAGACTTTCCTGCGCACGCTCAGTTCCCCGATTCTGGGTTATGGAGCTCCCCGGCCCGGCCAGACGACGGAGATCTACGTCGGAACCCAGGGCGCGGTGTGGATGGCGATGTTCTGCTTCGGGTTCGTCGGGCTGGCGCTGTTCCTGGCGTTTCTGGTCACGATCGTGATCCGCACCGCCCCCACTCCCAATATCGCCGCCCTGTGGGCACACTCGAGCCTGGTGGTGGCGCTGGTGCTCTCGACGTTCTACGGGATGGATCGGCAGGTGGTCTTCCTGGGCGTCGTGGCCGCGATGATCCTGGCCGAACGCTACCGGGGTGGCTCCACCTGGTGGCGGGCGGATCTGGTGCCCTTTGCGCGGCGGGCCGATGGCGTCTGAGAATCTGCTGCGAGGTGGCCTGGTCAGCCTGGTCGGTTCGGCGAGTGCGGCACTGGCAGCGTTGGTGCTGACCGCCGTCGTCGGTCAATTCCTAGGGCCGGCCGGAACCGGGGTGTTCTTCCAGGCGATCGGGATCTTCACGGTACTCACCCAGGTGCTTCGGCTGGGAACCAACAGCGGCATGGTGCGATTCATGGCTGCCGAACGGGCCCATGGCAGAGCCGGCTCGAACTGGCTCATCACCAAGTACGCGCTGGTCCCTGTCGCGGTGCTGGCCTCCTTGGCTTCCATCGCTCTGTGGTTCTGGTCCCAGGCGTGGGCGCAGTGGCTGGCCAGCCCCGGCGAACGGGACCAGTTGGCATCTCTACTACGGCTGATGGCACCGTTCGTGCTCGTCGCCGCCGTGGCCGGGGTACTCGCCATCACGGCCCGCATGGTTCGTGGCGTCCCCGCCTTCACGATGCTGTCATCGGTGCTGCCAGCCCTGCTGCGGCTGGCGGCGGTCGTCGCGGTCCTGCTGGTGATACCGGTGGCGAACGCCGCCGTGACCGCGTGGCTGGTGCCGCTGCCGTTGGTGCTGGTGCTCACGATCGCGATGGTGACGCGGCCGCTGCTGCGAGACCGGCGAGTCCGGACTGCTGGCGGCGGGCCATCGGCCCGCTCGTTCTGGCGCTTCAGCGCGCCGCGGGCGCTGGGTTCGGGCTTCGAGACCGGATTGGATTGGGCGGACATCCTGATCGTCGCTGCCCTGGCCTCACCGGCACAGGCGGGGATCTATGCGGTGTGCAGTCGGGCGGTCAAGGCTGGCCAGGTCGTCGACCGGGCCATGCGGGTCGCGGTATCGCCGACGCTCGCCGCGCTGCTGGCGCGTGCGGAAACCGAAACGGCCAGTGCGCTGCACGCGCGGGTCGTGCGAGCGATGGTCGTCCTGACCTGGCCGTTCTATCTGGTGCTGGCGGTGAACGGGGCAGCGGTGCTGACCATCTTCGGTGCCGAGTTCGCCGTCGGGGCTCCGGTGCTGTCGATCCTCGCGGTGACCGCAATGGTGCAAACCTCCGCGGGGATGCTGCAGTCGATTCTGCTGCAGGGTGGTCGCAGTTCCTGGCAGATGATGAACAAGGGCATTGCGCTGGCGGTATGCGTCGCCGGGAATCTCCTGCTGGTACCGCTCATCGGCATCGTCGGGGCGGCTCTGTCCTGGGCGCTGGTGATCGCCATCGATACCGCTCTGGCCGCCCGGCAGGTACACAGCAGGATGGGGGTGCATCTGGCTCCCAGGAAACTGCTCGGCGTCGCGGCGGTGGCGACCGGGGTGTTCGGTCTGGGCGGACTGGCACTGCGAGCCGTTGCCGGACCTTCGCTGATCGGCACGATGATCGGCGTGCTGCTGCTCGGGTGTGGCTACCTCGGCCTGCTGTGGTTGCTGCGGCGCCAGCTGGGCTTACAGCACTTGTGGGCGCGGGTCCGGCCGCTCAGGTCCTACCTATGAGGCCCCGACGCCGACCGGCGCAGCCGCTGCCGCACGATCCCGCCGAAGGTGGCGCCCAGGCGGCGCAGCGTCGATGAGACCTGCAATGCCGGCGGCGGCAGGTCGAGGCTGTTGAACGCACCGATCCCGGGCGCCGTGGCGAGCTGCTGCGACTGCGTTTGCAGGGTGCCGGCCTGGGCCTGGTCCAGCAACGATGTCAACTGCGCCAGGGTGGTCGCTCGGTGGATGATCCCCAACCGCGCCATCTCTGCCGTGAAGATCAGCTGGTGGTCATCGACGACTTCGTCGTCGGTGGGCACGCGCGGTACCACGATCGGCACGATCCCGAGCCGGTTCATGTCCATCACTCCGCCTGCGCCTCCCTGCAGCACCACGGCGTCGGCGGCACGGCACAGCTGCAGCAACTGCTGGTAGGGCAGCAGAGCATGATTGACGGCGCCGGAAACAGGGCGGCTGGGGCCGTGCTGGACGATGAGCTCCAGATCCGAATGCCCGGCGTACCACTGACCCACCCAGTCCATGAGCCGGTGGAACGGCAGGTGGTAGGTGCCGGCACTGACGACGACGGTGGTCACAGCACCACGCCGATCACAGTCGCCTTCGGATAGAACCGCAGCATGCTCTGCCACTGCACCAGGAACAGGTCGCTAAAGGGATAGGCGAGCCGACCAGCCAAACCCGCAGAGGTGATCCGGTCCACCGGTTCCAGGTACACCGTGCGGGCACCGTACCAGCGGGCCAGCAGGAAGAACGGCAACGCGATCGCTGCCCCGGTGGAGAACACGACATCCGGACGTTCCTTGGCCAGCACCCGGCGTGCCAGCCCGACGTTGCGGATCAGGTTGGGCAGATTGCGGACGGTGGGGTAATGGATCTCGTAGGTCTGTTCCTGCGCCAGCCGTGAGCGAGCATCCTCAACCGGGAACGTGGCCCACACCCGATCGTGACCGGCCCACCAGTCCTTCAACGCCAACGCCTGGGTGAGGTGGCCGCCGGAGGAACAAGCGATCAGAACCTTCACTAGATGCCACGGCCAAACCGCCGCACGAGCGCCGTCACACGCTGCGGCGTCGTCAGCTTCCAGGATATGAGGATGGCCAGGACAGCCTTGACCTGCCGTGGATCGCGGCGAAGGGCACGGCCAGCCCATTTCCGAGCCAGGCGTGGGTGGTCGCTGGCGGCGAGCGCGAACGCGATCTGAGCCTCGATGCGAGCCAGCGCCTTGGGTATGGTCCCGAAGTCCGGATGCTTGCGCAGCAGGTACTGCAGCGCCTGGGCGTATGCCGCCCACTGGCCGAAGTAGTACGACTGACCGCTCCACAGCGCCACGATCAATGGCTCGTTGACCACGTGGACCGTGCCGATCTGCGAGGCCCGCAGGAGCAGGTCGTAGTCTTCCCCGTAGCTGCGCGGAAGTTCCTCGTCGATCATCCCGAGCCGCCCGAGCAGATCCTCACGGCGGATCAGCAGCGAGGACGAGTGCACCGCCGGGTGCCGGTTGCGCAGGAAATCGCGATGGTCGAGTTGATCGCTCTCGCTGCACCGCACCCGTCGGTTGGTACCGTCATCGATCTCCATGGCCGTACCCACCACGATGGCATCTGGGGACGATTCGAACCGGTCCAATTGCGCCTGCAGCTTGGCCGGCAGCCAGGTGTCGTCGTCGTCCAAGAACGCCACCAGAGCGTGCCGCGCAGCGATGATTCCGCTGTTGCGTGCCCCCGCCAGGCCACGCGTCCGATCATTGGCGATGCCGCGCACGCTCGCCCCATCCGGAACTGCGACGTCGGGCACCTCGATGGGGCAGGCATCGAAGACGATGATCACGTCCAGGTGCTCCAGGGCGGCCGTACCCACGCACGTCTGTGCCAGTACGCTCAGTAGTGCCTTCCGCATGAGCTCGGGCCGATTGTGGGTGGGGATGACCACGCTGACACCACTAGACACAGCAACGCCTCCCTGCCTGTCAGCCCTGACCTGACCCGGATCGCGATGCTAGCATTACCCACCACTACACCAGAAGTGCAACAAGGCGGGGGACGGTGCGAAACGTGGTCGCTAGCACGGAGGATCCAGCTCCGGTCCGCGTGGGATTGGTCGGCGTCGGGAAGATGGGCCTGTCGCATCTGTCGATCGTGCGAGCGCTATCCGGGGTGCAGATCGTGGGTGTGTGCGACTCGTTCGGGTACCTCACCGACGTGCTGTCCAAATACACCGGCTTGCCCACGTTCGCAGCGCTGCCGGCCATGCTGGATCAGGCGGAGGTCGACGCGCTGGTCATCGCATCCCCCAGTGGCAGTCACTACGAACTCGTGGCACAAGCCCTGGATCGCGGCATTCATGTGTTTTGCGAAAAGCCGCTGACGTTGGCTGCGGAACAGTCCGCCGACCTGGCACGGCGCGCGCAGTCCGCCAATCTGGTGTCCCAGGTCGGCTATCACTACCGCTACACGGCAACGTTCGCCGAAGTCAAGCAGCTGCTCGCGCAGGATGTGATCGGCACCGTCTCGCATGTCTCGGCTCAGGCGTACGGCCCGGTGGTGTTGCGGGAAGCGGGGAGCACCTGGCGCAGCAAACGGACCAGTGGTGGTGGCTGCCTGTACGACTATGCGGCGCATCCGTTGGACCTGTTGCAGTGGTATCTGGGCCCGGCACAGCGAGCCTCGGGGTCCATCCTGCAGCGGATCTTCTCGGCCGAGACCGACGATGCCGTCTACTCGACCCTATATTTCGCCGACGAGGTCAATGCGCAGCTGTCGGTGAACTGGTCGGACGAGTCGGCCCGCAAGATGACCACCAAGATAGCGATCTGGGGCGAGCGCGGGAGCATCTATGCCGACCGGCAGGAGATCCAGGTCTACCTACGTGCCGGGGCGACCCCGCCGCCGGGGTACCGCGCAGGCTGGACCGTTCGGTACATCACCGAACTGGCCGAGCCGGTGGAGTTCTATCTGCGCGGCGAGGAGTACAGCGCCCAGTTGCGCGCATTCGTCGACGCGGTCGCCGCACGCGACCCCAGAGCAGTCCGCAGTTCCTTCGCCAGCGCCGCGCTCACCGATGCCATGATCGAGATGGTGCTGGCCGATAGCGCGGGCACATCACCGGGGGGCGCTACACCTAGCCCTAGGCACCAGGTCGCTTCCGCCACCCTCGTTCATGCCAACGATGGCAAGAAAGATCGTCGCTGGCCCTGGAGGAGGCGATGAACCGCACCATGGACCGGCTACTGCTGGGCGACAACCAGTTCTTCGGTATCAACCACATGTCCGAGGCGCGGGCGCGCGCGCAAGCGATCCAGTTCCAGGACACCGAGGCGATCATCGAGGTGATCGACATCGCCCTAGACCATGGGATCCGCACCTTCATGTGCACCACGCACGAACGGGTGGCGCAGGTGTGCGATCACATGCGTGCCAATCCTGATCGGTACGCCGACTATCGGCTGTACCCGTGCATGCCGTATGCGCACAAGTACGCCAACGCCGTCACCGAGCACGGCATGCTCGGCGCGGTTCGTCGTTCGCTGGGATCGGAGTCGCTGTTCGGTGCAGCCCTCAAGGGGGGCAAGTCGTTGGCGACCAAGGACATCGAGGCGGTCATGACGATGCTGATCGATGCCGAGATGTCCATGTTCGAGGGATTGTCCACACCGGTGGTGTTCCTGCAGAACGTCGTCACCGATCTGCTGCTCGGACTGGGATTCGACGAGGCGTTCACCATCTTCGACCGCCATGTCCGTCAGTCATACGATGCCGAACCGGCGTTCATCACGATGAACCTGCCGATGTTGCTGGACACCTTCGAACGGATCGGGCTGGAGAACCCGATCGTGTGCGCCAACATCAACAAGATCGGTTTTCGGATGTCCGGCGGAATCGAGGCGTACGAGCAGGCGCTGGAACAACGGCGGTTCCGGCCGGTGGCCATGTCTGCGTTCGCCTCCGGAGCGCTGCCACCCGATGAGGCTCTTGGCTGGCTCGCCGAGCATGGAGAGGTGGAATCCATCGTTTTCGGTGCCTCCAGCGTGAACTCGATCCGCAGCACCACCAGCCTGGCAGCCACATTCTGGCCGGACGACTGAGCCGTCATGAGCCGGTCTGCTATCAACCGAGCCCTGTTCGACATCAAGACTCGCGTGATGATGCCGCATGCTCGCGCCGGATACTCCAGGCTCGTGGCCGCAGAGCGGGCCGAGCCGGCCGGGCTGCACCGGTCCGGCCGGGAACGGACCATGGCGCTGGCCCGCTACGCATTCGAGCGCACCGAGTTCTATCGCGAGCACTATTCGCGCGCCGGATTCAGCCGGGCCGATCTGGTGCCGCAGAACCTGGAGGCATTGCCGCTGCTGACTAAACAGCACGTGCGGGATTCCGGGTCCGCGATGCGGGTCAGCGGGATGGCCGCCGACCGGTTCCTGGCCTCGGTGACCGGTGGCAGCACCGGGTCGCCCCTGGTGGTCTACCACGATGCCCGGGCACCGCACGCAGCTATGTGGTGGCGGCTCTACCGGTGGTGGGGGATCGACCCGGGCGACGACGCCGCCCTGATCTACCGTCGTAAACACTCCGGCTCTGCGGCGATCAAGGAGTACCTGACCTGGTGGCCGACCCGGCACCCGCTGCTGGATGCCCGGGACATGGATACCGATGCTGTCGACGCTTTCGTTGAGCAATGCCGACGGGTCAGGCCGCAGCTGATCATCGGCTATGTCGAAGGGGTGGCGGCATTTGCCAGACGAGTTCGGGAGCTGGACCTGAACTACCCGGCGCCACGCGCCATCTCGGTCACGGCGTCGGCTCTCCACCCGGGCCAACGAGAGCTGTTGCAACAGGTCTTGGGCGCACCGGTGTACGACACCTACCGGACCGCCGAAGTGCCGTGGGTCGCCGCCGAGTGCCAGCACCGGCGTGGCCTGCACGTGCAGGCCGACATCCGCCACGTCGAGATCATCGATCGCCGAGGGGATATCGCGAACGAGGGTGAGGACGGGGATGTGCTCCTGACCGACTTGACCAACAACGTCTTCCCGCTGATCAGATATGCCGTCGGCGATCGCTCATCGCTGGCGCCCGGGCCGTGCCGCTGCGGTCGGACACTGCCACGGCTGGAGGCGATCAAAGGCCGCATCGCCGACGTCCTGCATACGCCCAGCGGGCGCGAGGTGACCGGAGGCCTGAGCGCCATCTTCAATCGGTGGCCGACGGCGGTGCAGCAGTTTCAAATACACCAGTCCGCGGATTACCGGGTGGAACTGCGCTACGTGCCCGGCCACCAGGCCGACAGTCGCGCCGTCGAGCATGCCCGCCAGTCGCTGGCGCGCATGCTCCACCATGAGGTACCGGTGCGTGCCGTTGCTGTGCCCACGATCGTGCACCAAGGCGGCAAAGCACGATTGGTGCACTCCGAGGCGGCCCGAGCCTGAACCGATCGGGTTAGTGCCCGCGAGGTCTCGATCGGGAATCGGGGCGAGTGCGCCGCAGTCTGGCAGGCAGCCCTTTACCGGTGCGGACCACCGGCTGGGCTGACCGCTCGCGCGGTGAACTGGCCGAGCGTGCCGTGGCTGCGCTCCGCTCCGGGCTGCTGACCGGTTGTGCCTGGTTGGCCGCCACGGTCGCCCGCACCGGCGGGAAGGGAGAGACGGCATGCCTGACCGGGGCTTCCGCGGGCTTGTTGGACCGTTTCCTGCCATCGGCGACCGCCAAGGCGATCACGCAGCCGACCAGTAGGCCGAGCGCGACGCCGGCCGCCAGGAAGATCAGGAACGCAGGCCGGGTCGAATCCTGCGGGGGGCTGGCCGGGGTGATCAGGCTACCGGCGAAGAATGGTGTGGACTCCAGCCGGGCCTGCTCGACGATCGAGGCTTCCAGCTGGAGTGAGATCGCACCGGCATCCGGCGAACCCGGCACCGCGGCTTGCAACTGTTCCCGGAGCGATGTGATGCTCGCGGCCAGTTCCTCGCGGGTGCGTTCGACCACCTCTTGAGCCGTTGATGAGCGCTGCTCACCGTAGGCGGTGGCGATAGCATTGGCCCAGTTCGCGGCCCGCTCGGGGTCGGTGCCGGTGACTAGGAACCGCAACACCTGGGAGTTGCGCGGCACCTCGACCGTGGTGGCCTGTGCCAATTCGCTGGCCGTCGCACCATCGCCGAGGGTCTCTACTGCTGCATCCATGACCGCGCGCGAGGTTGCCACCACCTGCTCGGTCTGCATGTTTACGGTATTGAAGCTCGATCCAGCCGATAGTGCACTGATCGGTTCGACCGTGTGCACGGCGATGGCTTCGTACTGTTGCGGGAAGTACTGGTATGCGGCCACAGATGCGGCCAAGCACACCACCAGGGCCACCACGAGGGATTTCCAGCCACGGCCGATGGCTCGCAGCACGTCATTGAGCGTCCATGTTCTAGGCATGCTGCCCTCCTCCTCCACGTGGCCGATGTTAGCGAGTAGTTGTGAAATCCGTGAGAATGTCGCGGATTCCCAAATTGTCCGGGAAGCTATGATTCTCCACAAATTGTTCGATTGAACCGGATGGCGATCGTCCGGCTATCGGGGGAGAGCGGCGGTGAGCGAACCAGAAGCACCGGAGGGCCACGGCGGCTCTTCCGCTCGTGGTAGGCGGTTGCAGGCTCAGATCCCCCGCCGCGTGATCGATGTGCTCAGGCAGTCGCATCCGCTGAAGGTGCTGCGAGGTCCGCGCGGATATGGCAAGACCAGCGCCATCATGCGCTGGCTGGAGGAACGCGACGACCATGTTCCGGTGATCCGGATGACCCTGACCGAGTCGAGCAACCTGCCCGACGGCTTCTGGGATGAGGTCGGCCGCGGCCTGCGAGCGCACGACATCGAAATCCTTGAGCGTGGTGACCAGCGCTGGTCGGTAATGAGCACCCTGGCCCAGCAGGAAGATCGGCACGTCCTGGTTATCGATGACTATCACGAGGCTGGACTGCAGGCCGGCAGTAGTGAGATCGATGACGATCTAGTGGATGTCGTGCGCCAGAATGAACTGCTCGACTTGGTCGTTGCCACGCGGAGCTACCGAACCCTGGAAACCAATGGACTGCTGTCCGTTGACGGGATCGTGATCGGGCCGGATGACCTAAAGATGACCGGTGAGCTGGTGCAGTTGCTCGCCGCCCGGTTGGACGTCGAACTGACCCAGGATGAAGCCGAGGCGATAGCCAAAGATACGGGGGGCTGGCCGTCGGCGATTCGGGCCGGCCTGGCTCACACGGGGGCCGGAGCCAACGGCTTCGACGCGCGTCTGGTCGATGACTACATCGTGAACATGGTGCGCGATCCCAGTTCGCCCGAGACCCGGTCGTTCATGCTGCGTACCGCCGTGCCGACACGATTCACCTTGGAAACCGCGCGTGAGATCGCTCCGAGCGCTGAGCCGCTGCGGATCCTGCGGGAACTGCATGCGGCAGGTCTGGTCACCGAGCTCAGCGAGGCCAATGAAACCGGCTACAGCTACGTCCCCGCCGTTCGGCGCACCTTGCTGAGGCTGGGTCAGGAACGTGAGCCGGACACCATCCGCGACGTCCACCGCACGTTGATGGAACGAGCCATCTCTGCTCGTGACCCTGCCCGCGTGCTGACCCACGCCATCGAGGCGGGTGAATTGGAGCTGGCGATGAGCGTGGTCGAGCGTGACTGGAGCACGTTGCTGGCCACCGCGCCGCGAGCGCTGCGGGAGGCAGCCTCCCGGTTCCCTGCCGACATGATCGAGCGCCAGCCGCGGTTGCGGATCGTGCTGGAAGACCTGGAGTCGGCGCCGAGGGGAGCCGTCGGCCCATGGACCGTGGATATCAGCACGGCCATCGCATCGGAGATCCACGGGCTGTTGGCCTCGCCGGACGAGGATGCGGTCGATGAACTGCAAGCGTTGCTGCACTGGGCCGTGACCTGTGTCTTGAGTGGCAACCTGGACTCAGCGATCTACGTGTTCAATCGTGCTCGCACCATGGCATTGACCGGAGAAGCCCCACCGCTCGCGGCGGAGCTGGCTGGAATCGGGCTTGCGCTCAGCCATGCCCTGGACGGTGAGCCACTGCTGGCATTGCAGTGGCTCGATGAGCCGGCCGTGCAGCAGCGGCTGCAGCGGTCCGGCCCGGCCGGCAGCAGCGACTTCGCCGCGGTAGCCGCTCAGGTCGCGCGGGTGCTTGCCCTGACCGATGCCGTCGATCCGCGTGTGGAGCCGGCATTGACGCAACTGGTGGAGCCTGCCAAGCGTGATGATCTTTGGGCCGCGACGGTTTTCGCTCGCGGCCACCACGCGGCCATCGGCGGCGATTCGGCTGCGGTGTCCCGCATGGCGCACGATGTGCGTTCCGCGATCCGGCTGGTCGCGCGCGGGTCGCTGACCGAGGTCGGTCTGGCCGGCACATTGGTTGAACTGCTGATCGCAGGCGACGCAGCCGATGTGGCGGGAGTCGTTGCGCAGCGCTATGACCACAGCGCCATCGCGTGGACGACCAAGGCCAAGAGCGCGCTGGCAATGCGGCACTACTCTGAGGTGCTCGAGTACGCTGGCAAGGCCCTGGCGACCCCTCGCCGGGCCTGGCGGACCACGCTTGAATGCCACGTGCTGATGGCCAGCGCCCACCACGCCACCGGCGACGACGACGCCGCCCGAGAGTCGTTCCATCATGCCGGCCGGCTTGCGATCGGCACCGGCCAGCGGCGACCGTTCCTATTGATGCCGCGGTATCTATTCGATGATCTGGTTGCTAGCGAGCCCGAACTCACGCAGCTGTGGCCGCCGGATTCACCAGCCCCGCAGCTCACGGGGGTGGCTAGCCCGGACCTGCGTTCGCTGACCCATCGCGAGGTGCAGATCCTCCGACTCCTCGAGTCGCATGCTGGCCCGGTCAGCATCGGCAGAGAACTCGGCCTGTCGGCCAACACCGTCAAGACCCACCTCCGGGCGATCTATCGCAAGCTCGGGGTCAAGAACCGGGCAGAAGCGCTGAAAGTCGTCGGTGCGCAGCGGAGCGCCGAGTGAGCGATCCAGGCGTTGCCGCAGCGGGGGATGGGCGGCCGCTACGAGGATTGCCGCGGTTGCCGCGCTCAATGGAGCCGCCGTTGGCGGTCCGGCGGCTGTCCGCGGGTGAGCTGCCACCGATCACCCTATTTCAGGCCCCTCGCGGATACGGCAAGACCGTCGCCGCCTCCTGGCTGCTACGCCAGCGCCAGGACCTGTACGTGTGGGTCAATCTGCCGATGTCGCGCGTCACCGGGGAGCAGTTGTGGCGGACGGTGCGGCAACGGCTGCGCGACGCCGGACTGGAGACCGAGGACTGGTCCGAGCTGGACCGGTTGCTGGCACGGCGCAGCCGCAGACTGGTCATCGCCATCGATGACCTCCACCGGATCGTGGACACCGATGTCGATGAGCAGCTGGCGTGGCTTGCCAGCCACCATGAACAGATCCATGTGGTGGCGATGTCGCGGCAGCCTCGAGTGCTGAGCGTGCTGGTCACCCAGATGGACGGGGTCATCCTGGGGGCTGATGATCTACGGCTGAATCCGGAACAGACCCGGCGGCTCGCGGCGGGTTTCGGCCACGAGTTGACGGCACCGGCGGCCGCCGACCTGGCGGTGAAGCTCTGGGGTTGCCCGGCGCTGCTGCGATCGGTGCTGGCCGGTCCGCTGCGGGAGACCTTTGGAGCCGTGGAGGTCGATCCAGCGAAGATCGACCGGATAATCCGGCTGCTGATGTCCGACTACGCCGACCCGGCGGTGCGCGCGACCCTGTTGATGCTGGCGGTCCCGGCGTCGCTACCGGACGATCTGGCACTCGAGCTCGTGGGGCCTGCCGGTGTTCAGGTAGCCGTCGACGCCATCGCCGACTCCGGTGCCGCCGCCATCCGGTCGCCTGCCGGGGAGACCCTGATTCCGGAGCCGATTCGCGCGGCGATGTGCAGGCTGCTGCGGCAGGACGATCTGGAGCGGTTCCAGGAAGCCAGTCTGCGGGTCGCGCACTGGTTCGAATCCTACGGTGAGGCCGGACTCGCGCTGAAACATGCCGTGGACGCCCAAGCCTGGCAATTGGTCGCCGACCTGTTGACCCGGCACTGGGCGTTGCTGCTGGTCGAACAGCCGTCGCAGGTGCGTGCCGCCCTGCAGGGGCTGCCGGCCGACCTGATCAATCGCAATGTCGCACAGCTGGTGGCACGTGACTACGTGGTCAACGTTCTGACCGACCGGCGCGCGCGAGCTGCCTACAACGCCGGACTGCTCCTGCCAGGGGCGCTGACGCCAGCGGACACCGGTAGCCGGCTGGTGGCTCGGCCGGTGCTGTCGCTGGAAACTACCGGCCTGTACGATTCTGCTCGCCATCTGCTGGGGAGCAAGAGCCTGTCCGAAGCGGTGGCGAGCGGCACCTGGTCGGCGACGTTGATCGCCGCGATACCGCAGCAGCTGGTGCAGTGGTCCACCTCGTTGCTGCTGGGAAACCCGGGCGTGGTTTCCATCTACGGGTTCGCCGAAGCAGCGGCCTGGGCGGAGCGGCTGCGGACGCCGACGCTGCAACGGACGGCTGCTGCCGGCGCTGCCCTGACTCATGCGGTGGCGGGCAACCCGCGAGCGGCGCGGCGGTGGCTGGATGTGATGGCCGGGTTGCCGCTAGATGAGCAGGGTTCGATGGGTGCGTTCGTCGGACCACTGACGGAGCGGCTGATCGCCCAGGAGCGATTGCAGGCTCCGATCGACGATCTGGACCCTCATGTGCCCCCCGACCTGCCGGACCTGGAGGTCCTGGTGGTGCAACTGAACGCGCAGGAACTGGTCGCGGCGGGCCGGGCCCGGGAGGCGGTGCGACTCCTGGAGGCGTACCGGGTGCGCAATCCGGACACCTCGGTCGCCAACCTGGTCGAGCACGCCCTGGTGACGTCCTTGTGCGAGGCATACCTGGCTGCCGGCCTGGTGGAACGGGCGCGCAAGCTCCTGGTCGAGGCCGACCCCGGTCAGGCCAAGCACCCCGCCACGTGGATGCTGCTGGAGTTCCAATCCGCTGAGTACGAGCGGGTGCTCCGCAGCGAGGTGCCCGGCGAGCTCCTGCCACGCCAGACGTTGCAGATCTGGCTGTTGCGCGCCTGTGCTGCTCTGCGCCTGCAACAGCGGGCCATCGCCGTGGATGCATTCCAGACGGCGATCAGTATCGCGACTCAGACCGGTCTGCTCCGGCCGTTCATGCTGATTCCGGCAGCGGACCTGGATGAGCTGGGCAGTGGCGACGGACAGTTGCGGGAGCTGATGACCGGAATCGGCCTCTCGGCTCTGCTGGCCGAACCGCAGCACGGTGGGCGGCTTTCGCCGCGTGAACTACAGGTGCTGGAAGTGGTCGCGACCGGTGCTTCGTTCGCAGCCGTGGCCAGCCGCCTGTTCGTTTCGCCGAACACGGTGAAGTCGCAGATGCGCGACGTCTATCGCAAACTCGGCGTCCGGGGCAGGGATGCGGCGGTTGAGCGTGCCCGTGAACTGGGTCTGCTGGGCCGCGTGGCAGGCGGAAACGGCGCGGTCGGCGCCACCAGTCTCGATGCCGTATGATGGTTCGTTGGGTGTGGGCCGCCCACCGATAGGTGGAGTCCGCACGTGAAGCCGGACACGCGTTTCGTCGTGGTTCGGGAGCGCGTGCACAGGTCCGACCACCTGGATCCGTTTCCCCGCACGCGGGGCCGGTCCTGGGTGGCCGCCCGGCCCCACAGCACAGAACATCGGCATCGGAACAGCGAGGACATGGCCAAAAAGGACGGCGTCATCGAGATTGAGGGCAGTGTTGTCGAAGCCCTGCCCAACGCAATGTTCCGGGTGGAGTTGAGCAACGGACACAAGGTGCTTGCGCACATCTCGGGCAAAATGCGTCAGAACTACATCCGGATCCTCCCCGAGGACCGGGTCGTGGTTGAACTGAGTCCGTACGATCTCTCCCGCGGCCGCATCGTTTACCGCTACAAGTAGGAACCAGGACAACGAGGACCGCAGTCATGAAGGTCAAACCGAGCGTCAAGAAGATCTGCGACAAGTGCAAGGTGATCCGCCGCAACGGAAGTGTGCGCGTGATCTGCGAGAACTTGCGCCACAAGCAGCGTCAGGGCTAACAGCCCATATCAAACGCTTCGTCAGCACCCAGGTGGTGCCACCCCCGGTCGGAGGCCGGGGCCCGCGATAGCCGGGACGACGGGGCGTCAGGACCTCCGAACTCACCAGGAGTGAAGTTGGCACGACTCATCGGCGTGGACCTCCCCCGCGAAAAGCGGCTAGAGGTTGCGCTTACCTACATCTATGGCGTGGGGCGCACGCGTGCGCTGCAGACGCTGGCTGCCACCGGCATTAGCGGCGATGTCCGCGTCAAGGACCTTTCCGACAACGATGTGGTCGCGCTGCGCGACTACCTCGAGGCGAACTACAAGATGGAAGGTGACCTCCGTCGAGAGGTCGCCGCCGATATCCGCCGCAAGGTCGAGATTGGCTGCTACCAGGGCTTGCGGCACCGCCGTGGCCTGCCGGTGCACGGCCAGCGCACGAAGACCAACGCCCGTACCCGCAAGGGTCCCAAGCGCACCGTGGCCGGCAAGAAGAAGGCCCGCTGAGCGCGGCAGATAAGGACTGATACCTCATGCCTCCAAAGACTCGTCAGGCCGCGGGCGCTCGCAAGCCCCGCCGCAAGGAGAAGAAGAACGTCGCCGTGGGCCACGCCTACATTAAGTCGACCTTCAACAACACGATCGTGTCGATCACCGACCCGGCCGGTGCCGTCATTTCCTGGGCTTCCTCTGGCCAGGTCGGCTTCAAGGGTTCCCGCAAGTCGACGCCGTTCGCTGCCCAGCTCGCGGCCGAAGCAGCCGCACGCAAGGCGCAGGAACACGGGATGAAGAAGGTCGACGTGTTCGTCAAGGGCCCCGGATCAGGTCGTGAGACCGCTATCCGGTCGCTGCAGGCCACCGGCCTGGAGGTCGGCACCATCTCGGACGTGACGCCGCAGGCGCACAACGGCTGCCGCCCGCCCAAGCGTCGTCGGGTCTGATCCGACTACACCCTCGAGTTTAGCCCTCGACCGGACAGATGGCCGGGGGTTGGTATGGCGTCATATAGCGGACGCCTGCTGAAAGGAAAATACCGTGCTGATTGCACAGCGCCCCACGCTGACCGAGGACTCGGTCGACGAGTTCCGTTCCCGTTTCACCATCGAGCCGCTGGAGCCGGGCTTCGGCTACACGCTCGGCAACTCGCTGCGCCGTACCCTGCTGTCCTCGATTCCCGGTGCCGCCGTCACCTCCATCCGGATCGACGGTGTGCTGCACGAGTTCTCCACGGTGACCGGTGTGAAGGAAGACGTCACCGAGGTCATCCTGAACATCAAGAACATCGTGGTCTCCTCGGAGAACGATGAACCGGTCGTGATGTACCTGCGCAAGGCGGGTCCGGGCACCGTGACCGCGGGAGATATCACCCCGCCGGCCGGTGTGGAGATCCACAACCCGGATCTGCATATCGCCACCATCAACGGCAAGGGCAAGCTGGAGATCGAGCTGACCGTTGAGCGTGGCCGTGGCTACGTTTCAGCAGCTCAGAACAAGTATTCCGACGCCGAGATCGGCCGGATCCCGGTCGACTCGATCTACTCCCCGGTCCTTAAGGTCACCTACAAGGTCGAGGCCACCCGCGTGGAGCAGCGGACCGACTTCGACAAGCTGATCGTGGACGTCGAGACCAAGCACTCGATCTCGCCCAGGGATGCGCTCGCGTCAGCGGGTAAGACCCTGGTGGAGTTGTTCGGCCTGGCTCGCGAGTTGAACTCCGAAGCCGAGGGCATCGAGATCGGCCCCTCGCCCACCGACGCGGCACTCGCTGAGGATCTGGCGATGCCGATCGAGCAGTTGGACCTGACGATCCGGTCTTACAACTGCCTCAAGCGCGAGGGCATCCACACCGTGGGCGAACTGGTCGCGCGCAGCGAGGCCGATCTGCTCGACATCCGCAACTTCGGCGCCAAGTCGATCACCGAGGTCAAGGACAAGCTGGTGGGTCTGGGGCTGTCGCTGAAGGACAGTCCGGCCGACTTCGACCCCTCGCTCGTTTCCGGCGCATACGACGACGGCAACGACTACGACGACTACAACTGATCGCTTGCTGGCGAGCTGACGAACTGGAGCAACAATGCCAACCCCCACCAAGGGTCCCCGCCTCGGCGGCGGCCCGGCTCACGAGCGACTGATCCTGGCGAACCTGGCCCAGTCGCTGTTCGAGCACGGCAGCATCAAGACCACCCAGGCCAAGGCCAAGCGGCTGCGTCCGGTGGCCGAACGACTGATCACCAAAGCCAAGCGCGGCGACCTGTCCGCACGCCGTCAGGTGCTGGCCGTCCTGTCCCGCAAGGACGTGGTGCACACGCTGTTCGCCGAGATCGCTCCGGCGATGGCTGAGCGTCCCGGTGGCTACACCCGCATCACCAAGGTGGCACCGCGCAAGGGCGACAACGCACCCATGGCGGTCATCGAGCTGGTGATGGAGGCCTACAGCCCGAAGCAGGCGACGGTCAAGGAGGCCGAAGCGGCCACCAAGCGTTCGGTCAAGGAGAAGGCTGCGAAGGCTGAAGCCGCAGCCGCCGCAGAGGAAGCCGCTGACGAGGAGGCTTCCGACGAGGACGTAGCCACCGCCGAGGACGTAGCCACCGACGAGGCGGCCTCCGATGAGGCGGCGGACGAGGATGCCACCGACGAGGTGGCCGACGAAGACTCGAAGGCAAAGCAGGTGTCCGAGGACGACTGATCGGTCGTTGCTCGGCTCAGGCCGCCGCCACCATGCGATTGGCCTGGATCGACGGGCCCACCCCGGGATGATCTCCATGGGGTGGGCCCGTCGTCATGTCCGCCGGTGTGCGATTCACGGCCACGCCCATGCGGCGCCGCCATTCGTGGCAGGTCAGCCTGCAACACCTGGTAGTGACCAGATCCTGACACCGCCGATGATCCCAGCCGAGTTTGGGACGATGACGACGTCGTCACCGAGTTTGCCGAGCACGATGGGTACGATGCGCCGGGAATTGCCACCGCCGACGTAGAGCCGGTCCCACCGGTAGACCGGCCGCAGAGCGTCGATGACGCGTCGGACCCTGCGGGACCACATCGCATCCCCGAGCCTGATGCGTTCGTGTTCGCCGATGTACTCGTCGTAGCTCAGGCCCCATCGCACCGGGCCCTGACTCAGTTCCAAGGCGGGGGCGAGCCGCCCGCCGTCATAGAGCGCGTTGCCCAGACCGGTTCCGAAGGTGAGCACCAGTTCCAGGCCGGTCCCGGCGATGACCCCGGCACCGTGCACCTGAGCATCGTTGAGCACCCGTGCAGGCAGCCGCAGACGCTCCTCGACGGCCCGGCGCATATCGAATCCAGACCATTGCCGCTCCAGTTCTGGATCCACCCGCGTGCGTGGGCCGGCACGGGTGATGTAGTGCGGTGTCGCGACCACCACGCCGTGCCGGATCATGCCCGGTAGCCCGACCGTGACCCGGCCGGCTTCCGGTAACTGCGATGCCAGGCCGGCAATTAGCTGCAACAACCGTTGCGGTGGCAACGGGTACGGCGTGGCCGTTCGCACCGGGGCGGCCAGTGCGGTACCGACGCCATCCAAGACAGCCGCTTTGAGGCCACCCCCACCGCAATCCACCGCCAGCGTTGGCGGGGCGCTGGGATCGCTCACCGTGTCAGCCTAGAACGACTCAGTGCTCTGTGCGGGGCTACCGTGGAGTTGTGAGCCAGACCGACTGCCAACGGTCCGAGACCGGGCCCGATCATCGACAGCCTGATCACCTGGAGCCCGATGGTGCCCAACGCGGAGTGCGACTACGCCTGGACTTGGGCTACGACGGATCGGGGTTCGTGGGCTGGGCCAGCCAACCGGGGCTACGCAGCGTGCAGCACGAACTGGAAACCGCGCTGGCCACGGTGTTGCGCTCGGCGCAGCCGATGAGATTGACCGTCGCCGGCCGGACAGATGCCGGGGTGCACGCCCGGGGTCAGGTGGCTCATGTCGATGTTCCGGCCACGGCATTCGCAGCGGTACCCGGCCGCAGCGACCTAGCACCCGAGCAGGCCTTGCGCCGACGATTGGCCGGGGTGCTTCCGGCGGACATCGTGGTGCACCGGGTGCAACTGGCCCCGCCGGGGTTTGACGCACGCTTCTCGGCGATCTGGCGCCGGTACTCCTATACCGTGGTCGATGAGGTCGGCTACCGCGACCCCACGGTGCGCGGGAGCCAGCTCTGGCATCCGCGCCCGCTGGATTTGGCACAGATGCAGCGAGCGTCCGAGCACTTGGTGGGGGAACACGACTTCCTCGCCTACTGCAAACCGCGTGCCGGGGCGACCACGATCCGCACGCTGGTGGACTTCGGTTGGCAACGCACGGGCGGGCTGCTGGTGGCCCGGGTGGTCGCCGATGCCTTCTGCCACTCCATGGTGCGGTCCCTGGTGGGTGCCAGCCTGGCTGTGGGAGAAGGCCGCTGGCCGGCCACCCGACCGCACGATCTGCTGCTGGCGGTGCGCCGCGACAGCTCGATCACCGTGGCACCGGCCCACCCCCTGGTGTTGGAACAGGTGGGCTATCCCGATGATTCGGAACTGGCCAGCCGGGCCAGCGTCGCCCGCTCCATGCGGGCACCGGTCGGCACCGCCGACGGTGACCGGGAACGCCAGGCCTGAGAGCGCTCAGGCCTCGTCGTCGCTGACTATGTGCATGGCGGCTTCCTCGGCGCTGGCCGCGCCGCCGGCCAAGCCCACGCCGGTGGCGTAGACGTCGCTGTTGCGACCGGCCTGACGTTCTGCGACCAGGCGGGGTGCGCGGTCCGGCTGGCGTTCTCCGGGTGCCTGCCCGGGCGGACAGTCCCACACTTCGGGCAACTCGGCGTGCAACCGGTGCTCCAGCCGGTCCTGGGCGGCCATGCCTCCTTGGAGTTTGACCGGGTCCCGCTCCGGGGGGGAGTACCCCTCATCGAGGAGGTCCGGGACCCCCCGGTCTTGCAGACTGTCTTCGGCGGTGAGCTGATCGCTGTCGCCTTCAGAGCCCAGTGCCGGGTCGGTCCAGGTACCGGGTGTGTTCTCCGTCATAGTTGTCAGTGTGCCCCTCGGGCGGTGATCGTGGGGCGGTATTACACCTGGTGGGAGGCATAATCTCAGGATCGGAGGTACCGGTCGGCTCCGCTTTGACCAGGTGCGCTGCGGGCGGTACTCTGGGTGGTCGTTGTGCGTGCACGCGCCCATAGGTCGCCCAGGATGTCCGGTAGGTCATCGATGTAGATCGGGAGTGTGCCCGCCCGCCAGACCACTCCCGCCCTCGGGTGATGGTCCGCTGTGTTTGTATCGGTCACGACTGCGAAGCGATTGAGTTCCGCGGCGGGTCCGGGATGGGCGCGGCGGGCACCGAAGGCGATCCACCGAGAACGAAGGTTCACGACCGTGCGTACGTACACCCCCAAGGCCGGCGAAGCCGAGCGCAACTGGTACGTCATCGACGCCACCGACGTCGTACTGGGACGTCTGGCCTCCCAGGTCGCCACCTTGCTGCGCGGCAAGCACAAGCCCACCTTTGCCCCGCACGTCGACGGTGGGGACTTCGTCGTCGTCATCAATGCCGACAAGGTCGCCCTGACCGGCAGCAAGCGCGAGGACAAGATCGCCTACACCCACTCCGGCTACCCGGGTGGGCTCAAGGCCACCAGCTATGCCCAACTGCTTGCGACCCGCCCCGAGCGGGTCGTGGAGAAGGCGGTCCGCGGCATGCTCCCCAAGACCTCCCTCGGGCGGGCGCAGCTGCGCAAGCTCAAGGTGTACACCGGCTCGGAGCACCCGCACGGCGCCCAGCAGCCCCAGACGTTCGAGATCACCCAGGTCGCGCAGTAGCGCACCTGAGACCGAGGAGAAACCGTGGCGCAGCCCACCATTGATCAGACCCAGGACGAGACTGGCTCGACCTACACCACCGAGTCCGAAGCCCCCACAGGTCGTGGCAGTTCGCTCACGGCACCGGGTGCGGCCCTGGGCCGTCGCAAGGAAGCTGTGGCGCGAGTCCGGTTGGTTCCTGGTTCGGGTGAGTGGAAGATCAACGGCCGCACGCTGGCCGAGTACTTCCCGAACAAGGTGCACCAGCAGTTGGTGAGCTCCCCGTTCACCGTGCTCGACCTGGAAGGCCGGTTCGACGTCATCGCCCGCATCAGCGGCGGCGGCGTTTCCGGCCAAGCGGGTGCGTTGCGGCTGGCGATCGCGCGAGCCTTGAACGCCATCGATGCCGACAGCAATCGCGCCACCCTGAAGAAGGCCGGATACCTGACCCGTGACGCTCGCGTGATCGAGCGCAAGAAGGCCGGCCTGAAGAAGGCGCGCAAGGCGCCGCAGTACTCCAAGCGTTAGTGCCATAGCCCGCCCCGCGGGGGTGGGCAGACCTGCCGCGACGCAGGTTGCGGACCGCCCCGGCTCGATCTGGACCGGGGTGTGTGCACGGCTGAGTTGGGTGGATCCCACACGGAAGGTTGCTGATGGCGCGTCTGTTCGGTACCGACGGAGTCCGAGGACTCGCCAATCGTGATGTGACCGCCGAACTCGCGCTCTCCCTGGGGGCAGCGGCCGCACGGGTACTGGGGCAGCGAGGCACGTTCGCAGATCACCGGCCACGCGCCATCGTTGGTCGTGATCCGCGGGTATCGGGGCAGTTCCTGGCTTCAGCCATGATCGCGGGCCTGGCGTCGGCCGGCGTGGATACCGAGGACCTCGGGGTGCTGCCGACCCCAGCCGTGGCCTACCTGACCGGTGTCGAAGACGCCGACCTCGCGGTGATGATCTCTGCCTCGCACAACCCGATGGCGGACAATGGCATCAAGTTCTTCGCCCGCGGTGGCTACAAACTCGACGATGCGGTCGAGGACGCCATCGAAGCGGCAGTCGGTGGCCAGTGGCAACGACCCACCGGGGCTGACGTCGGCCGGATCGTGCTGGACCGGGGAGCCTCCGGCGACCGATACGTCGAGCACCTCCTGGGCACGATCGACGTCGACTTGACCGGACTGCGGATCGCGGTCGACTGCGCCAACGGTGCGGCCAGTGAGGTCGGGCCGCAAGCGCTGCGCGAAGCCGGCGCCGACGTGGTCGTCATCAACGCCTCACCCGACGGCCGGAACATCAACGAGAAATGCGGTTCCACCCATCCCGAGCAGCTTCAGGCGGTCACCGTGGCATCGGAGGCGCACCTGGGGGTGGCATTCGACGGTGACGCGGACCGGTGCCTGGCCGTGGATCATCGGGGCGAACTCGTCGACGGTGATCAGATCATGGGCATTCTCGCCACCGAGCTGCGCAGCCGTGGCGCCCTTGCTCAGGACACGCTGGTGGTGACCGTGATGAGCAATCTCGGCCTGCTGCTGGCCATGCGCGAGGCCGGCATCGTCACGGTGCAGGCCGGTGTGGGTGACCGCTACGTGCTGGAGTCGATGCGCGCTGGCGGTTTCAGCCTGGGCGGGGAGCAATCCGGGCACGTGATCATGGCAGACCATGCCACCACCGGCGACGGCGTGCTCTCCGCGCTACAGCTGGCGGCGACGGTCGCGCGCAGCGGTGACCGCCTGGCGGCATTGGCCGCAACGATTCCGCGTCTGCCGCAGGTGCTGGTCAATGTAGGCGGCGTGGACAAGGCCCGCGCTTCCACTGACGGCCCGGTGGCCCAGGCGGTACAGGCTGCTGAGGCCAGGCTGGGTGACAGCGGCCGGGTGCTGCTGCGGCCCTCGGGGACCGAACCGTTGGTACGGGTGATGGTGGAAGCGGCCACCGCCGAACAAGCCCAGTCTGAAGCCGACACCCTGGCCGCCGTGGTCGCGGACCGGCTCACGCTCGCCTAGAGCACGGTTGGGTCCAACGCCAGCCGTTCGAATCGGTACGGGTCGCGCCCCAACCAGCTCGGGGTGTCGTACACCTTGGCGGTCGGCGCCGCGGCGGTGAATCCGGGCCACGGTACCGTGCCGGTACCGATGAACTCAGCTATGTCACCGGACATCTCCCGGGCCAGCTCCCGAGGCGGATGCTCTCCGGCGATCCGATCCACTCGCTCGCCGTCCAGGACATCCCAGGCGAAGGGGAGGTCGATGCAGTGCCGGGCCGGGCCGACCGCTCCGTGCCAGCGGAAGTCCCACAGGCCTGCGGGTATGCCGGCCCGTGCGCGGGCCTGGGCGACCTGAATCGCGCTCATCCGGAACGCCCGGTTGGTCAGGGCCTGACCCAGCAGGTGCGCGGTCGACAGGGTCGGATACGCGCGTGGGTATGCCCGGGCCAATGCGGACGGGACCCCGAGTGCCGCCAACGCCGGGCGGGCCGCACCACGCAGGAACGCCGGGTCCAGGTCGGTTGTGACCAGGTTGTACTCCGCCGCCGTCGTGCCCAGCAGCAACGGGCGGGTGTCCGGCGCGGCCAGGGCTGCCAACGGCAACCCGACCAGCTCGGTGTCCACCACCGGACCGAACCGGGTCAGCGGGCGCTGCCGGGAGAGGACCCCGCGCAGTTGTGCCAGATCGGACCACACCGATCCGGCCTTGAGCCGCCGCTCGGCGGCCACGATGTCCGCACGTGAGATCCGACGCCACTGCTCCAGAGCAGGACCGATGCCCAGTTCACGCGCCAACTCGGCAGTGACCTGGTGGGCGTCGGCGATCCTGATGTCGGGTAGCGGTGCCGAATGCGCGATCGCGGCGCGGAACAGGCCCTGAGCCGGTGGAGCGGCCAGCAAAGCCAGCACCATGCCACCACCGGCGCTCTGACCGCCCAGCGTGACCCGCGACGGGTCGCCGCCGAACTGGCCGATGTTGTCCTGCACCCACCGCAACGCCGCCAATGCGTCCAGCAGTGCGCGATTGTCTGGAGCGTGCGGGATGTGGCCGAAACCGTCAAAGCCCAACCGGTAGGTGATCGCCACCACGATCACCCCGCTGCGCGCCAGGGTGGCGCCGTCGAACCAGCCCCCGTTCGGTGTGCCGGCCACGTACGAGCCGCCGTGAATCCAGACGTAGACCGGGGCAGATGAATCCACCTCACGCGGAGCGGTGATGGAGAGGTTGAGGATCTCCTCGCCGGGTGTCGTCGGTTCTGGGATGGAGGAATCCAGCGAACTGGGCGGCAGTAGCGGCGTCGGTCCCGGGCGGCTGGCATCCCGCACACCGGTCCAGCCCGGATGTGCTGCTGGTGCGGCGAACCGCAATTCCCCGACCGGCGCCGCGGCGTAGGGAATCCCCCGGAAGCGCACCAGATCACCGTCGGCGACCCCATGAACGGTGCCGCTGATGGTCTGCACCGTCGTCTGGGCTTTAGTCCCCATGGCCTCAGATTCGCCGTAGCCGCACCCGGCTGATGCGATGGTCGGAGTCCTTGGTCAGCACCAGCGTGGCGCGGCCCCGGGTGGGCTCGACGTTCTCCACCAGGTTGGGTTCGTTGATGTCGGACCAGATCTGCAGCGCGCGTTCGCGCGCCTGCTCATCGGTGAGCTCGGCATAGCGGTGAAAGTAGGAGCGGGGGTTGTTGAACGCCGTCGACCGCAGATCGCCGAACCGTTCCACGTACCACCGCCGGATGTCGGCCACGTCAGCATCGATGTAGATCGAGAAGTCGAAGAAGTCGCTCACGGCTAGCGACGTCTCACCGGCTGCGCTCAACCGCGCCGGTGCCAGCACGTTCAGGCCCTCGACGATGAGAACATCGGGGTTGCGCACAGTGGCACGGGCATCGGGCACGATGTCGTAGGTCAGGTGGCTGTACACGGGCGCGCTAACCTCACTCGCCCCGCCCTTGACCTGCTCCAGGAACCGCAACAGAGCACGTCGGTCATAGGACTCCGGGAACCCCTTGCGTTGCAGCAGTCCACGCCGTTCCAATTCCGCATTGGGGTACAGGAACCCATCGGTGGTGATCAGTTCCACCCGGGGGGTCTGGGGCCAGCGGCGCAGCATCTCCCGCAGCAGTCGCGACGCAGTGGATTTGCCCACCGCTACCGACCCGGCCACGCCGATGACATACGGGGTCGCGTGGGTCCAATCACCGAGAAAGGTGGAGGTGGCGGTCCGCAACTGCTGCGAGGCCTCGACGTACAACGTCAACAGTCGTGACAGCGGCCGGTATCCGGTGTCGACCTCGTTGAGGTCGATGGGGTCGCCCAGGCCGCGCAGATTGTCGATGTCGGTCTCTGTCAGCGGCAGCGGTGTCGACGTCGCCAAACGGCTCCACGCGCTCCGGTCGAACTCCACGAACGGGGCGTCCTCACTCGCCAGAATGCGTCCGACCACGGCACCACACTCTCACATCAGGCGGCATCGACCGCGCCGCTGCGCCGTTACGCTGAAGCCCATGTGTGGCATCGTCGGATATGTGGGCCAGGTGCGGCCGAGTCAGCGACCGCTCGAGGTCGTGTTGGAGGGGTTGCGCCGGCTGGAGTACCGCGGCTATGACTCGGCGGGGGTAGCGGTTGCCACGCCTGAGGGCCTGGCCAGCGCGAAAAAGGCCGGCAAGCTGGTCAACCTGATCGCGGAACTGGATGCCCAGCCGTGCGACCCGGGTACCGCCGCCATCGGGCACACCCGGTGGGCGACCCACGGCGGGCCCACCGACATCAACGCCCACCCGCACCTGAGTGACGGCGGGAAACTTGCCCTGATCCACAACGGGATCATCGAGAACTTCCATGCCCTCAAGCGCGAACTGCTCGACGCCGGGGCGGTGTTCACCTCGGAAACAGACACCGAAGTGGTCGCGCACCTGCTGGCCGCTGCCTACGCCGACGCCGGCGACCTGACGTTGGCGATGCGTGCCACCGTGACCAGGCTGGAGGGCGCCTTCACTCTGCTGGCGGTGCATGCCGACCAGCCCGGAACGGTGGTCGGGGCGCGCCGGAACTCGCCGCTGGTGATCGGTTTGGGGGAGGGGGAGAATTTCCTCGGCTCGGACGTTTCGGCGTTCATCGCCCACACCCGGGAGGCGATGGAGATCGACCAGGATCAGATCGTCACCATCACCGCCGACTCTGTCCAGGTGACGGACCCCGACGGCACCGCCGCCCAGCCTCGTCCGTTCACCGTCGATTGGGACGCCAACGCTGCGGTCAAGGGTGGTTTCGACTCCTTCATGGATAAGGAGATCCACGACCAGCCGCAAGCGGTCGCCGACACGTTGCTCGGGCGCGCGGCTGAGGATGGCGCGCTGGCGCTGGACGAGATGCGCATAGATGAGGCGGTGCTGCGCAGCGTCGACAAGATCGTCGTGATCGCCTGTGGCACCGCCGCCTACGCCGGGCACGTGGCCAAGTACGCGATCGAACATTGGTGCCGGATCCCCACCGAGGTGGAACTGGCCCACGAGTTCCGGTATCGCGATCCGGTGATCGACGCCCAGACCCTGGTGGTCGCGATCTCACAGTCCGGCGAGACGATGGACACCATCATGGCGGTCCGGCACGCGCGTGAGCAGGGTGCCAAGGTGCTCGCGATCGTTAATACGCACGGGTCCACCATCCCGCGGGAATCCGATGCGGTGCTCTACACCCACGCGGGCCCCGAGGTTGCGGTGGCCTCCACCAAGGCATTCCTGGCGCAGATCACCGCCTGCTACCTGGTGGGCCTGTACTTGGCGCAGTTGCGCGGCAACAAATTCCCCGATGAGATCCGTGAGGAACTGGCGCAACTGCGGGCGATGCCGGCCAAGGTGCAGCAGATGGTCGACGGTGCCGAGCAGGTGCGGGAGGTCGCCCGCGGCATGAAGGACGTGCGCACCGTGCTGTTCCTGGGCCGCAACGTCGGCTTCCCGGTGGCGCTCGAAGGTGCGCTCAAGCTGAAGGAGCTGGCCTATATCCATGCGGAAGGCTTCGCCGCCGGCGAACTGAAGCATGGCCCGATCGCTCTGGTAGAACCAGGTCAGCCGGTTTTCGTGGTGGTGCCATCCCCGCGTGGACGAGACGCTCTGCACAACAAGGTGATCTCCAACATCCAGGAGATCCGAGCCCGCGGTGCACGCACCTTGGTGATCGCCGAGGAGGGGGACACCGCCGTGGAACCGTTCGCGGATGTGGTGTTCCGGGTGCCGCCGACCCCCACCCTGCTGGCACCGCTGGTGACGGTGGTGCCGCTGCAGATCTTCGCCTGCGAATTGGCAACCGTGAAGGGGCACGACGTCGACCAGCCGCGCAATCTCGCCAAGTCCGTCACCGTCGAGTAGCGCCGGGGCAGCGCGATGAACGGCGTGGTTGGTGTCGGGATCGACGTCGTCGACGTCACCCGGTTCCTGCTGGCGTTGGACCGTGCACCAGGGCTGCGGACCCGGCTGTTCACGCCCGCGGAACGTGACCTGCCACCCAATTCACTCGCGGCTCGGTTTGCTGCCAAGGAAGCGATTGCCAAGGCGCTCGGATCACCCGGCGGCATGCGCTGGCACGACTGCACGGTGCACCGGGTACCCGGTGGTCCGCCACGGGTGGAGATTTCCGGGACGGTTGCGGCGGTGGCCGACCAACTCGGCATCACCCACTGGCACCTGTCGATCTCCCACGATGCCGGGATCGCCTCGGCGGTAGCGATAGCCAGCCGGTCGGTGCCGCAGTCATGATCACCGGCTACCTTGCCGAACAGATCCGGCTGGCGGAGGCGCCGCTGCTGGCTGCCGGTGAGCCGTTGATGCGCCGCGCCGCGCGTGCGGTCGCAGACACGGCGCTAGGGTTGCTACCGGTGGATTCGCCGACGGTGCTGGTGCTGGTCGGAGGCGGCAACAACGGCGGCGACGGGCTATTCGCCGGCGCTGAACTCGCTGGCGCGGCGCAGGTCACAGTGGTGGTGGCCAAGCAGAACCCGCATCCGGAAGGACTGGCGGCTGCGGTTGCGGCCGGGGTCGAGGTCATCGACGCCAGCACCATGGATGAGGGGCTGGCGGCGCTGCTGACCAGACGGGCCGCCGCCGCCGACGTCTGGATCGATGCCCTGGCAGGCATCGGGGTGCGCGGGGCACTCCGAGGTACGGCGTCGCACCTGGTCGCGATGTTGCGGGTAGTGGCCGCGGCGCCTCTGCCGCCAACCGTGATCGCCGTCGATATCCCCAGCGGCGTCGACGCCGACACCGGGGCCATGGCCGGTCCGGTACTCGCCGCCGACATCACCGTGACCTTCGGTGCGGCGAAGGCGGGTGCGCTGCTGCCACCTGGTGCCGACATGGTGGGACGGTTGCAGATAGTCCCGCTGGGCATCGATGACCAACTCGTCGGTGCGCCGGCCGCGGTGCTGCGCGCCACCGATGCTGACGCGGCGCAGCTATGGCCGGTGCCGCAGCGCAACACCCACAAGTACAGCCGTGGGGTGGTCGGTGTCTACGCCGGCTCGGACCAGTACCCGGGGGCGGCTGTGCTGACGGTCGGTGCAGCGGTTCGTTCCGGCTGCGGAATGGTCCGCTACCTCGGCTCGCCGGTCCCTACCGGCCTGGTACTGGCCGCGTGGCCGGAGGTGGTCGCAGTGCCCGGCCGCGCGCAAGCCTGGGTGATCGGCCCTGGGGTGGCCGGCGAACGTGACCTGGAACGAGCGGGTGAGGTGGTCGCGGCCGCCATCGAGGCGCACCAACCGGTGGTGCTGGATGCCGGAGCATTGGCGAAGGTTCCCGAGCCCGAGCGAATCGCGGGCCGGCCGGTACTGCTGACGCCGCACGCCGGTGAGCTGGCCACCCTGCTGGGTGATCGTGGTGAGACGGTGGACCGCGAACAGGTCGAGGCTGAACCGGTGCACTGGGCGATTCGGGCAGCCAACCTCACCGGCGCTACCGTGCTGCTCAAGGGTGCGGTGACGGTTGTCGCCTCGCCGGGGGGCGAGGTCTACAGCCAGGATGACGGCACGCCGTGGCTGGCCACCGCCGGAGCGGGTGACGTCCTGGCGGGTATCGCCGGGACATTGCTGGCCCAGGTGCCCGCGGCCCGGGCATCGGTGGCCCGGGTTGCCGCCATGGCGGCATTGGTGCACGGACGCGCGGCGGTGCGCGCCAGTTCGGGTGGGCCGATCGGCGCCAGCGATGTGGTCGCAGCCCTGCCGCAGACCATCGTGGACCTGCTGACCGCTGGCACACTGGACCGGTGATGTTCCCCGCCCGCGTCCTGGTCGACCTGGCCGCGATCCGGGACAATGTGGCACGGCTGCGCGAGTACGCCGACGGCGCCCAGGTAATGAGCGTGGTCAAGGCCGATGGGTACGGGCATGGGCTGGTCCCAGCCGCTCGCGCCAGCCTGGCCGGAGGTGCCAGCTGGCTAGGGGTGGCTCAGCTCAGCGAAGCGCTGGCCTTGCGTGCCGGTGGCATCAAGGCCCCGGTGCTGGCGTGGCTATTCGCGCCCGGTGCGCCGCTGGCGCAGTGCATCACCGCCGATGTCGACCTGTCGGTCTCGGCGCCCTGGGCCTTGGAGCAGGTACGTCAGGCGTCCGCGCACGTGGGCAGACCCGCACGGGTGCATCTCAAGCTGGACACCGGACTCGGCCGTGGTGGTGCATTCTTCGAATCCTGGACCGAGCTGCTGCACCAGGCATTGGCGGCGCAAGCCGATGGCCTGGTGCACGTGGTCGGCCTGTGGTCCCACCTGGCCCGCGCCGACGAGGTGGATCACCCCAGCGTGCAGGCGCAGGTGCGCCTGTTCGCTCGTGCGGTCCGCTATGCGCAGACCACGGGAGCCCAGTTGGAGGTCCGTCACCTGGCCAACTCCGCGGCGACGATCACCGAGCCCGGGCTCCACTACGACCTGGTGCGCCCCGGCCTCGCCGTCTACGGACTGTCGCCGCTGCCCGGCACCGAACCCGCGCAGCTCGGATTACGCCCCGCCATGACGGTGGAGGCCCAGGTGGCCCTGGTCAAGCGGGCTGGCGCCGGGCAGGGTGTCTCCTACGGGCACACCTACACCACCACCGGTGATACCCAGCTGGCACTGGTCCCGATCGGCTACGGCGACGGTGTACCCCGCCATGCCGGCAACGCCGCGCAGGTGATGCTGGCCGGACGCCGGTTCCGGATCGCCGGCCGGGTGTGCATGGACCAGTTCGTGCTGGACGTCGGCGATGCCGACGTGGCCGCCGGTGACCGCGTTGTGCTGTTCGGCCCAGGTAGCGACGGGGAACCGACCGCGCAGGACTGGGCTGAGGCCGCAGGCACCATCAACTACGAGATTGTCACCCGGATCGCATCACGGGTGCCCCGGGAGTATTCCGAATGACCGACGCCGTACCCGCCCAGATCGTCCTGGCAGACGCCGAGGCGACCAAACAGCTGGGCGTTGATCTGGCACGACTGCTGCGCGCCGGAGACCTGGTGGTGCTGGTCGGCGACCTGGGAGCGGGCAAGACCACGCTCACCCAGGGCATCGGTGCCGGACTGGAGGTACGTGGGCAGGTGGCCTCGCCCACCTTCATCATCGCCCGTTCGCACCGATCCACCATCGGCGGGCCGGACCTGATCCACGTCGATGCCTACCGGATCGGATCGCTGGACGAGATCGACGCACTGGACCTGGACGCCACGCTGGCGCAGGCGGTGACGGTCGTCGAATGGGGGCAGGGGTGGGTGGAGCAACTCGCCGAGGACTGGTTGGAGATTCGCCTCTCCCGCCCGCGTGGTGCGCACACCGGTGACGCTGACATCCGCGTCGCTCAGATCCGGGCCCAGGGCCCCCGTTGGGCGGGTGTCACGTTCCCGTCGACCCCACCCCATCCCACCCCACCCCACCCCACCGCTGACCAACCGCTGAGGTAGTACTCCCGCGCTGAGGTAGTACTGCCGGCGGTACTACCTCAGCGTCGCGGTACTACCTCAGCGTGGGCGGGCTCGTAGAGTTTGCCCATGCGTTGGTTGGCGATCGATACCTCTGGGGGCAGCACGGT
>JBKDZO010000032.1:0-41610 GCA_047971285.1 Beutenbergiaceae bacterium | reverse complement strand
GCGGCATGGCCAGATACACGTGCCCGAACTTGACCAGATCGGTCATGTACCGGAACAGCACCGTCAGCAGCAGCGTGCAGATGTGCTGGCCGTCGACGTCGGCATCGGCCATCAGCACGATCTTGTGATATCGCAGCTTGGCGATGTTGAAGTCTTCCCCGATGCCGGTACCGAACGCGGTGATCAGTGCCTGCACCTCCTGGTTCGCCAGCGCCTTGTCCAACCGCACCCGCTCGACGTTAAGGATCTTGCCTCGGATCGGCAGGATCGCCTGCGTTTCCGGATTGCGGCCCTGGACGGCGGAGCCGCCAGCGGAGTCGCCTTCGACGATGAAGATCTCACTGATCTCAGCGTTGCGGCTGGAGCAGTCCCGGAGCTTGCCGGGCATGCCGCCACCCTCAAGGATGCCCTTGCGGCGGGTGGCTTCCCGGGCCTTGCGTGCGGCCAACCGCGCCGAAGCGGCCTGCACCGATTTGCGGACCACATCCCGGGCTTCGGCCGGATGGGATTCCAGCCAGTCCCCGAGCTGATCGTTGACCACCTTCTGCGTGAACGAACGAGCCTCGGTGTTTCCCAGTTTGGTCTTGGTCTGACCCTCGAACTGTGGTTCACCCAGCTTGATGGAAATGACGGCGGTCAGCCCTTCGCGGATGTCCTCACCGGTGAGGTTGTCATCCTTGTCCTTGAGCAGGTTCTTGTCCCGGGCATACCGGTTGATCAGGCCGGTGAGCGCGGAGCGGAATCCCTCTTCATGGGTACCGCCCTCGGTGGTGGAGATGGTGTTGGCATAGGTGTGCACCGACTCGGAATAGGCGGTGGTCCACTGCATCGCGATCTCTAGTGAGATCGTCCGCTCGCTGTCCTCGGCTGAGATGTCGATGACTTCGGGATTGACCGGATCGACCTTCTTGGCCGCATTCAGATGTGACACGTAGTCGATCAGCCCGCCGTCATAGCGGTAGGTGACGGTGCGGGCGTTCTCGACGCCGTCCGAGCCGGGGCCGGCGACCTCGTCTTCCTCGGACTGACGCTGATCGTCCAAGGTGATGGTCAGGCCCTTGTTCAGGAACGCGTACTGCTGGAACCGTGCCCGCAGCGTCTCATAGTCGTAGGTCGTGGTTTCGAAGATCGCCGGATCGGCCCAGAACGTCTGCGTGGTCCCGGATTCTCCGGTCTGCTCCCCCTGCACCAACCCCGATACCGGGACGCCGCCGTCTGCGAAAGCCATTGACCAGTGGTAGCCGTCACGTCGTACCTGCGAGAGCATCCGGGTCGAGAGCGCGTTCACCACCGACATACCCACTCCGTGCAATCCACCGGAGACGGCATAGCCGCCACCGCCGAACTTGCCGCCCGCGTGCAGCACGGTCATCACGACCTCGAGCGTTGGCTTGTGCTCGGTGGGGTGCATCGCGACCGGGATGCCGCGCCCGTTGTCGGACACCCGGACTCCGCCATCGGCCAGGAGTTCCACCAGGATGGTGTCGCAGTGCCCGGCCAACGCCTCATCGACCGAGTTATCCACAATCTCGTACACCAGGTGGTGCAATCCGCGTTCGCCGGTGGACCCGATGTACATTCCAGGACGTTTGCGGACCGCCTCCAGACCTTCGAGAACGGTGATGTTTCCGGCGTCGTAGCCGCTGGGTGCGGGCGCTGTCGTCTGTTCCACCACGATCTGGTTGGGCTCCTCGTCGTCATCCGCACGGGGGTAACCGCACCCTCCGCGGGCGTGCCGTCCGCCGCTTCTCGACGCGCGTCACATACCTCGACTCAACCTGGTCGTGGCAGGTCGTAATTCTATCGTGACATTTGGTCAAAACCGAATTCGTCCACAGCTTTATCCACACCCGGTGGTGTGAGAGGTAGTCAGCCGTAGGTGTCGCGTGGCCCTCGGCCGGGTACCGAGCGGGGTCCCTTGCGCCAGCTTGGCCCGCCGGGGCCGAGAATCCTGATCGAGGTGACCGCATCCGCGCCGGCCTCCTGCTCCAGGCGCCGCTGCAACTGGGGCAGCAGCAGCTTCAACTGCGTGGCCCAGGCGGTGGAATCGGTGCGCACCACCAGTTCACCATCGATGAAGGTCTCCGGCTGGCAATGGTCGGCCACTTGATCCCCGACGACCTCGCGCCACCGACCAACCACGCCACCGACCTGTAGCGGCTGGCGCCATCCGAGTTGCGAGGTAAGGCCATCCACCGTGTCACCCAGCGGTTTGGGATCTCGGCCGGCACCGTGCACCACCTCGGGTGCCGGACCGGTTTGCCGACGTCGCCGGGGCGCCGGGCTACCCGGGCTCAGACCTTTTCGTCGCGCAGCATCGCGAGCGCGGGCAAGTGCGAACCGGGCGGCCTCGTCGCCGCCATCGGCCTGATCCGCCGCGTCAGCCGGCATGGGTCACGGTCCCGTTCATGACCTCCAGTCTGACTCCCGACAACGCCGCCGGAACATCATCGGCGACCGCAGCTGTGATGAGCACCTGCTCGGCATCGGCCACCAGTTCGGCCAGCCGTTCCCGACGGCGGGCATCCAGCTCTGCGAATACGTCGTCGAGAATCAACACCGGGTCTCCGCCTCCGTCCCAGGAATCGTCACTGCGGAGCAGCTGGTAGGAGGCCAACCGCAATGCCAACGCCAGCGACCAGGATTCTCCGTGGCTGGCGTATCCCTTGGCCGGGAGCTCACCCAGTCGCAAATCAAGATCATCGCGATGCGGCCCCACCAGGCTGACCCCCCGTTCAATTTCACGAGTGCGCAAGCTGGTCATGGCGGTCAGCAGAATCTCCTGCACCGCAAGTGGATCTCCAAGGTTCTCCTCAGTCAGATCCTGGTCATCGGCCGTCTGGTCACCCCGCTGCGCCGGGATGCTGGCCCGATAGTTCAGTTCCGCATCGCCCTGTCCGTCGCTGACCTGCTGATATGCGGCCCGCACATGCGGCCGTAGCTGTTGCAGCAAGGCGATCCGGGCAGCTATCAACTGGGCGCCAGCAGCAGCGGTCTTGGCATCCCAGACATCCAACGTTGCGATGTCTCCGCGCGAACCGGCCCGGCGCGCCGATGCTGCGGTCTTGAGCAGGGCATTGCGCTGCTTGATCAGGCGTTCATAGTCGGTGCGCACTGCGGCCAGGCGCGGTGTGCGGGAGACGAGCAGATCGTCCAGAAAGCGGCGTCGCCCATCGGGGTCACCTTTGACCAGTGTCAGATCCTCTGGCGCGAACAGGACGGTACGAAGGTGTCCGAGGAGATCACGGGTGCGCGAAACCGGACTGCGGTTGAGCCTGGCACGGTTGGCCCGGCCGGCAACGATCTCCAATTCCAGCACCGTCGCACGATCACCGCTGATGATCTTCGCTCGCACCACGCCGCGCTCGGCACCATGACGAACCAGTGCCATATCGGAGGCCACCCGATGGGAGGAAAACGTCGCCAGGTATCCGATGGCTTCAACGAGATTGGTTTTTCCCTGACCATTGCGCCCGACAAAGGTCGTGATGCCCGGGCCGAGCGAGATCGCGACGTCGGCGTAGCTGCGGAAGTCGGTTAGCGCCACATCGGAGACGTACACCCCAGTGACCCACTTTCAACGTGTCTTCCCGGTGCGGAGAACATCAGTCGGTGCTGGCTTTGGTGGCGTGGCCACCGAACTGATTGCGCAGGGCGGCCACCGCCTTCATGGCAGGTGAATCCTCTTGGCGGCTATCGAACCGTGCAAACAACGACGCGCTGATGACCGGAGCAGGTACGGCAAGATCGACCGCCTCCTGGACAGTCCACCGGCCTTCACCGGAATCGGCGACATATCCCTGGATCTCGGACAGGTCGTCGTCTTCGTTGAGCGCTTTGACTAGCAGTTCCAGCAGCCATGACCGAACCACCGTGCCGCGCTGCCACGCCTGGAACACCGGCCCCACATCGGGAACCAGGTCATCGCGGGCTTCCAAGATCTGGTAGCCCTCGGCGTAGGCCTGCATGATTCCGTATTCGATGCCGTTGTGGACCATCTTCGCGTAGTGCCCGGCACCAACCGGGCCTACGTGAACGAATCCCTCCTCGCAGGGACCGGCTGGCCGAAGTGCATCGAAGACCGGCATCAGTTCCTCGATCAGCTCCGTGGCTCCGCCAACCATGAGGCCGTAGCCCTTCTCGCGCCCCCAGATGCCGCCGGAAACCCCGGCATCGACGTAGCCGATACCGCGTTCTGCCAAGTCGACGCCGCGCTGCACATCATCCTTGTAGTTGGAGTTGCCGCCGTCGATGATGACGTCTCCGGCCCGCATGAGATCCGCGAGCTCGGTGACGACCGCGTTGGTGATGTCACCGGCCGGGACCATGACCCACACCATTCGTCGCGGCTGGTCAAGACTGTCAACCAGTTCCGCTAGCGATTCGACGTCGGATGCCTCGGGGTTGGTGTCGTAACCAGTCACCCGAATACCTGCGGCACGTAGCCGCTCGGCCATATTGCCGCCCATGCGGCCCAGACCGACGAGACCGATGTGCATCAGCTGGCGAACCGGATCGGCTGCAGCAGATAGCGGAACTCCTCGGAACTATCCGGACTGTCACCACCGGCCTCGGCCTGCCCGCTCATGACGGCGGGCTTGGTCGGATGGGTGAACGACAACCGCGTGTAGGCGGTACCCAATGCGCCCAATCCATCCAACAGGTACTGGGGATTGAACGCGGTGGTGATCTCCTCACCGACCAGCGTCGATTCCACCACCTCAGTCGCCTGCGCGTCATCGCCCTGACCGGCTTCCAACACCACCTGTCCGTCGGTGAAACTCAACCTGATCGGGGTGTTCCGCTCAGCCACCAGCGCCACCCGCTTGGCGGCCTCAACCAAGGCTGCCGAGTCGGTCACGGTATGCGTGGTGGTCTGTTCCGGGAACAGCCGCCGCACTGGCGGGTATTCCCCGTCGACCAGCAAGGAGGTCGTGTGCCGACCGCCGGCTTGGAAGCCGATCATGTCCGCATTCTCGCCCAGGGAAATCTCCACCGTTCCGGTCGATGTCAGTGAACGTGCGACATCGGAGAGCGTTCGAGCACGAACCAAGGCCTGCCGCTCAAGACCCGGAGAAGCGGGTCGCCAGCTCAACTCACGCATGGCCAACCGGTAGCGATCGGTTGCCAGCAAGGTCAGCCGTTCGCCACTGATCTCCAGTTTGACCCCGGTCAGCAGCGGAAGAGTCTCATCGCGCCCAGCAGCGATCGTCACCTGACCGATCGCGGCACCGAACTCCTCGGCCTCGACCGTTCCGGTCAAGGTGGGCATCTGCGGCAGTGCCGGATAGTCCTCGACCGGCATGGTCAGAAGAGTGAACCGTGAGGAACCACACGCCACCGTCACCTTGGTCCCTTCGAGTGAGACCTCCACCGGCTTGGCAGGCAGTGCGCGCGAAATCTCCGCGAGCAGCCGACCGGAAACCAGAACCGCACCGGCCTCATCGACGTCGGCCGCAACTTCCGAACGGGCCGAGACCTCATAGTCGAAGGTCGACAACGTCAACGTGCCGTCGGTCACAGCCTCAATGCGGACGCCAGCCAAAACTGGGGCCGGGGGACGTGTCGGCAAGGTGCGCGCCGTCCAGGTCACAGCTTCGGCCAGCACATCGCGATCCACCCTGAACTTCACCGTGCTGGCCTCCCTGACCCATAAACGAGAGCACGGAGGATATCCGTGCTGTCCGTCCGAGCATAGTGAGTTCCATGGAAGCGGGCGCCAAGGCCCATCCGATCTGGATGTGCGGACCGTCTGGGAGCCGGCCGGGCAATGTTGGTTGTTCACACCCCTTCATCTAGATAGAGGTCTTCTTCGTCATAGGTGTTGTGGATTCTGTGGGTTGATCGCGTCGCTGCAGGTCAGCAGCGATTCGGCCCTGTGGACGCGAGTGCAGATATCGGTGTTGATGACGTCGGTAAGTCGTGGACGGGACGATTGTCCTGCTGCGGCGTCCACCGAACGTGTGGTTCTCGTCCACGAGGAGAACGAACTTGTCCACGTTCATCCACAGGACTGTGCACAGTTGTGTGTTTTGCTGATCGGCGATGATGCAGCAGCGGCCTGCTCACCTGCGCAAACGTCACTACGAGCGCTGTTGCTGCTTGATCCGGTTGGTCAGTTCGGTGACTTGATTGAAGGTGGTACGCCGTTCGGCCATCTGCTGGCGGATCTTGCGGTTGGCGTGCATGACGGTGGTGTGGTCACGGCCGCCGAAGAGCTGGCCGATTTTGGGAAGTGAAAGTTCGGTCAATTCTCGGCACAGGTACATGGCGATTTGGCGGGCGTTGACCAGGACGCGGGAGCGATCGGCGCTACACAAGGCATCGATGGTGACGCCGAAGTAGTTCGCGGTCTGACCCATGATCGCAGAAGGAGTGATCTCGGCGCTGCCGTCATCGGTGATCAGATCCTTCAGCACCATCTCGGCTAGAGCCAGGTCCACTGATTGTTGGTTCAGGTTCGCGAAAGCAGTCACCCGGATGAGGGCCCCCTCCAGCTCGCGGATATTGGAGGAGATCTTGGAAGCGATGTACTCCAGCACCTCGGGCGGACTTTGCAGAGCTTCCCCCACTTCCTTCTTCCGCAGGATGGCTATGCGGGTCTCCAGATCTGGCGGCTTGACGTCAGTGATCAAGCCCCATTCGAAGCGGGAGCGCATCCGATCGTGGAAGCCGTCGAGTGCCTTGGGCGGCTGATCCGAGGTGATGACGACCTGCTTGCGGTCGTTGTGCAAGGTATTGAAGGTGTGGAAGAACTCCTCCATCGTCTGATCTTTGCCCTGCAGGAACTGGATGTCATCGATCAGCAGGACGTCGACTTGCCGGTAGCGACGATGAAACGCTTCGGCCTTGTCATCCCGGATCGAGTTGATGAAGTCGTTGGTGAATTCTTCAGAGTTGATATACCGAACCTGTACACCTTGGTACAGGTTCTGGGCATAGTGCCCGATGGCATGGAGCAGGTGGGTCTTGCCCAGTCCGGATTGGCCGTAAATAAACAGTGGGTTGTACGCCTTGGCTGGAGCCTCGGCCACTGCCGTCGCTGCAGCATGGGCGAACCTGTTGCTGGAACCGATGACGAAGGTGTCGAAGGTGTAGTGCGGGTTTAGCCGTGCACTGGGATCCAGCCCGGCGGGTTCGGAAGCGGCCTCTGAGGTGGCGACGGCTGGTGAGGGTGAGGCCGTGTCGGCATGATCGGGGGCAGGGCGTGAGGCCAGAACCGGGGCCGGATCGGGCGGCGGCGCCAGGTCTTCCAGGGATGAATCAACGGTAACGGCGAGCTTCAGGTCCCGGATCAGCGCATCGGACAGGGCCGCAGTGATCGATTCACGGGCCTTGGTCTCGATGAAGTCCTTGACGAATTCGTTCGGAACTGCGAGTAACAGTGTGTCGTCAATCACTCCGAGCGGTTTGGTGAGCCGGATGAACCCCAGCTGCGCACCCGACACTTCGCCGCGATCCTGCAGCAGATCAACGGCCCGGGTCCAACTTTGCGTCAGGACTTCAGCTTCAACCGACTCTTGGGACAACCCGACCACCTCATTGCGACGCTCACGAGCGTCATTCACAGCTCTATCCACAACCTGTGGGAAGAATCCCACAGGACCCGATCAGCGCCAAGAGTTAGCTTCAGTCCTGACGTAAAGCCGTCATGCTATCCCCTACAGCTGTAGTTATCCACAGGTGCTGCGTTCTCTGTTCGATCGGTGTGGTGCAGACGGGAGGTGGATCGGGCGCTGACCGGCGTGGTATCTGGCGTGGTATGAGGCGGTCCGGCAGCGGGCTGCGGTTTGACCTGGACGAAGCCGCCACCTACCCTGGTGCGGTTGTGTGCCGGTGACCCGGCGCTGCCTGGATGCCGTTCGCGGCCCCGTGGCGCGCGGCTGGTGCACTCGCCAGACAGTAGCAATCCGTGTTGGTTGAATCGCGTTGACCCGCCCAGAGCCGACACCTGAGAAATCGGAGTCCACAGTGAGTAAGCGGACCTTCCAACCGAACAACCGCAAGCGCGCCAAGGTGCATGGCTTCCGCCTGCGCATGCGTACCCGCGCGGGGCGCGCCATCCTGGCCGCGCGGCGTCGCAAGGGCCGCGCAGAAATCTCCGCGTAGGCGGACTGGGTGCTGCCTGCGCGGCACCGTATGCGGCGCAGCAGTGACTTCGCCCAGGCGATCCGGTCTGGACGTCGCACCAGCAGCCGCCACCTGGTGGTGCATCTGGTTCTGCAGAATGCCCATGCGGTACCCGACGACCCGAAGGAATGGTCTAGTGAGCCGGAGCCAGCACGTGTGGGTTTCGTGGTCTCCAAGGCCGTCGGCAACGCACCGCAGCGCAATAGGGTCAAGCGCCGACTGCGGGAACTGAGCTATCGGCATCTGCCTCTGCTGCCCGCTGGCAGCCTGACCGTGATCCGCGCGTTGCCGGCTGCACGAACGGCCCTCTACGAGGAGCTGGGTTCGGAGTTGGTGCGATGCGTGACCGCTGCGAAACGGCGGTCGCGATGACCGGTGAACCGCGTGGCGGCCTGGGCGCCCGAGCTCTGGCCGGGGTTGTCCGCGGTTATCAGTTGATCGTCTCGCCGTGGTTTGCGCCGACCTGCCGGTACTACCCGAGCTGCTCCAGCTATGCGATCGGTGCACTACGCGTTCATGGAGCTGTGAAGGGATCCGGTCTGGCGATATGGCGCCTGCTGCGATGCAATCCTTGGTCGCGCGGCGGCGTCGATCACGTTCCTCCGGCTTTTGGTGGGCACGCGGAGACGGATGCTGAAGTACCGACGGTGACCAACCCGGGTGTGCAAGGCCGTACCCTCGGTAACCGGACCTCGCGCTAGGCCCCTTCGCCATGCGCGCCCTGCGAAACGAAAGACCTCATGGACTGGTTTGACACGATTCTGTACCCGCTGAAGTGGGTCGTCGCGCAGATCATGGTCGGAGCCCACACACTGCTGACGGATGTTCTCGGGATGGATCCCGAAGGCGGTTGGAGCTGGGTGCTCTCGATCGTGGCCCTGGTGGTGGTGATCAGGATCTTGCTGATTCCGCTGTTCGTGCGCCAGATCAAGGCTTCACGGGGTATGCAACTGGTTCAGCCGGAGTTGCAGAAGCTGCAGAAGAAGTACAAGGGCAAGACTGATCCGGCATCGCGACAGGCGATGCAACAGGAAATGATGGCGATCTACAAGGAGGGTGGCACCTCCCCGTTCGCCTCGTGTCTTCCGATTCTGGCCCAGGCACCGATCTTCTTCGCTCTGTTCCGGGTGTTGTACTCCCTGGAACCGATTGCTGCCGGCAACTACCCGCGGGACTCTATCGGCCCGCTGACCATGGATGTCGCAGCTCAGGCGGAGGCATCGACGATCTTCGGTGCCTCGCTATCGTCTACGTTCCTCAATTCTGACCTGATCAACGTCAAGATCATCTGTGCGGTGCTGGTCATCATCATGAGCGCCACCACGTTGTTGACGCAGCGTCAGTTGACGATGAAGAACATGCCGCAGTCGGCGCTGGACAATCCAATGGCGCGCCAGCAGCGGATTCTGATGTACATCCTGCCGCTGGTATTTGCGTTCTCGGGAGTGAACTTCCCCATCGGTGTGCTGCTGTACTGGACGACCTCTCAGCTGTGGACCATGGGTCAGCAGTGGTGGGTGATTCGCAACAACCCGACTCCTGGCTCGGAGGCCGAACGGCAGTACCTGGAACGGAAAGCTCGCCGGGCCGCCAAGCGGGGAGTGCCGTTGGAGGACGCGGACGACCAAAACACCGGTGCGCTGGAAGATGAGATCCCCTCGGGAGGTCAGCGCAATCAGCCCAAACGCGGAGCACCCCGGAGCAAGCGGAATCGTGCCGCGACCACCGGGCCTGACCGGAGCGAGGATGCGAGCGGCATGTCGCAATCGAGCGGGGATACTGAGAATCAGGACGCCTCCGAGGGACGGCCAGCCTCGCAATCGAAGGATTCGGCCGGGCCGGACTCCGGATCCACCAAGGCGACCAAGGCCGGAAGGCCCCAGAACGACAGCGGAAAGCCGAAGAACCAACGCGGAAAGCGTAAGAAGTGAGTGCATCCGAGATGACCCCGACCCCGCCAGCACCAGCAACCGACGAGTCAGCCAGGCTAGAGGCCGAAGGAGATATCGCTGCTGACTACCTGGAGGAACTGCTCGACATAGCCGACATCGACGGCGATATCGATATCGACGTCGATCATGGTCGTGCCGCCGTGGAGGTAGTCAGCGAGTCACACGACCGGAGCCTGCGGCGATTGGTCGGAGACGACGGCGAAGTACTGGACGCGCTACAGGAGTTGACCCGGTTGGCTGTTCAGGCCAGGACTGGTGAACGTTCACGCCTCATGCTTGATATTGCGGGCCACCGCAAGGCACGGCGGGCGGCGCTGACGGAGCTGGCGCAGGAGGCCATCGCTCAGGTACAGACCTCCGGTCAGGATGTCAGCCTGGAAGCGATGAATCCGTTCGAACGCAAGGTCGTGCACGACGCGGTCGCGGCGGCGGGCCTGGTGAGCGAATCCGAAGGCGTCGAACCACACCGGCGCGTTGTTATTCGCGCGGCATAGGTCGCGCAGTGCCGGACATACCCCCGGAGGACTACGAACGTAGTCAGGCGTTGCTGGGAGCTGGTTTCGCCGGAGTTCGGGAGTTTGCCGATTTGCTCGCCGACCAGGGAGAGCTGCGCGGTCTGATCGGGCCACGCGAGATTCCGCGGCTCTGGCGACGGCATGTGGTCAACAGCGCTGCGGTGGCACAGTTCCTGCCCGATCAGGGATCGGTGATCGACATCGGTTCCGGGGCCGGCTTGCCGGGTGTGGTGCTCGCGTTGATGCGGCCAGACCTGGTTTTCCATTTGATTGAGCCGATGCAACGGCGCGTGCTGTGGTTGAACGAGGTCCGGGACCGCTTGCAGTTGGCGAACGTGGAGGTCCATGCTGCCCGAGCGGAACAGCTTCACGGAGAGCTGATCGCTGAAGCGGTGACAGCGCGCGCCGTCGCTCCGTTGCAGAAGCTGGCTAGCTGGGCACTGCCGCTGGTCCGGCTGAATGGTTCCTTGCTGGCGATGAAGGGTAGGCGCGCACCGCAGGAAGTGTCCGATGCGCTATCGATCCTCACGCGTCACGGGGCAACCCACATCGAGATCAAGGACGTCGATGTCTTTGCGGATGGTGACGTGACGAAGGTAGTGGTCATTCAACGCTGAGACGGGCGCATAGTTTCACGTGAAACATCGTGGTGCTGTACCGGTCGAGCAGGAAATGCCGCTCGCTCCGGACTATCGTGAGAGGCACCTGACGGTGCAACGGCCCGCCAGGGATCCGGCGTCACAAGATTGGGAGACGAGGAATGGGCTTGCGGTTGGTGATCGGCGCGGACAGCGCAGGGGTCGAGTACAAGACAGCACTGGCATCGGATCTCGAAGCCAGCGATCTGGTGGAGTCGGTCACCGATATCGGGGTGAAGGCGGGTGGCGAGACCGACTATCCGCATATTGCCGTGGCGGCGGCGAAGAAGGTTGCGGACGGCGAGGCGGATCGAGCGCTTCTGGTCTGTGGCACCGGTCTGGGCATGGCCATTGCAGCGAACAAGGTTGCAGGTATCCGGGCTGTCACTGCCCATGATTCGTTTTCGGTCGAACGGTCGGTGCTGTCGAACAACGCGCAGGTGCTGTGCTTCGGGCAACGAGTGGTCGGGATCGAGCTGGCTCGCAGGCTCGCACGTGAGTGGCTCAGCTACAGTTTCGACCCGAGTTCCGGCTCCGGTCCGAAGGTTGCAGCCATCGATTCATACGACAGCGGCGAACTGGGAGCCGAAGCTGCGTCGCAGCGTTGTGATTGAGACCGAACACCGCGAACTAGCCCGTGCGGCGCGTGCTCGGCGGTGTTCGTGGAAATGACAGGCATGAGGCGCGGGTGGGTCCAACCCGTTTCACGTGAAACGCTCTCCAGGACCAGGTTTCACGTGAAACGGGAGCCGCCATTGCCCGTACAGTTGGACCGACCGAATTCCTCCCGAAACGTGAATTGATAGCGCAGTGACAGACGAGCAGTCGGGCGAGAAGCTCTCTGACCGAAACCGCGAAGCGCGGCTTTCGGCCATTCCCAATGGCGACTACTCCACTCCCCTGCTGGCGGAGTTGGCGGACGAGGCGCGACGCCGCGCGTTGTTGCAAGGTCAGCCATTCACGGCACCGACACAGACGCGAGTGTTCACGGTGGCCAACCAGAAGGGTGGCGTGGGAAAGACGACCAGCGCCGTCAACCTGGCCGCAGCCTTGGCAAACGCAGGAATGCAGGTGCTCGTCATTGACAACGATCCGCAAGGGAATGCGTCTACCGCACTGGGTATTGAACACCGCGCGGGGACCCCGAGCACCTACGACGTTCTCATCAATGACAAACCGATGCACGAGGTCGTTCAGCGAGCCGAGGCCGTGCCGAACATCTCGGTCGTCCCGGCGACCATCGATCTTTCCGGGGCCGAGATCGAACTGGTTTCCGTGGTAGCCCGGGAGAATCGGCTGCGCAACGCTCTGGCCGATTACCTGCGGCACCGATTGCGCAATGATGAACCCAGAATCGACTACGTCTTCATCGATTGCCCGCCAAGTCTGGGGCTGTTGACGGTGAATGCGTTCGTCGCTGCACGCGAGGTTCTCATCCCGATCCAGTGCGAGTATTACGCGCTGGAGGGCCTGGGACAACTCATGAATAGCATCGACCTGATCCGCGCCCATCTGAACCCGGCACTGCACGTTTCGACCATCATGCTGACCATGTACGACGCCCGCACCAATCTAACCCGCGAGGTCGCTGCCGAGGTTCGTCAGCATTTTCCTGAACAGACCCTACATACCGCAATACCACGGTCGGTACGGATCTCCGAAGCACCGGGGCATGGCCAAACCGTTCTCACCTACGACCCGGCATCGTCGGGTGCGCTGAGCTACCGCGAGGCGGCGCGGGAAATGTCACAACGTGAAACCCCGGACCACCACCCGGTTCCTGCACCAGCGCATAGCGAGGGAGCACAACGATGAGTGAACGGCGGCCGGCGCTCGGACGGGGACTCGGGGCGTTGATTCCGACCGGACCGACTCCGGGATCTGGAGAACGACCGGTCGACGTATTCTTCCCGGACTACCGAAACCCATATGCAGTTGATGACGGCGAACCACAGTCAGATGGCACAGCGGAGGACGCAAAGGTACCAGCACCAGCAGCATCCTCAGATCAGGAGCTATTGCCGGTGCCGGGAGCCGCGTTCGCGGAAATCCCAGTCACTGAGATCATTCCGAACGCCGCACAGCCGCGAACCGTCTTCGATGAGGATGCCCTCACGGAACTAGCCGAATCGATCCGTACCGTTGGCGTCCTCCAACCGGTGGTGGTGCGCCCGATCGGCGGAGCCGGTCCCGTGCCGCAGTCCGGGCCTCGGTATGAGCTGATCATGGGTGAACGGCGCTGGCGCGCGACCCAGATGGCCGACCGCGACACGATACCCGCGATCATCCGGGGAACCGACCAGGTCGACATGTTGCGCGACGCGTTGCTGGAAAACCTGCACCGGGCACAGCTCAATCCGCTGGAGGAGGCCGCCGCGTATACCCAGCTACTGGAAGACTTCGGCTGTACCCAGGAGGAACTCGCCCAGCGTATCGCCCGCTCTCGGCCACAGATCTCCAATACGTTGCGGCTCCTCAAACTGCCGCCGCTGGTCCAGCGCCGCGTCGCCGCTGGTGTGCTGTCGGCGGGGCACGCCCGGGCCCTGCTCGGTCTACCGGACGGCGCGGCGATGGAACGCCTGGCACAGCGGATCGTCGCCGAAGGCCTGAGTGTGCGGGCGACGGAAGAGATCGTAGCCGTGGGCGAGGCCGACCCCGCTCCCCAGCGGCTCGCGCCACGGCCCGGTGCCCATCGTCCAGCCCTGGAGAACCTGGCTGCCCGGCTCTCCGACACACTGGACACAAAAGTCAAACTCAAACTAGGACAACGCAAAGGTTCGCTCAATATCGAGTTTGCGAATATTCAAGATTTGAACCGGATCCTGGAGATGCTGGTCCCCGATGACCCGGGGGTCCTGCGCACTGAGGACTAGCTCGAAGGCAGCTGGCTGTCGCGGTGCGGGCCACCACCGGTGGTGCTGCCATATCCTGTTCGGATGTCTGGCGCGTATGCTGCGGGTCTGCTTATCGGGTTCCTCCTGGTCATCGCCCTCCCGTTGGCGGGTGGAATCCTGCTGCTCATGCAGGGCAACAAGCGACGTCGGCTGGAACGTGAGCGCCACCAGCAGTGGGCGATGGCCACCGGTCAGCCTCCGAGCGTCAACCCTGAGGCTGAGAAGGCCGGACGAGGGATGCGCGTCGCCGGGATCATCCTGATCGCTGTCGTGGGCCTGATGATCCTGGGGAGGCTGGCAACTGCGGCGAACGCGGGCATGTAACGTCAACCGCGGAGCGCGCCGCGCACCAAGGCCTCATAGAGTTCAGGTACGTCGAAGCGACTAGCCTGTACGGCCTGGGGAAACAGTGATGTCTCGGTCATTCCGGGAGCGACATTGATGTCCAGCACCCACGCGGCGCCGGAATCGTCGAGAATCATGTCGGTCCGTGAGAGGTGCCGCAGCCCAAGCACATTGTGGGCGAGCAATGCGGCCGCGGTTGCGGCATTCTCCTGCTGCTCGGTGAGCCGACCCGGTACGAAATACTCGGCTCGGCCCGGGTTGTAGCGTGCATCGAAGTCATAGGCACCCTCGGTCCGGATCTCGACGCTCGGCAGCGCCCGTGGCCCCTCGCCTACGTCGACCACGCTCACCCCGACCTCGGTACCGATGACCTGCTGCTCGATCAAAGCCTGTGAATCGTAGGAAAAGCACGACACCATCGCCTGGGGCAGGGCAGCGGCTTGGGTCACAACGGTCACTCCCAATGCCGAACCACCGCTAGCGGGCTTGACCACCAGCGGCAGGCCCAGGACATCGAGCACCCGCGCCAAGACGTCACGTGTGCCCAACTCGCGGAACAGCGACTGAGGCAGAGTGGTGAACCGGGGCGTGTGCGCACCCGCTCGGCTGAGCAGAGTCTTGGCGACCGGTTTGTTCCAGGACACCCGAGAACCGGCTGCATCGGTGCCGACATAGGGAAGCTGCAACAGATCCAGCAGGTCGCGGACCGATCCGTCCTCCCCGGTTGAACCATGCAGGATCGGCCACACCACATCGGGCCGCTGCTGTTGCAAATGACCGAGCAGGTCGCTGTCCACGTCATGGACCCGAGCGGTGATACCCCGCCCCTGCAATGCCTGGGCGACGCGCCGGCCGGATCGGATCGAAACATCCCGTTCGTGCGACAGACCGCCGGCGAGGATGAGCAGCTCGATGTCCTGGCTCATGCTTGATTGGGACCGGGATTGATGGCACCGGAAACCGGCCGGGACGCCGAGCTACCCAGACCGAACATCCGCACCAACTCCAACTCGTCGTTGACCACATTCGCCAGCCTTCGTACACCCTCGACGATTCGTTCTACGGGTGGGTAGCAATAGGACAGTCGCAAATGCTGGTGGCCGCCGCCGTCGGCATAGAACGCGGTTCCCGGCACATACGCCACCAGTTCCTTGACCGCGCGCGGCAGCATCGCCTGAGCATCCAGCCCCGATGGCAAGGTCACCCAGGTGTAGAAACCACCCGTGGGCTCGGTCCAATGCGCCTGCGGTAGATACTCGGCTAGAGCATGCAAGGTGGCATCCCGCCGCTCGCGGTACACCTCCCGGAACTCCTTGACCTGACCGCGCCAATCGTTGTTCTGCAAGTAGGTGGCAATGGAGAGCTGACTCATCATCGACGGACACAGAATCGCCGACTCGCTCGCCAACACCAGCCGTTCCCGGATGGCGTGGGGTGCAGCCACCCAACCGACCCGGTACCCGGGGGCGAACGTCTTGGAAAACGAGCCCAGGTAAAGCACTCCATCGGGATCGTAGCTATGCAATGCCGGCTTGACCTCACCGTCGAATCCCAGCAGACCGTACGGGTTGTCCTCCAGGATCAGTACTCCGAAACGCTGTGCGATCTCTATGATCTGCGGGCGTCGCTCCAACGACAAGGTGGTGCCACCGGGGTTGTGAAAGTTGGGCACGGTATAGAGGAACTTCACCGACCGCCCTTGCCGGGTCAGTTGCTCCAACGTTGCCGCCAGCACATCGGGAACCAGTCCATCTGCGTCCATCTCGACGTGGACGACGTCGGCCTGATAGGCCCGAAACACGCCCAGCGCGCCCACATAGCTCGGCGCCTCGGCGACCACGACATCTCCCGGGTCGATGAAGATCCGGGTGACCAGGTCCAAGGCCTGCTGAGAACCGGTGGTGACCACCACGTCGTCTGGATGGGCGCGGCTATGCTCCTCGGCCATCACGGTGGTGATGTGCTCGCGCAGGCCGACCTCCCCCTGGCCGGATCCGTACTGCAATGCCACTTGTCCACGGTCTCGCAGGAGCCGGGCGGTCAATTCGGCGACATCCTGGAGCGGGAGGCCGGCCAAGAACGGCATACCGCCGGCTAGCGAGACCACTTCTGGACGATTCGCGACGGCGAACAGCGCCCGGATCTCCGAGGCCTTCATGCCGTGGGTGCGCTCGGCGTAGCTGTCGTACCACGGGTCCAAGCGCGTGCCGCGACCAGGTGTGGGTCCGGAAGCTGAGGGTGTGGGCATCATCAGTCGAGGAACTCGGCGATATCGGACAGGAACCGCTTCTTCGGTCGCGACCCGGCCAGCGATCGGACCAGTCCGCCATCGCGGTAGACATTGATCACCGGAATGGAGACGATCCCGTACCGCTGCGTGGTCACCGGGTTCTCATCGGTGTTCAGCTTCAACACCGTGATCTTGTCCGCGTGCGCTTGCGCCACCTCTTCCAGAATGGGCTCGAACTGGATGCACGGCGGACACCAGGGCGCCCAGAAGTCCACCAGGACAGGCCCGTCGGCCCCGAGCACGTCCGAATCGAATGTCTCGTCGGTGGTCTGCTGCAGCGTACTCATGATTATTGGCCAGCGTAGGTGAGACCGGCTCACCCCACCAGTGACGGCGCAGGGGCGTCCAACGCCTGCAGGTAGCGCTCCGCGTCCAGGGCGGCTGAGCAGCCCGTACCGGCAGCGGTGATCGCTTGCCGATAATGGTGATCGACCACATCTCCGCACGCGAACACCCCGTGCAGGTTCGTGCTGGTGCTGGGATGCGCAACCTCGACATAGCCCTCGGCGTTGAGCCTGATCTGATCGGCTACCAGCTCGGTGCGTGGCAGGTGTCCAATGGCCACGAACACCGCTTGCGCGCCAAGCTCCCGCTCGACGCCGGTGACCGTGTCCCGGAGCGTGACCGCCTCCACCGTGTCGGCACCCGAGATACGAACGATCTCGGAGTTCCAGGCGAAGCTGATCTTGGGGTCGGCCAAGGCCCGCTCGGCCATGATCTTCGAGGCTCGCAGCTCTTCGCGACGGTGGACCACGGTGACGGTTTTCCCGAACCGGGTCAGGAACAGCGCCTCCTCCATGGCGGAATCGCCGCCGCCGACCACCAGGATGTCCTTGTCCTTGAAGAAGAATCCATCACAGGTGGCGCACCAGGACACACCACGACCCGACAGCCGCTCCTCGTCGTCGAGTCCGATCTTCTTGTACGCCGATCCGGTCGCCAGGATCACCGTGCGGGCGAGATAGGTCTGCTCATCGGCGACGACGGTCTTGACCGCACCGGTCAACTCCACGCTCTCGACATCCTCGAACCGGACATCCGCGCCGAACCGTTCCGCCTGCGCCTGGATCTGCGCCATGAGCTCCGGACCTTGGATACCGTCCGGAAAGCCGGGAAAGTTCTCCACCTCAGTCGTGTTCATCAGCGCTCCGCCTGCGGTCACGGCGCCCGCGAAGACGATCGGTGACAAGCCCGCTCGGGCAGCGTAGATCGCCGCGGTGTATCCGGCCGGGCCGGAACCGATGATGACGATGTCGTTGACGGGGGTGCCGTTGAGGTTCTGGGTCACTCAATCTCCTTAGGTCTGCGCTGGTGCAACGCTGAGTGGTGCCTGCGTTGTTCCCACCGAGCTACCGGACGGTGATCTCCGCCAGCTCGATCCGGTTCCGGCCATCGCTATTAGCGACCGGCAACTGCGGGAACCACAGTGAAATCGCGTCGGCGGAGACCGGCTCATCGAAGGTATAGGTCACGTTGGAGCCCATGGCGCCGGAGGCCAGCAACGCCCCTTCGTGAGGTGCCGCCGGGTTGCCTTCCCGAATCTCCACCAGCCCGCCATGGCCCTGCACATCCAACGTGATGCTGGAGACCAGCGCGGTCTGTGACAGCGTCACGGTGAAGCCCAGACCAGGCTTCATGCCGTAGGTGGGACTGTTGTATCGCAGTGAGTTCCACGTGGTGGCGGGGTTGCCATCGAACGCCAGGTAGGCATCGGATTGGTTCTCACCCCCGGTGACGGTGGGATCGAACGTGATGCCCTCGGTGATGGTGACCGACGTCGCGACCGGCGCCTGGGTTGGCTCCTGCGTGGCGGTGGGCTCGGTCGATGGTTCGGTCCCGTCGGCGGGCGAGGCGGACGGCGGATCCTCGCCGGGGTTGGGGCCAGGAACAAAGGATGTGGCAGCGTCCCGCAGGGTCATGATGGCCAGCACCAGGCCGAAGATCACCAGCGCGATCATGACTGTCAGGACAATCGGAGACGGATTGAAGCGACTACGGCCATCGGTGGACTCGGTGCCGGACTCCACCGGGCGGAACTCGTCACGCACATCATCGACGAATGAGCCGACTCGGCCGGTGAATCCGCCGAGCCGTTGTCCCGCATCGTCCAGCAGGGACCGGGCGTTGCCCTCAACCCGCGCTGAGGCTTGATTGATCCGGCGGTTCGCCCTGCGAATTCCCCGGAATGGCGAGGTCAGCACCCTGCCGGTCGCTCGAGCGGATGCGGTCAGGGTGCCGGCAATCGGTGCGCCGGTGCTGGCCGGCGCTTGCTCGACTTCAGGCTGCGGCTCTGCCGAAGCTGACTCTGCTGCGCCACCAGGTGCGTCGCCGGGCGCATCGCCGGAAACGTGGATCGGTGCGCTGCTCCGGGGCGCGGCAGTGGGCAGTGCGACCCCAGGCAGGTCCCAGCCGATCGGCTGAGCGGTGAAGACGGGCATGGCCGTTGGTCGCGGCGCACCGCCGGGAGCGGGTGCCACGGGTGGGACCGGGGGCAGCAGGGCTCGGATCTCGCTGCTGCGGTGGGTGGTGTCGAGATCGATGTCGTCGGCGTGGTGGGTGGTGTCGAGATCGATGTCGTCGGCCTCGGCGGTGGCGGCGGAATCGATCTCGGCTGGATCCTCGATGGGGCTGGTGATCACCGGGCCACCGGTGCCCGAACTCAGTGCCACCGTGTTGCCGGCAACGGCCTCGGCGGCATGGTCGGCGTCAGCGCTGTCATCGGATGGCGGAACCGTGGGTGGCAATGCCCGTTGATAGGAACCGACTTCGATGGCTTCCCACGGTGACAACTCGGCGACTACTTGGCCAGGGGTTCGGGGACCTCCATCTCGGGCGCCCAGCGTCAGCGCACATAGCGCGTCCAAGTCACTGGGAACCTCTGGCACGACGTCCCCGGCCGGTATCAGGGCCTTCTTCTTGCTACCCTGCTGCGCCATCGGCAGTCCACATGCGAGTTCGGGCGGTCCCGGCCAGGTGCCGGTCAGAGCCGTGTAGAGCAGCTGGATCAGGCTGGTCGCATCGTGTTGCCCCGCCGCGCGCGCATTGCTGGCGGTGATCTCCCGGGCGGCGGCGTCGATCCCAAGACCGCTCACCACGACCGCCCCGTCAACGGTGACCAGAATCGTGCTGGGCGTCAGCGCTAGGTGGTGCACGCCGCGGCGCCGAGCCGTTTCCAGCACGGTTGCCGCCTCACCGATGATGGCCTGGGCCTGTGCCGGTGGCAGCGGTCCAGCGGCGAGTAGGTCTGTGAGGCTGGTACCCGATAGCGGGTCGGAGACGATGAATCCGTAGTCATCGCGATTGCTCACTCGGAGAATGCGGGGCAGGCGTGGATCCTCGATTAAGGCAGCCCGGCGGGCGGCATCGAGGACCTGGCTGCGCTGGGAACTGGACACCGTCAGTACCCGCACTGGTTCGTCCAGCACGCTGTCGATTCCCGCCCAGGCACACAGGTCCGGTACGACATCGGTCAACGGTTCGACCAGCCGGTACCGGTCGGCGAGTAGATCACCGGGGGCGAGCATGAATGAGGTGTCTGTGCTCACGCTTCGCTCACCTCTTCCCGAGTTGACCCCACCTGTAGTAATGGTACGCAATTGTCTGGGCTTTGTTGGGCCATGGGAGCGACCCAGAATTCGCCGAATGGGGATGGCCATCCGAGCTAACAATCCGGCGAGTTCAGCAACTCCGAACATTCGGAGCAGGAGCAGGTACCCGCCGAGCATGAATAGACCGAGGACCACGACCCGCAAGGCAGCACCCCAGAATGAGGTGTGCACCCCCCACAGATGCAGCAGGCCCCAACCTGCCAGTGCCGGCGGCACCATGGCCAGGATGACCCGAAGGTGGGTACGCATGACCCGGCGACCATCGACATCGGGCAGGTACTTGCGTGCGGCCCGATAGCCGATGATGGCACCGAAACTGTTTGAGATCGTGGTCGCGGCACCCGCACCGGCAACCCACCATTGTGGTTCCAGCAACCACCATGACAATCCGCAGCCAATGGCCAGTATCGCTGCCATAGGCAGTTGAATTCGGAACAACGTGCGGGTGTCTTCATAGGCGTAGAAGACGCGCTGGACCATGGTCCAGATCGCAATCGCCATTAGGCCCATGCTCATCGCGACCAGCACTGTGCCCACGGCTTGATAGGCGGCGAAACCGGCGTTGCCCAGCACCACCACTTGCACTAGGGGTATCGCCAGCACCGCGAATGCCCCGGTGGCGAAGACGGTGAACAACGACAGCGTCCGGACCCCGAAGGAGAGGTCGTCGCGAACCTTCTGCGCAGCTCCGGAGGAGGCGTTGGCGGCCAGCCGGGTGAATAGGGCCGTGACCAGTGACACCGTGACCAACGATTGCGGCAGCATGAAGATCAGGAACGCATAGTCGTAGGCAAAGTTGCCGGCGACAGCCTGGCCGGCGACATCCGAACTGCTGGCTGCGGCCGCCAGGTTGGATACCGCCAGGTATCCGAGTTGCCCGACGGCTAGCGCCGCGAACGCCCAGCTCGCGACGGTGCTGGCCTTGCCCAGTCCATGCCCGCGGAAACCCCACACCGGGCGATACCGGAACCCCGATCGGTGCAGTGGCACGATCAGGATTAGGGCCTGGGCAGCGACTCCCAGGGTGGCGCTGCCGCCCAGCAATGCGATCTTGTCGGGTGTCCAGGCGATCGCCGGAGCGCCCTCGGTGGTGATTCCGCCGAATATCACCAAGAAGGCGACCAGGCCTGAGATCGCGACCACGTTGTTCAGCGCCGGTGCCCACATGTACGGACCGAACACCTGCCGAGCGTTCAGCACCTGGCCCAGCAGGGTGTACAGCCCGTAGAAGAACAACTGCGGGATACACCAATACGCCAGCGCGACCGCGACCGCTTTCCACTCCGGGGTGAACTGTGCGGCGTACAGATTGATCAAAAGCGTTGCCGCCGCCGTCAGCACCACCGTGATGCCCGCCAGGATGGCGATAGCCAATGTCAGTAACCGGTTCACGTACTGGGCGCCGCCGTCTTTGCGCTGCATGGCCCGCACGACCTGCGGAACCAGAACGGCGTTCAGGATGCCACCGGCCAGCAGCATCGAAACGATGTTGGGCAGCTTGTTCGCCACCGACCAGGCATCGGCCATGCTGCCCGCCTGCCCGACGGCCACAAGGCCCAGGACCGCGACCAGCAGCGCATTGCGGAGCAGCCCCAGCACCCGTGACACCAGGGTGCCGGCCGCCATGACGGCAGCCGACGTCGACAATGCGGTCCGGCGTCGAGGAGGCGCCGAATCCCGGCCCTGGGCGTCGGCCGGAGTGGAGTCGGCGTCGGGGGCGGTGGTGCCGGGCATCAACTCCCTCCCTTCGACGACGCGGCGCTGGAGCCATCGCCCCGACGGCCTCGGCGAATGGTACGGACCAAGCCCACGATGAAGGCGACGGCCAGGACGACAGCGACGGCCGCGGTGCCGATGTTCTCCCAGTCCGCGCGGACTCGAACCGCAAACGAGGCCGGGGGTGCGAGATCTTCACCGTTGACGCTCGACATCAGGTGCACGCCCACGATGACGTTGCCATTGGCGACGGCGTTGATCGGTATGCGGATCGTCGTCGAACCCGATGCCGGCAGGTCCACCCGGGGAACCTGCTCCACCTGCAACTGCGGCCCGGTCGGCACCAATTGCACGTATACCGACGCCGGCGTGGCCAGCGTGTTGGTGATGGTGACGGGCATCGCTCCGGTGCCGGATATCAGCAGGACGCTGCTGCCGTCCTCGATGCTGATGCTGGACTGGAGTTCGCCGGCAGCGCGGGCCGCTTCATCCAGGAGTTGGGTACGTAGCTGCGGGGCCTGGGTCAATGTCGCTGACAAGGGCATCAGCAGGCTCGGCTGGTACCGGTCGGTCAGTGCCGGCCCGGCTGCTTGCGCATAGGAGCCGATCAACTCTCGGTGTCCCAGCAGCGCTCGCAGGTCGGTTCCGGATATACCTGATTGCGCCGGTGCCAGACTGGGGAGCGGAATAGACAGGTCTGAGGCGGACCGTCCCAGCAATGCGCGCAGGCTGGCAGCTTCGGCCCATGGGGCAGCACGCAACGCATCCAAGCGAGTGGTGAGTTCCTCGAACAGGTCCGTATCGACGTCGCGAGGCAGCGTCAGCAACAAGCCGCCGGGTTGCGACGCCAGCCCGCGAGTGGCGACCGCCGACAACGCCAGCATCGCTTGCCGGGCCTGAACAGGCTGCATGCTGGTGGAGAGCAGCGACTCGGACAGCCCGGTATCGGCAACCAGAGCATCGACGGAGATCGACCCCGCCGTTGCGGTAGCCCGCGGCTCCGTGGCGCTGACGGTGACCCGGTCATAGGCGTCCAAGATCACCGCGTCGGTGGACCCGCGTGCCAGCACAGCCAGCGCCCCCGCCGATACCCTGCCGGCAGGCCAGGCGACGTCCTCAACGCTCAGCCCGGCCTGTTCCAGCAGCATGGCCCCGCGTTGCTGGGCGTCAGCCCAGAACCCGTCGGCTTGGTGCGCCGCCAGCGAGGCCAGATCGATGTCGCCGTAGCCGAGCGCGATCAGGTCTTGGTGACTACCGGCGTCGGCGAGTTGCTCGATCAGGCTGCGCTGAACACTGTCCATTCGCGGCGACACCACGTCATTGGTGGTTTCCCCGGGTACGGCCGTGTCCAGCAGGATCGGGTCGAGCGCCAGCGAAGCCTGCGGACCGACGGCGGCCAGTAGTTCCAGCAGCCTGGGTGCTGCAACCACGCCCACCGGCGAGCCGCTGTCGATCGCCTGCTGCCATTCGGTCGCCGTCGGCGTCAATGGAACCAGCAGGCTGATCTCCGCCGGTGCGTCCAACGGCTCCTGGGTGGGGTACCACAGCAGCGAGGTGCGCAATTGCGCGTGGGTCTGGCCCGAGCGGGCCTGGATCTCGATCCCTCGTGGTCCCCAGGCGGACTGTTCCTCGAATGTCCCCGCGGTGGGCAGTTCGATGATGAAGGTGATCGAACCGCCCGCCGGTATCGGGCCGCCGACCTGATTCCAACCGGTCAGCGCCAGCACATTGTTGTTGGTCGTGCCATCGTTCCAGGACGTCAGAGCGGCCCGCCCGACCGGCACATGGCGCTGCATCATCAGCCGCACGTCGGGTGCGGCCAGCTCGGAATCGGTGTGGTTGATCAACGTGCCGGTGATCGTCAGGACATCGTTGGTGCGCACGACGGCGGGGCTGAGGTCGGTGAGCTCGATGCGCAGGTCCGGTTCGTCCGCAGCGTGGGCGGGGCCCGGTTCCAGTGCCAGGGTGCTCAGCGCGATCAGTGCTGCCAGGAGCAACGCCCACGTGCGTGCGATACGTCTATGCCTCCGGCCACCGATCCGAACGGTGGCAACCCCCGCCTGGTGCACCTCAAGCTCTCCCAGCAAGGACATCACGAGCGGTGGCTACCACCCGGCGCTCATTGGGATAGGCGAGCCGAGCAGCCACCTCGGTCAGCGAAACCCAGGCCACGTCCTCGGCCTCGTGATCCGGGTCATTCTCAATCGTCAGTTCGCCCCCGGTGGCTTGCAGCAAGTAGTGATGGACCACCTTGTGGACCCGCCGATCGTTGCCAGCGAACCAGTAGTCGATGGTCGCCAAATGGCGGATGACGAATCCCTCGATCCCGGTTTCTTCCGCGATCTCCCGCACGGCCGCCTGCTCGGCGGTTTCCTCGCCCTCGAGGTGGCCTTTGGGCAGGCACCATTCCAGCCTCCCGGCGCGGTTGCGGCGAGCGATGACAGCCGTGATCGCCTGCCCATCAACCACGTCCACGATCAGGCCGCCGGCGGACGTCTCATCGACCACCGGAAGAGGTGCCGCGTACCCGCGCCGCTGCGGCGGCGTCGGCACTGGCCGCTGGGGCGGCGTCGGGACGGCGGCAGGCATGATGCCACTGTAATGTCGCAGGCCATTTCCGCGCCGGACGCGCCGGTGTGGCCGAGTCGTGTATACCGGCCCGTGACCGCTACCGGCGCCGTCGATGGCGGGAGATCCGATTCTGGTACCACCGGTAGGAAGCCCGTGGAGTATGGCTGGCGCTGGCATCGTCGACGTGGACCAGGCCGAATGCCTGCGTGCCCGATACCGGATCGGTCCAATCCATCAGGGACCAGTTCCAGTAGCCCTCGACCGCGACCCCGTCGGCGATGGCATCGGCTATCGCGTTCAGGTGATGGTCCAGGAACTGGATCCGTAGCGTGTCATTGACGCGCTCGTGCGCGCATCCGATTTGCGTAATGTGGACCGGTGGCAGCTGCGGATAGCGGCGGTCCAGTTCCACCAGGGTCTCGTGCAGGCCATGTGGCACCACCGGGGTGCCGGTGTCGGTGGTGGGGTAACCCGTGATGGTCTGAATGCGAACCGGGGCGCCGTCGCCGGTACCGGGAGCCGGTGCCGCTACCAGCGTGGGTGCGTAGTAGTTGACGCCGTAGTAGTCCAGAGGAACGTTGATCGCTTCCAGATCTCCTGGGTGTACCGGCATGTGCTCAGCGATCTGCTCGGGATAGCGACCGGTCAGGATCGGGTCGGCGACCGAGCGGTTATGCAGGACGTCGTAGTAGTCAGCGGCCGTATGGCTGGCGTCGCTGTCGCTGGCCGCCCACACCGGGGTATGCCAATTCGCGGCGCCGATCGCTGCGGCATTGTGGTCGCGTAGGGCCGCGACGGCTCGGGCGTGACCGAGCAGCTGGTGGTGAATCTGAGCCCATGGCCGCAATCGAGCGGTGCGTGCGTGCACGTTCGGTTCATTGAGCGGAGACCAATATGCGACCCGGTCGGCCAGTCGCTTGGCCACCGTGGCCGCGTACTCACCGAACCGTTCGGCGGTACTGCGATCGGCCCAGTCGCATTGATCCTGCGGCATGGCCGAGCCATCCTGATACAGGGTGGCCATCGGTTCGACCCCGGCACCCAGCAACTGATCGGTGAGCCGGTCGTAGTGGTCCAATGCGGCGTCCGCCACCGCCCGGGATTCGGCGGAGATGCTCTCCCAGGAGATCGGGAACCGGTAGCCGTCGACACCGAGGGTGGATATCAGTGCGAGATCGGCATTGAGCGGCCGCGGTGTGTGCGTGGATTGGCCCGTGCCGACGCCGAACGTGAAGTGGATAGGCAGGGGTTTGGTCAACGGAACCTCGGAGCGCTACGGACTTGAGGAAGGAGAAGGTGTGAGGCGAATGTCAGCCACTAATCTTGTGAACAACATTGTCCGGCTGCATAGCTCGTGGTGCAGTGCACAAGCTGGTGCAAGACGGGAGCAGATCGGCGGGCTTGGCCGCTCCACGCCAGCGGCGTGAAATGCGATATTAGCCGCCGACGTGGCACGCTTGGTTCCTGTGTCTGAAACTGATCCGCGGTTGCTCCGCCGAGCGCTGGGCGTCCTTGCCCAGTATGCACCCGAGGCGGTGGAGTTAGGCCGCCGCTTTAGCGCTGCCGGCCACGAACTGGCGCTGGTCGGCGGGCCGGTTCGAGACGCGTTCCTCGGTCATGCCAGTGCCGACCTCGACTTCGCCACCTCGGCGCGACCAGAGCAGACCGAGCAGTTGCTGGCAGACTGGGGCCAAGCGCATTGGGACATGGGCAGGCAGTTCGGCACGATCGGCGCTCGCAAGGGCGACGTGGTCGCTGAAGTCACCAGCTACCGCAGTGATCGCTACGAACCCGACTCGCGAAAGCCCCACGTCGCCTTCGGTGACAGTCTGGATGGTGATTTGTCGCGCCGGGACTTCACGGTCAACGCCATGGCGGTGCGGCTTCCGGACCTGACCTTCGTCGACCCGTTCGGCGGGTTGACCGACCTGGCAGCGGGGATCCTTCGTACCCCCGTAAGCCCCGAGCAGTCATTTGCCGATGACCCGCTGCGGATGATGCGGGCAGCTCGGTTCGCCTCACAGTTGGGTTTCGAGGTCGACACCGATGCCATGGCGGCCATGTCATCGATGTCCGGGCGACTCACCATCGTCTCGGCCGAGCGGATTCAGGGCGAGCTGGTCAAGCTGCTGATGACCGAACATCCGCGGCCGGGACTGGAGCTACTGACCTGGACTGGGCTCGCGGACGTGGTGCTACCCGAGCTGCCCGGCCTGCAACTGACCATCGACGAACACCACCGGCACAAGGATGTCTACGAGCACACGCTGACCGTGCTGGACCAGGCCATCGCGCTGGAGACCGATGATGCCGGGGCAGTGCCCGGCCCAGACCTGGTGCTACGGCTGGCAGCGCTGTTGCATGACATCGGCAAACCGGCTACCCGCAGACTGGAATCCGGTGGTGGGGTCAGCTTCCATCATCATGAGGTGGTCGGTGCCAAGCTGGCGCGAAAGCGAATGCGTGCACTTCGGTTCGACAAGGCCACGACGGAGGCCGTGAGCAAACTGGTGTTCCTGCACCTGCGCTTCCACGGCTACGGCGAGGCGTCCTGGACCGATTCGGCGGTACGCCGGTATGTCACCGATGCCGGGGAACAGCTGGAGCGGCTACATCGGCTAACCCGAGCAGACTGCACCACGCGAAACCAGCGCAAAGCGGCCCGGCTGGCCCACGCTTACGACGACCTCGAACGACGGATCGACGAACTCGCTCAGCAGGAAGAGGTCAAGGCGATCCGGCCGGATCTGGACGGCACCCAGATCATGGACATTCTCGGCATCCAGCCCGGAAAGGACGTCGGAGCTGCCTACAAGCACCTACTGGCCCTGCGGATGGAGCACGGGCCGTTGGGCCCCGAACGTGCCGAGCAGGAGTTGCGGGCCTGGTGGAGCCAGCGCTGACGCCCTCGACTGCTAGTTCTCCGGCGGGATTTCCGTCAGCGTCGGCGTCGGTATGTCCGTCATCGTCGGCAACGGCACCTCCGGCGGCGTCGGCAACGGGAACACCGGCCATGGCGGCAGCGTGTACGTGGGCACCGGGGTGATCGGAGTGGTCGGCGACTGGGTCGGCGGTTCGGTCGGCGGGACCGTGGTTGGCGGGACCGTGGTCGGCGGCTCGGTCGGGGGGACCGTGGTCGGCGGTTCCGTCGGCGGGACGGTGGTTGGCGGGACGGTGGTGGGTGGCGTCGATGGCGGGACGGTCGTGCCGGGCGGGGTAGCCGGCACGCAATCCTCGGAGGCCGCAGAGGCGGTGGGCGCCGGCATGACTGCGGCACCGACCAGGAGCACCATCGCCATCGCCATCAAGACGCGGTGACGGCGCGCGACAAGCACGGCCGCGATCCCTGCCACGAGCAGTACAGCGACCAGGGCGGTCAGCGGTCCGGTCGCCGGTCCGGTGGTAGCCAGGCAGTCTTGTAGCGCTTGTTCCATATCAGCTTCCCTTGCATGGCCACAGACGACGGCGACACCTTCCAACGGGGAACCCTATCTATATGACAAGTTGCGGGAAACTTGCCTACCCGGTCCTTGTGCAGTGCAGGAAGGCCCGAGCGACCCATCCAGGGGCCACCATTCGACGAGACCGCCGGCCTTGGGCCGACGGTCTCGTCAGGGGGTTGCTACGAGTGGTGATTCACCGATCGGCTTGACCGACGATGAACTCCTCCACCTTAGCGCGTGCGGTTTCGTCGTCGTACTGTTCCGGCGGCGACTTCATGAAGTACGAACTGGCCGACAGGATCGGCCCGCCGATACCGCGGTCCTTGGCGATCTTGGCGGCGCGCAGAGCGTCGATAATGATGCCCGCGGAGTTCGGCGAATCCCACACCTCCAGCTTGTATTCCAAGTTGAGCGGTACCTCGCCGAACGCGCGACCCTCCAGTCGTACATAGGCCCATTTGCGATCGTCGAGCCACTGGACATAGTCACTGGGACCGATGTGGACATTGCGAGAGCCGAGCTCGTGATCGACGTTGGACGTGACCGCCTGCGTCTTGGAGATCTTCTTGGATTCCAGCCGGTCGCGTTCCAGCATGTTCTTGAAGTCCATGTTGCCGCCGACGTTCAACTGGAACGTGCGGTCCAGCACAACACCCCGGTCGCCGAACAGCTTCGCCAAGACCCGGTGGGTGATCGTCGCGCCCACCTGGGACTTGATGTCGTCGCCCACGATGGGCACCCCGGCGTCGGTGAACTTCTGTGCCCATTCCGGAGTGCCCGCGATGAACACCGGCAGTGCGTTCACGAACGCAACACCGGCGTCGATCGCTGCCTGTGCGTAGAACTTCGCTGCCTCGTCCGAACCCACGGGCAGGTAGCAGATCAGCACATCGGCCTTGGCGTCGCGTAGGGCCTGGGTGACGTCGACGGGTGCGGCATCGGATTCGGTGATGGTCTCGCGGTAGTAGCGGCCCAGGCCGTCCAGCGTCACGCCACGCTGGACGGGGACGTTCAGTGGCGGCACGTCGGCGATCTTGATGGTGTTGTTCTCGCTGGCGATGATCGCCTCGGACAGATCGAAGCCGACCTTCTTGGCGTCGACGTCGAACGCCGCGACGAACTCGATATCGCGGACATGGTAGGGGCCGAACTCGACGTGCATCAGGCCTGGCACGCTGGAGCGGGGGTCGGCGTCGGCGTAGAAGTGGACGCCTTGCACCAGCGAGGCGGCACAGTTGCCGACTCCTGCGATGGCGACGCGGATTGAACCCATACTTTTCACTATTCCTCTGATTCGGTGGGCTTGGGTGGTAATGAGCTGCGGTCGGGTGTGCGTTCGTGGGTGATCAGGTCTTCCAGCCAGCCGACCTCGCGGTCGATCTGCTCCAGGCCGTGGCGCTGGAGCTCGGCGGTCCATGCGTCCCGGCGCTCGCGGCCCTTGGCGATGTGTTCGCGTATGGCTTCGCGGCGCTCCAGCATCCGCATCCGCCGGCCTTCCAGGATGCGCAGCCGAACTTCCGGCTCGACGTCGGCGAAGAGCGTGAAGCGGACGTCGAAGTTCTCATCCTCCCAGGCACTGGGGTCTGTGGCCCCCAGTGATTGGGCCAGTCGTTCCTTGCCGTCGGCCGTGAGCTGGTAGACGATCCGGGTTCGCCGACTCGCCAGAGCGTGTGGTGGCTCGACGGTGTCGACTGCCTCGATCAGGCCGTCGGTGGTGAGGGACTTCAGCGCTGGGTAGAGCGATCCGTAGGAGAGTGCGTGCACCAGCCCGAGCGTGGCGTTGATCCGCTTGCGCAGCTCGTAGCCATGCATGGGGGTGTCGGAGAGCTGGCCCAGGATCGCCAGCTCCAGCACGCTTGATCGGGAACGCATACCCACCTTTCGATGTATCGAATTGATACATCGACGCAGCTGATCACGTCAAGTCGGGCGGGATTCCTGAGCGAGCTGTGCCGGTGAGCGGCGTGCTTGCCGCAGCTCGCGGGCAGTCGGCGTTACTGTGAGCGCTGTTCACCGCCCCGGGGGCTGAGCGAGCAGCACCGGCTGCTGCCGCTCCCGGTGTGTACGCCGATTCTGGTCGGTCCAGTAGCCTGACCGCCCGGTGCCTGACAAGGAGGGCACATGCGCAAGTACGTAGTCGAGTTCATCGGGACCTTCTTCCTGGTGTTCACGGTGGTCGCCACCGTGCTGACCGATCAGGCCCTGGCGCCGCTGGCGATCGGTGCATCGCTCATGGTGATGATCTACGCCGGAGGCCATATCTCCGGCGGCCACTTCAACCCGGCGGTGTCCACGGCAGCCTTGGTGCGTGGCGGCTTTGCGGGTATCGACCTGCTCGGGTATTGGGCCGCGCAACTGGCAGGGGGTGTGGCCGGAGCGCTACTGGCCAGCTATGCGGTCGGTTCCAGCGGAAGTGCTGAAGCCCTGTCCGGCGCGGCGATCGTTCCGGCCCTGCTGGTCGAGTTCTTGTTCACCTTCGCCCTGGCCTGGGTGGTGCTGAATGTGGCCACCAGCAAGGACACCGAGGGCAATTCCTTCTACGGCCTGGCCATCGGCTTCACCGTCGTGGTCGGTGCCATCGCGGTCGGCGGCATCTCTGGAGGTGCGTTCAACCCCGCAGTGGCCTTTGGTGCTTCGTTCGCAGGCTTGTTCGCCTGGAGCAACATCTGGATCTTCCTGGTGGCGAACCTGCTTGGTGGTGCCGTTGCCGGCCTGGCATTCAAGGCTCTCAGCGCCAATGACGCCGCAGAGGCCAGCTAGGCGCTGCCGCGGGTACACGGCATCGGCCGGTCACAGCAGTGAGGCACGGTCGGGCACGTAGTGGGAGCTGTCGATGGCCGGGCGCCGGTAGCCGGTGCTGGTGGGCCGTTGTGGCATGGCGGTGACTGCGGCGGAACCGTCTACATCCTGGTAGGGCAATGAGTCCAGCAGGTGGCCGATCATGTTGATCCGGGCGTGCTTCTTGGAGTCCGAAGCCACGTGATGCCATGGTGCGAACTCGGTATCGGTGTGCACCAGCATCTCGTCCTTGGCTCGGCTGTAATCCTCCCAGCGGGTGATCGATTCCAAGTCCATCGGGGAGAGTTTCCACTGCCGCAGTGGATCGTCAAGCCGCTTGCGGAACCTTTTGATCTGCACCTCGTCGGTCACCGAGAACCAGTACTTGCGTAGGTGAATGCCGTCGTCGATGAGCATCCGCTCAACCAGCGGGCACTGGCGCATGAACCGTTCGTACTCGTCGTCGGTGCAGAACCCCATCACCTTCTCCACACCGGCGCGGTTGTACCAGGAACGGTCGAACAGGACCATTTCCCCCGCTGCCGGGAGTTGAGCCAGGTAGCGCTGGAAGTACCACTGGGTGCGCTCGCGGTCCGAGGGTGCCGGGAGTGCCGCGATCCGGGCGATGCGCGGGGATAGGTACTCGGTGACCCGCTTGATGGTTCCGCCCTTGCCTGCCGCGTCACGACCCTCGAACACCACGACCACCCGGGCGCCGGTGCTTCTGATCCACTCCTGCAGTCGAACCAACTCGCCCTGCAGTCGCATCATTTCCCGGTCATATCGAGCCTGACTGAGCTTTCCAGCCGGTTGCGGGGATCGTGGGTCCGGGCCGACAGTGCTGCGCTGACTGCTCATCCGATCACGCTAGCCAGCGATCGGGTGCGCAATCTCAGGACCAAAGTCCGCCATGGTGGGCGGCGAAACGTGACGCGCACCGCACTTCGAGCGTGGAAGATGTGAAAATTGCGGGGAGCCGGATGCCTTCTTGCGGAGCGCCATAGATACTGAGCGCGCCCACCATTTCAGATTGAGAGAGAGTCGCGCGTGCCCTCAGAGCGCAGGCCGACCGGCCCTACCCGCCGCAGTGCCCGATCCCGTGGCGGCGACCCCCAGCCGCCGGCAGGCCGTACCGGTGGTCCGACCCGTCGCAGCGTACGGTCCGCTCCCGCCAGCCAGGCCGCGAGCAGTAGTCAGCGGACATCGACCACCGCCGCATCGCAGGCGGCCGCCAAGAGTTCCGGCGCCAAGACCGGAACCAAGAAGGCCGGCGCGAAGAAGGCAGGCTCGAAGCAGGCAGGCTCCAAGAAGACCGGTTTCTGGAACTACCCGCGTGCCGGGAAGGGCCCCATCGTTCGCTGGTTGCCGAGCTGGCGGTTCCTGGTGGTTTCGTTCCTGGCGGTCCTGGCCTCCGGAGCGGGTGTGTTCTTCTACTTCTACGCCACCACCGAGGTGCCCGATCCGCAGGACTTGGCGCTCGCCGATGCCAGCACGGTGTACTTCGCCGATGGCGCGACGCCGATGGGCACGTTCGCGGAGGTTGACCGAGAGATCATCGATACCACCACGTTGCCGGACTATGTCGGACAGGCGGTCGTAGCATCCGAGGACCGCCGTTTCTATTCCAACTCCGGGGTCGACCCGATCGCGCTGTTGCGGGCGTTGTGGAACAACCTGCGGGGCCTGCCCACTCAGGGTGGATCCACCCTGACCCAGCAGTATGTCGAGCGCTACTACACCGGCCAGACCGCCGGTTACGCCGACAAGGTGCGGGAGGTGATCCTGGCGCTGAAAATCGACCAGCAGCAGTCCAAGGACGAAATCCTGGGCAACTACCTCAACACCATCTATTTCGGTCGCGGTGCCTACGGCATCGAGATGGCCGCTCAGGAGTACTTCGGCAAGTCCGCCAGTGAGCTCACCGTGAGCGAATCGGCGCTGATCGCCGGCGTCATCCCCTCACCGTCCAAGTGGGATCCCGCGGTCGATCCCGAACAAGCGCAGCAACGCTGGGAACGGACGCTCGACTACATGGTCGAAGCTGGGTTCATCAGCCAGTCGGACCGGGATCAGCAGGTATTCCCCGAGACGATCCCGAACGTGGGTTCGGACTCTCTCGGAGGCCCGAACGGCTATCTGCTCACGATGGTGCGGGACGAGCTGATCGAGCGCGGCGGCATGAGTGAGGCCGAGGTCGACGGCGGTGGCCTGCAAATCGTTACGACCATCGATCCTGCCTTGCAGCAGATGGCGGTGGCCGCTGCGGAGGACCTGCCGGAGGATGCGCCGGAGAACCTGAAGGTCGCGTTGGTGTCGATGGACCCCACCACCGGCGCGATCGTGGCGCTCTACGGCGGGCCCGACTACGTGTCCGAGCCCAGGAACCGAGTGACGCAGGACGTCGCGCAGGGCGGGTCCACGTTCAAACCGTTCGCACTGATCGCTGCGCTGGAATCGGGAATGCCGCTGGAGCAGCAGTTCCCGAGCAACTCCCCCATGGAGATCGACGGTTGGACGGTGCGCAACTTCGACCGGGTCAACCGCGGCAATATCGATCTGGTGGAAGCGACCGAGAACTCGGTCAACACGGTCTACGCACAGGTGAATATCGAGGTCGGGCCGGAGAACACGGTCGACGTCGCGCACCGGCTGGGATTGCCCGAGGACACCGCCGGTCTGGAGGCGGTGCCGTCCAACGTGCTGGGTTCGGCGTCGCCGCACCCGCTGGATATGGTCACCGCGTACTCCACCATCGCCGATGGTGGTGAGCGGCACACCAGCTTCATCGTGGCGCAGGCGAGCGACGCCGACGGCATCGTGCGCTACACCGGGCAGCAGCCGGGTGAGCAGATGTTCGACCCGCAGGTGATCGCCGACGCCACCTACGCCATGACCCAGGTGGTCGAGAACGGTACCGGGCAGACCGCCAGTGAGATCGGGCGCCCGGCCGCGGGCAAGACCGGTTCCTCGCAGGACTACCGCTCGGCATGGTTCGTGGGTTTCGTGCCGCAGCTGACCACGGCGGTGGCGCTCTACCAGCCCGGCCCGGATGGCACCGAGGAGGAGCTGACGCCATTCGGAGGGGCCGATCCGGTGGCCGGCGGTACCTGGCCGACGACGATCTGGACCACGTTCATGACCGGGGCGGTCGCGGACCTGCCGGTCGTGGACTTCCCCGCGCGCAGCACCCCCCAGCGCCCGACACAGGAGCCGTCCGAGACTCCAAGCGAAGAGCCGACGACTCCGGAGCCGACCCAGGAGCCCACACAGGAGCCTTCCGAGCCCGAGCCGACGCAGGAGCCCACGCCCACCCCGACCGACCCCGATCCGGACCCAGATCCCGATCCTGATCCGGATCCCGATCCCGATCCGGACCCAGACCCCGATCCGGACCCAGACCCGGGCGTGGACGACGGCGGATAGCCCCCACCCGCGAGCCGCGCCACGCCCCACGCCCCACCGCGATTTAGTGATCGGGCGGCCGTTTAGTGAGCGGCAACTCACTAAACCGCCGCCGCATCACTAAATGGCCGGGGGAAATGACGCCGGGGGAAAACGACACTGCGGGGCGGGTCCCCGACGGACCCGCCCCGCAGTATGGCGCGAGGCAGGAGAGCACCTCGCACCTCAGGTGTTAGCCGAGAACACCTGACCAATTGAGCCCATAACCTGCGGCCCATTCGTTACCTTCGCCATCGACGTACGGCTCGGTGTCCAGCGGAACGTCTTCCAGCTGGGCCTCCACGGCCTCCATCGATGCCGGGAAGGTCACCGGCAGCACACCCTGCGGCTCGTGGCCCGAGGTGGCGACCTGAACCAGCGCCTCGGTGCTGGTGCCGAATCCGACGATGACGGCGTTGGCCGTGGGGGCGAACTCCGCGGGCACCGTCGGGTTGAAGGCGTTCAGCGCCACGATCACGGGGATGTCCTTGCCGGACGCCGCGATCGCAGCCTGGGCCCGCTCGAAGGCCTCGAAGTCAGCCGCGTTGTAGATCTGCGACGTGGCGCCGAAGTAGGACCGGTTCTCCCGGGTCCCGTCTTCCTGCAGCAGTCCGGAGATGGACTCGGTACGAACCGAAGCGTTGTCTGCGGTGTACGGCTTGTACTGCAGCGACAGCGGGTAGTACTGACCGGTCTCGGTGTTGTAGCCCGCGCTGGAGACGGTGTGACCGTTGTTCGGGCTGCGCATACCGACCAGAACCAGGTCCACCTCGGACAGATCCGGCGCGGTGAAGGAAACCACTTCCTCGTTCTCGTCGAGCTCGACCTCGTCGGTCACCACTTCACCGAAGTACTGACCGGCAACCTCCAGGTCCAGCACCGGGCCGTAGGAGTACGGAACCGGACGCAGATCGCCGCCGTGGGCTACCTGGTAGGTCTGCGGAATGTAGACCGTCTTGTCCGACCAATCCGTGCCGTCGGCGATGGTGCCGTCGTTCTGCACCATGACCACCGAGTTCAGCTGTGCGTCCAGGCCGGCCGCGACCGCCTCGTCGGAGCCGACCACTGACAAGGAGTTCTCGATGTCCAGGAACGGGTGGTCGTAGAACGTGGCCTCGAAGTAGGGCACCATGATCCGTGCCGCGGACTCGGCCCAGCGCGTCTGAGCGTCGACCTCGAGTTCGCCGGCCTCGAACCGCTCGTCCCACAGGGCGTAGGCCTCACGCATCGGCTCGGCCTCACCCAGACCACCGATCTGGTCGGTACCGAGTTCGATGATGGTTTGCAGCCGCTCGGGGATGGTCATCGCCTCGACGGGCTCACCCCAGCCGGTGCCGTAGAAGGCACCCTCGTCGTAGATGCTGGTGAACACCAGCCAGTCGGTCACGATCACACCCTGGTAGTCCAGGTCCTGACGCAGCAGGTCGATCTTGCCCTTGTCGTAGGAGGTACCGACCTCCTGCTCGAACAGGGGCTCACCGTTTCCGTCCACACCGATGGAATAGGACGTCATCACGTTCGCCGAGGCGATTGCCGCCTCGAACACCGCAACGTGCTGATCCAGGTTGTCGCCGGGGTATACGGCGTACGCGCCGATTTCCATGTGCGACTCACGACCACCCTCGCCGGGGCCATCCCCGGGGAAGTGCTTAATGGTCGTGGCGACGGAATCGGTGCCCCAGCCGATGGCCTCACCGCTGTCGTCGTAGGTGTTCTGGTAGCCCTCGACGTAGGCGGCTGCCAGCGAGGCGGCCAGGTCGGGGTCTTCACCCAGGGTGTCGGCGAGCCGGAGCCAGCGTGGCTCGCTGGCCAGGTCGATCTGCGGTGCCAGGGCGTCGGTGAAGCCGAGTGCGCGGTATTCGGCGGAGGTGATCTGACCGAACTCCAGCATCGTCTCCTCCGAACCGGTGGCTGCCAGGCCCAGCAGTGACGGCCACTTGGACACCACGGTGTTGGGCGCATAGCTCACCTGCGACTGCGGGTTCACGGCCACATTCACCGGGACGAACGGGGTCTCCTGCGAGGCCAGCGATTCGGCGTAGGCCTGGATGCCGTTGGACCAGGTCACACGCTCCTCGATGGTTCCGTCACCATCGACCAGCACGCTGCGCAGCCCCGAGTCGATCATGGCGGTCTGAGGATCGCTGACGCCCGAACCAGGCTCCGACTGCGGGAAGGAGAAGAGTGACAAACCAGTCAGCTGTTCCATGCTCAGTTGAGACGATAGGTCAGCGGCGCGAGTCTGGGCGTCGTTGCGCCAGTCCTCGAACGGGTCCAGCTCGCCGTTGGCGTTCGCGTCCTTGAAGGCCAGCAGCGCGCCGTCGACCTCCTCTTCCACGATCCCGATCGGGCCATCGGTCGCGAACGACAACGTGGCACCCCCGGGGTTGTCCACCAGCGTGTACGACGTCGTGCCGTCGGTCATCGCGGTGGTGGTGTAGTCGCCGGCGGCTTGCGCGCCGTCGCCCTCACCATTGCCGGTTGAACACCCGGCAGTGATCAGGAGCGCACCTGCGGCAAAGACAGCTGCACCCTTCTTCGATAGAGCCTTCATCGGGCCCATCCTCCTTAAAATGCGGTCAATATGCCCGGCACGCCAGAGTCGATGGACACGGCCCAGCCCAGAGCGGACTCGGCAGCGGCAGCGGGGGGATTGACGGCCGGATGAACCACGTCCCAGGGGCACGGTGTCATCGACCGGGTCCCGCGATGGACGCAATAGGCGATAGTAGAAGGAAGTCCTAGACAGTAGTCAATAACAGAATGGACACGGTAGTTTCCGGGGACACAAACTGTCGAAAAGGCCGCATTTTCTGCATGCGTGGGTGGCGGGCAGATGATTGGATTTGTGTGACAGGTGCAATGCGCAACCCGGTCGGCCCGGTGGCCGCGACGCTGTCGAGACGTGCTGGTGCCAGCCCGTACCCGACGTGGCACCGAGGGTCCACTAGTGGAGGTAGATGCGCCCATGACGCCCAACGACCTGAACCGGCGATGGGACCGGGCCCGCACGATGGTCGGGGTCGGATTGGTCTGGATCCTGATGCTGTGGTTCCTGGTCGGATTCGATCGGATTCTCGACCGTCTGAGCACCGATCCCTGGGACTATCTCCTGCTGACCGTGTTCATTCTTGCGGCCATGGCGTTCACCGGTTGGATTCCTGCAGTACTCGCGGTCGTCGCCCTGGTCTTTGTCCGGTCCATTCGCGAGGCGAGGCGCGTGCGGGTGGCCGCGATCGCCACGATCGCTTTGGCCGTTGCCGGGTATCTGCTGCTGCTGACGACCGGATGAGACGGTCAGCGAAGGAACCCGCTAAGATGTCGTGGTTTGCGTCGTCGCGCATCCGCACGACGACGCAGCGCATGACCCTCCTGTCACGGAGATGCCGTGACCGCCTAGACCGAAGGAGGTGGGTACACACATGCGTCAGTACGAACTGATGATCATCCTCGACCCCGAGATCGATGAGCGCACGGTTGCCCCGTCGCTCGAGAAGTTCCTCTCCGTGATCACCACGGGTGGCGGATCGGTCGAGAAGACGGATATCTGGGGGAAGCGGCGGCTGTCCTACGACATCGCCAAGCGTTCCGAAGGCATTTACGCCGTCGTCGATATGACGGCTACGCCCGAACTCGCCCAGGAGCTGGACCGCCAGCTCGGGCTGAACGAGTCGGTGCTGCGCACCAAGCTCATCCGCCCCGACGCTCACTGAGCACCGCGAAGGAGTCACCATGGCAGGCGAAACCAAGATCACCGTCGTCGGGAACCTGACGGCGGACCCCGAGTTGCGGTTCACCCCTTCCGGTGCTGCGGTCGCCAATTTCACCGTTGCGAGCACTCCTCGGCAGTTCGACCGCCAGAGCAGTGAATGGAAGGACGGCGACACGCTGTTCATGCGCTGCTCGATCTGGCGTGAAGCGGCCGAGAACGTGGCCGAGTCTTTGACCAAGGGCACCCGCGTCGTCGTCATCGGCAACCTGGTGCAGCGCAGCTACGAAACCCGTGAGGGTGAGAAGCGGACCGTGGTCGAGATGCAGGTCGACGAGGTCGGCCCGTCACTGCGGTATGCCACCGCCAAGGTCACCCGCGCCCAGCGCGGCGGTGGCGGCGGCAACTTCGGTGGCGGCGGTGGCTACAGCGGCGGCCAGAACAGCGGGGGCGGCCAGTCGGCCGAAGACCCGTGGGCGTCCTCCAGCGGTTCGTCGTTCTCCGACGAGCCCCCCTTCTAAACCCACTTACGCACGCGGGGCGCAGGCCCAGCGCGCGATCCGTACCCAAGGAGACATCACATGGCGAGGAAAACTCGCAAGCCGGTCATCAAGAAGGTGAAGCCGGTCAAGCGTCCCGTTCTGGAGAACGGGATCAACTACAAGGACACCGTCACGCTGCGCAAGTTCATTTCGGACCGTGGCAAGATCCGGGCCCGCCGGGTTACCGGTGTCACCGTGCAGGAACAGCGCAAGATCGCCAAGGCCGTCAAGAACGCCCGCGAGATGGCGCTGCTGCCCTACTCCGGCTCCGGCCGCTGAGAAAGGGGCATTCACCATGACGACGAAGCTCATCCTCACCCACGAGGTGACCGGCCTGGGTGCGCCCGGCGATGTCATCGAGGTCAAGGACGGCTACGCCCGTAATTACCTGCTCCCGCGCGGACTGGCCACCGGCTGGACCAAGGGTGCGCAGAAGCAGATCGACGCGATCCAGACCGCCCGGCGCAAGCGCGAGATCGCTACCGTCGAAGGTGCTCGGGCCGCGCGTGATCTGCTGCAGGCCAAGCCGGTCCGCGTCAGTGTGCAGGCCGGTCAGAGCGGTCGCTTGTTCGGTTCGGTCACCACCGCCGACATCGCGGCTGCCGTCGCCGCCTCCGGTGGCCCGGAGCTGGACCGTCGCAAGATCGAGGTCAAGAACCCGATCAAGTCGCTGGGCAGCCACCAGGTTTCGGTGCGCCTGCACGACGACGTTGCCGCGTCGATCGAGATCCAGGTCGTCGCCGGCAAATAGTCCGGACACGCCTGCCCGCAGGCCCGGTACCCCCACGGGTGCCGGGCCTGCTTGCTGCCGGCGCCCGTCCCCTAGTCGCGCCGACCGGCACCACCGATATCCGCCTTGATGACGGCGGTGCCTGCTCTGGTCCGCGGCCTACGCGGTATGAGGTTCGGCGAGCCGGAACCGGCGGCCACTGATCTCGTTGACGCTGACCGCGACGATGTTGTGTTTGCTGGTGCCGATCCAGGGGCGCAGCGGCAAGTCGGCGGCCCGGCGGGCGTCGTCGCCCTCCAGCGTGCGCGCCGTGCCCCGCAGCACCACCGAGGTCGCGCTGGTTCCTTCGATCTGATCTACCTCGAACGCGACGTCGTCCTTCATGTGTACCGCCAGGAACTTGCTGCCTTCCGCTGTCCGGAAGATCAATTCCCGATCATCCAGGTAGTAGTTCAACGGCGTGATGTGCACCTCGCCGACCAGATGGAAGGCCAGGCGGCCGAACTCGTGCTGGCCCAGGAACTCCCAGCACTCCACGTCGCTCATGGTCGAGGCAGACGCGTCCTCATCGTCGGCACTCCAGGCGGTCTCGGTCATGGTGACCTCGGGTCTTGTGGTGGGTGGCGCGATGGCCCTTGACCGTGTCGAGCCTAACCCGGCACTGGCGGCGGCAGGCCGGGACGATGGTCCTTGCCCTCAGGTGCGCTTGGCCAGGTCATCGATGGCGGCGACAGCTTCCGGCTTGCCGTGAAAGCGTCGGATGCTCCACACCACCAGGCCGATAGCGATGAGGCCGGAGAGCATCAATGTGGTGCCGGTGCCACGGCCGCCCAGTAGCCACCAGTGTTCGGCCAGCGGCCACCACTGCGGTGCTGGGGGCCGAATGAACCACACCACACCGGTGGCAATGATGCATGCGGAGAACAGGAATGACAGGGCGACCCTGGGCCAGGTGGCCACGCTCCGGGCCGCGCCACGCATCGCCCGGATCTCCAGCGGGCGCAGCCGCTTCTCCGCCCATTCGTAGCGCTGGGACAAGATCACCATGCCGGAGAAGACCATCAGCAGGCCTGGCCCGGGCAGCACCAGCGCGGCCAGTCCAGCCACCACGAGGACCCACCCGAGCACCTCCAGCGCGATGCTCCGGGCCGTCTTGGTCACTGGCACACGGTACGTGGTTTCTCGGCAGCCGTGTCACGCTGTGTGCATGAAGCAGGTTTCACGTTTCGCCGGCCGGGTAGCAGTGGTGACCGGAGCGGCGAATGGAATCGGGGCGGCTGTGGCTTCCCGGCTGGCCCATGAGGGTGCCCGAGTAGCCGCACTGGATACGGAATACGAACGGGCGCGACAGCACGTTGCAGCTTTGCCCAGCCCGGATGGTGCCGGGCACCTGGCCCTCGCTGTCGATGTCCTGGATGGAGCCAGCATCACCCGGGCGGTGGCGGCGGTGGTTGAGCACTTCGGACGCATCGATGTGCTGGTCAACGTGGCCGGTGGCGCAGTGCATGAGCCGTCGTTCGAGCAGGTCGACGACGACGTGTGGCAGTGGAGCCTGGACCTGAATCTGATGAGCGTGGTGCGCATGTGCCGGGCCGCCTCTGCGCATCTACGCTCCAGCGAGGCCGGAGCGATCGTGAACGTGGCCTCGGTCAATGGGTTGCTGCCGCTGGCGTCTGAGGCGTACTCGACGGCGAAGGCAGGGCTGATCGCGCTGACCGCGAACCTGGTCTCGGCGTTCGCCCCCGACGGGGTGCGGGTCAATGCAGTCGCTCCGGGCACCATCCGCACCCGGGTGTGGGACGGCATCGGTGGACCGGACGCGTTCGCCCAGCAATACCCGCTGGGCCGTGTCGGGGAACCGGATGACGTAGCGGCGGCGGTGGCGTTCCTGGCCTCACAGGAGGCTTCCTGGATCACCGGACAAACGCTGGCTGTCGACGGCGGGCTGACCGCGCGCAGGGTGAGCGAGTTCTTCTGAGCACCTGAGCCACCAGGCTGCCCAGCCTGGCGCTAGTCGGGGTGGTCGGACTGGTTGGGGATCAGTCGGATGGTCATGGCCACGATGTCGATGGGTGGTGTGGTGGTGGTTGTTGTTGCTAGTCCGGCGTTGGGGTGCCAGGTGTTGGTGCCGGTGATTTGGATTTGGCCTTGCCAGGAGGTGGTCAGGGTGAGGGTGGTTCCTGGGCCGGGGCTGGGGGTGGTGGTGTAGAGGTGGGTGATGGTGTGGTGGGGGTAGGGGGCGCCGGGGGTGGATGTGGTTACTGGTGGGGTGGCGTCGCCGAAGTCCCAGGTGTAGGTGACGGGGGTG
>JBKDZO010000031.1:0-1537 GCA_047971285.1 Beutenbergiaceae bacterium | reverse complement strand
GCGGTGTGGTCCGGTGCTGCTCGCCGCGGCCGTGCTGGTGCTCGCCGGCTGCTCCTCCACCCAGACCCTGACCGGTACGGTCATCGAAGCCAATGCCGGACCGCAGTACTGCGGCGCGGTGATGGAGTCCTACCCGCCACAGTGCGGGGACCCGGTCGATCTCGTCGGGTTCTCCTGGGATGGCCTGCGGTTCGAGGAGGAGTCCGGGGTCCGGTGGGCGCAGGTCACCATGGTCGGCACCCGCGAGGGCGACACCTTCACGCTCACCGAGCCGCCGAGCAACCAGTGATGCAAGGATGGCGGCATGACGCTCACCTTCGGATACGCGGCCATGCTGGAGCAGTTCGCACCGATGGAGGTGGTCGAGTACTGCCGGCTCGCTGAACAGCACGGATTCAGCGGTGTGATGGCGGCCGACCACTTCCAGCCCTGGGTGCCGCAACAGGGACAGGCCGCATTCGTCTGGAACGTGCTGACCGCCGTCGGGGAACGCACCACGGGCGATCTCGGGCCTGGGGTCACGGCCCCGACGTTCCGGTGGCACCCGGCGATGGTCGCGCAGGCCAGCGCCACGCTGGCGGCCATGTACCCGGGTCGGCACTGGCTCGGCCTGGGGTCTGGGGAGGCGCTCAACGAGCACATCGTGGCGCAGTACTGGCCCGAGGCACCCGAGCGCATCAACCGGATGTTCGAGGCGATCGACATCATCAAGAAGCTGTTCACCGGGTCGCTGGCGGGCAAGGACGTCAAGCATGCCGGTGAGTTCTACAAGCTGGAATCCACCCGGCTGTGGACGATGCCGGAGCAGCCGCCGCAGATCCTGGTCGCAACCGCCGGGCCGATCACCGCCAAACGAGCCGGGCGGCACGCGGACGGCCTGATCACCGTGGGAGCACCGCTGGAGAAGATCTCCGGGCTGTTCGACAGGTTCGACGCCGGAGCCCGGGAGGCGGGCAAGGACCCGGCGTCGATGCCCAAGGTGCTGCAGTTGCACATGTCCTGGGCGGCCACCGATGAGGAGGCGCTGACCAACGCCATGGTCGAGTGGCCCAACGGCGGGATGAAGTTCCCGAAGGCCGACATCCGCTCCCCGTTCGAGTTCGCGCAGATGGCCAAGCTGGTGCGGCCGGAGGACTTCGAGGGCCGCATGATCATCTCTGCCGACCCGGACCGGCACCGGGCGGAGATCCAGAAGTACGTGGACCTGGGGTTCGACCGGATCTACCTGCACAACGTGGGCCGCAACCAGGCTGAGTGGATCGAGGTCTTCGGGCGTGACGTGCTGCCCGCGCTGTCCCGCTGATGCTGCTGGCGCAGGCGCCGGAGGGGATTCCGCAGATCACCTCCGGCACCGACCTGGCCGCGGTGCTCACGCCGGTGCTTGCCGGGTTGAGCTGGCCCGATGGCTCGGTCGGCGTGCGCGAGGACGACGTCGTGGTGGTCGCCAGCAAGGTCGTCGCCAAGGCCGAGGGGCGGCTCGCGGCTGAGAAGGACCGGGAGGCCGCGATCGACGCCGAGTCGGTGCGCGAGGTGGCCA
>JBKDZO010000030.1:0-2237 GCA_047971285.1 Beutenbergiaceae bacterium | reverse complement strand
GAACCCCGGTGGCCCAGGCGTAGGTGGCTTCGGCGAATCCGATGTCGGGATCACGGCCGGCGGGCAGGCGTTGGTCCCGCTCCATGAGCGAGATGTCACGCCATGTCCGTCGCACCATCGTCTGGGCGATCTCTGTGGAGCGGTTCGGCATGCGTACCGGTGCCCGTTGCGCCCCACCTCGAGACTCATAGGTCAAGGAGCTGACAACGGCTGCCAACTCGGCCGGGTCGAGTTCATCGAAGGTACCGGCCCGGATGCACTCCGCGGTGACCAGATCGAGTTCGGAGTAGATCCGGGCCAGCATTCGGCCGGCGTCAGTGACCGAGTCGCCGTCGCTGGCCAGGTATCCCAGCGCCACCAGCACGGTGCAGACCCTGTCGAAGCGGGTGCGCCGGTCCACCTGCCGCTGCAGGTCAGCGGTCGCCCGCTCGGCCTGGAGTGCCTTCTCGGCAGCACGGGCATGCTGTTCCCGGTCGGGACAGTGATGGCAGGGATGCTCACTGAATTCGTCGCGCAGTCGGGAAACCTCAGCTGCGACGTCGGCGTTCATGGCGGCCTGCGGATACCGCTCCGGCGCGGTGTCGAGGGTGCCGAGCCGACTGTGGAAGGCGGCTGCGAGGTTGCGACGGTCCTTCTTCTGCCGTGGATCGAAGTGTTTCGGAACGCGCATCCGGCTAGCGACTGTCGGTGGGGTGGGGAAGTCGGTGGCGGACAGCTTCTTCACCTGCCGCTCCTCGGTCATCATCAGCGGGGAGGGCTGGTTCCGGTCCCGGCCGGTTCCGGGGTTGATGACGACGGCCCAGCCCTCATGGCGACCGGCGGGAACTCCGATGATGTCCCCGGGTCTCAGCTCGGCGAGAACTGATAGCACTTCGGCACGCCGGTCCTGTTCCGGTTCCGGGCAGCGGCAGTTTCGAGCGCGGAGATCTCGGCCCGGATGCGGGCATAGCTGATGAAATCGCCCCGGTCGCAGCCGGCCTGGTCCCACAGGCCGGGGATACGCTCGGTGTTGCGGGCCACCGCTCGCGCGATACCGACCACCGACGCGTCGGACTGGAATCGGGCGAAGCTCTGTTCCAGCAGTCCACGGGCACGGATCCGCCCGACCCGGCCGACCATGTTCACGGCCATGTTGTAGGTGGGGCTGAAGCTGGAGCGCAGCGGATAGGTGCGTCGGGATGCTAGGCCGGCGACCTGTCGGGGATCCATGTTGCGTTGCCACAACACCACCGCGTGCCCCTCGACGTCGATGCCGCGCCGGCCTGCCCGGCCGGTGAGCTGGGTGTACTCCCCGGCAGTGATGTCGGCGTGGTTCTCCCCGTTGAACTTGACAAGTTTCTCCAGCACCACGCTGCGGGCGGGCATGTTGATGCCGAGCGCGAGGGTCTCGGTGGCGAAGACCACCTTCACCAGGCCGCGGACGAAGGCCTCCTCCACGTATTCCTTGAAGGCCGGCAACAGCCCGGCATGGTGTGCCGCGATCCCCCGCCGCAGTGCCTCCAGGAAGGCCGGGTACTCCAGGGCCTCTAGATCGGTGGCCGCCAGCCCGGCGGTGGCGCGGGCTGCGAGGTCCTCCAGTGCTGTTCGTTCATCAGGGCCGGTCAGCCGCACCCCGGACTGGAGCAGCTGTCGCACCGCCTGGTCGCAGCCCTTGCGGCTAAAGATGAAGTAGATCGCCGGGAGCAGGCCCTCGGCATCGAGCTTCTCCACGGCGCCGTCGCGACGCGGGATCAGCCGGTGGGTGGCAGCGCTACCTCCTCGGCGGGCCTCGATCCGGCCCCGGACCGCCCGGCTGCGGGGACGGCGGCGGTCGTCGCGGACCTCGCGGGACTCCTGTTTGCTGATCTGAACGAGTTCGGGATTGACCTCCGCCCGGGTCCGGGGCTGCTCTCCGATCACTGCTGTCGGCGCCTCGGTGGAGAACAGATCGAGCAGCCGGCGACCGACCATCACATGCTGGAACAGCGGGACCCGGGCGGCGTTCGCTCACCACGAGCGCCACGTCGCCGCGTACCTCCTGAAGCCAGGCGCCGAACTCCTCAGCGTTGCTCACCGTGGCTGACAACGACACCACCTGAACGCTGGGCGCCAACCCGATGATGACCTCCTCCCACAGGGCACCGCGGAACCTGTCGGCCAGATAGTGCACCTCATCCATGACCACGAAGCCCAGACCCCGCAACGTGGCGGATCCGGCGTAGATCATGTTGCGGAGGACCTCGGTGGTCATCACCACC